>PFFW01000063.1 GCA_002781745.1 Rhodospirillales bacterium CG15_BIG_FIL_POST_REV_8_21_14_020_66_15
GAACGTGATCCCGCCACCTGACGTCACCGTCACGCCGGTGCCGTTGTAGGTCACCACCAGCTCGCCGCCGAAGTCGGAGAAGTTGCTGATGCTGGTGAACGCCGACTGCGCGGAGTTCCCGATCGAGACCCCGGAGGTCGGCGTGGCGGTGAAGCTGATCTGGCTGTCGGCGCGGATGATGAGAGCGTCCACGGAAAGGCCCGACTGCCTCAGATTGACGGCGTCGATCGTCAACAGGCTGGTCGTGTTGTTCGCGAAGTTGATGGTCAGCGATTCCGACGTGTTGTCGATCAGGTTGATGCCCTGGAATTGTGCGTCGTTGGCCAGGTCGCCGATCTGCGAACGGACGTTGTTGAATTGGGTGACCAGGTCGGTGAACTGGGTGCTCGTCGCCGATTTCAGGGACGTCGCGATGCCCTTGAGCTGGCGGACCAGGCTGTCGATGCTTTCGACGCCGTCGAGTGCCGCCGTCACCGTCGAGATGCCCTGGTCGATGCCGCCCTTGCGCTCGGTGAAGTCGAAGGCGCGGTCGCGCAGCGCCTTGGACGAGAAGAACGCGACAGGGTCGTCGACAGGGCCGGCAACCCGAAGCCCCGTCGCCAATCGGTTGTTTGTGCGGTCGATCAGATCGGTCGTGCGCTGCAAAGCAAGCAGCGAGCTGCGTACTGCAGCAGAAAGTGCCACGTCAGACATTTCATTGCCTCGCTTCTTCGCGGAGCGGGCCATACTCGCCAACGCCGCGATGGCATTCACGTCGTGCTTTCTGCCAACGAATCGCACGGTAATCTAACCCGGGAGAGTTAACAATTTCTTTCCCGGAGAGGTGTTTTCATTTTTATCCAGGCATATATTTCCCCCGATATTCCGCGATTTCTGATCCGCCCCTGTTCGCGGCGCGAGACAGGGTCTTGTCTGTCTCCTTCAATTGGCGCACATTTGATAAATAGCATGAGTGCTACATAGTGGGGTGGAATCAGCAAGATGCCGCTAAAACTTGATATCAAGGCGGGTGAAAAGCTTGTCATCAACGGTGCCGTTCTGGAAAACGTGGGCGGCAACGCTAAGCTGCTGATCCATAACGAATCGGCGATCATCCGGGAAAAGGAAATACTGTCTCAGGGCGAATCCAATACCCCTGCCGCACGCGTATATTTCGCGCTGCAATGCGCCTACATGTTCCCACGGCATGAAGAAGAATACCTGAAAACGTTCCGCGAATTTTTGAACGATTACGTGACCGCCGCCCCCAGCGCCAAACCCATCGGCGACGAAATCTCCAAGTTCGTGGAAGAAGCGAAGCTGTACCGCGCGCTCAAGGCGACCCAGAAACTGATCCGCCACGAAGCCGACACCTTCAGCGACTTTGCCGACAAGCTGGAAGCCGCCGAAATAGCCGAGCGGATGGACAGCGCGAACGAGAACTCGTGACCGTCCCTTTCGCCCGTCGGCGAACCGGAATTTCGGCCGGCAGGCGCCGGTGCGGTCGTTAAGACCTGTTCACCACGAACGGGTCCGTCCAGTAAGATTCGAGTTTGCTTTCGGGCTGCGTCCAGCACCAATTCTTGGGACGGATCAATATCTCCTTGAATTGAACCCACCGCATGCCCGGTTTGAATTCGGCCTCGATTCCGCCTGGAAATTGCACCTTGCCGCCAGCCATCATCAGGTTTTCGACTTCGTCACGCGGCACGTCGTCCTTGCTGCCATACTTCTCGGCAAGGCCGCCCGTTATCTTCGTAAGAATCGCGAGATAAATGTCGTACTCCTGCGTACCGGGCTTCAACGGGCACGTCGTCTGGTTCCGCACCATCTCCAGCATGATCAGGTCGTTGACCTGAGTCTCCACGGTATCGAAACCGCTGATCAGTTCAGAAATTTCATGGAAATCCGGGCTTGAGGTCACCAGGGGATATTCCTTGCCCCACAAAACCGTCTCACGCACGGGTTCAGAGGGAAAGTCGTCGTCCTTGGAGGAGCAGAGCACCCTTGCGATCATGCCTTTCCGGCTCACCCTGTGCATCTCGCACAAGGCGGTGGGAATTCTGTCCAACGGCATGAACCCCAGGACGCTGTAGGCGACCGTCAGGTCAAAACTGTTGTCGGGAAAAGGCAGATCCGCGGCATCGCCGTATTGAAAGAATGCTCGCGGATATTTGCGCCGGGCGCGCTCGATCTGGGAGCGGCTGTAATCCACCCCCGCGTAAAGAGGCATGCGCCGGCCCGACCGCAGTTCCGAGCGCCGCAACTGGTCGTAAATGATGCCGACACCGCATCCGACATCGAGAACACTGCTAATTCCGTTGTCGGGATCAACGATGTACGTGGTGTAGTCCCATACCCAGTCCGGTTGGGTATTTCCGAAATTCGTATCGCCTTCCTGCTTGTGAAGACTGATGATATCCGGGTCGTACCGGTCCGAAACCGTCGATTTTTCGTAGGCGGCACGGAGACGGCCACCCTCCTCGCGATACATGCGGAAAAGGTCGTCGGGACTGTAAGTCGTCGCTTGATCGAGTGTGACCGCCGGTTCTCCGACCGTGACCGCATCATCCCCGGGCGCATGTATTTCCACCCGCCCGTCGGCTTTATAGAGATGCCTCTCCTGGTCGATCCATTCTCTGAGCAGAGCGTGGACCTTGAAATTCGAGAAACCGTCGTCGGCGACAAAAATATGGAGCGTAACCTCGTTCGTGGCTTCAAACGTGGTCAGGAACGACCGGATGACGCAGCCGACGTCTTCGATTGCCGCGAATTTGGAACGCCCCTGGTTCAGATCTACGTTCAAAACAAATTGCACGCGGGTTCAACCTTCCTCACTGTTCGGCTGCGGCCATTAGGAAGTGAGCGCATCGCCCCGGTCAACATCAATTGCGGACCAAATTCCGCCCTACCGTCATTAGAAGCACATAGGGCGCAAGGGGGACAGTCATCGTCCGCGATCCACACTGCCCGCAGTCCCGCGCGTTAAAACAATCATTAAACCTTCAGTACTAGGCTGCGGGTGTCGACCGCAGCCCGCCTCTACCAACAACATGGAGTCCCGAGCTTGTTAAAGGACCTAAAACGCACCTACGTCATCGCAGAGGTTGGCAACAATCACGAGGGCGACTTCGGCGTCGCCCGCGAACTGATCGACCGCGCGGCCGAAACGGGTGTCGATGCCGTCAAGTTCCAGACCTTCATCGCCGAGAAATTCACCGCCCCCGCCGACCCCGCCCGGTTCGCACGCCTAAAGAAGTTTCAACTGAGCTTCGACCAGTTCGCGCAACTGGCCGAACAAGCCCGCAAGCGGGGCCTGATGTTCATTTCCACGCCACTCGACCTCGACAGCGCGCGGTTCCTGGCGACCATCGTCGACGCATTGAAGATCGCCTCCGGCGACAACACCTTCTGGCCGCTGATCGAATGCTGCGCCGAAAGCGGCAGGCCGATGATCATTTCCACGGGCATTTCCGGCGAGGCCGAGATTCAGGAGGCCGTCGACCGGGTGTCCGCCGTGTGGTCCGCCAAGGGCATCGCGGGCGAGCTGGCGCTGCTCCATTGCATCGTCAGCTATCCCGCGCCGCCGGAGCAGGCCAACCTGGGCGCCATCCGAACGCTGCAGGCGGCGTTCCCTGAACTGGCCATCGGTTATTCGGACCACATCGTAGGCCTGGACGCGGCGGTGACCGCCGCGGCCATGGGAGCGCGGATCATCGAAAAGCACTTCACGCTCGCCAACGACTATTCGGATTTCCGCGACCATCAGCTTTCCGCGAACCCGGAAGACATGACGACGCTTGTCCGTCACATCCGCACCGTGGAATCCATGATGGGGGACGGCGCGCTGGGGTGCATGGATTGCGAACGCGAACTGGTGACGCCGGTACGCCGGTCGATCGCGGCCGGACGCGACCTGCCCGCGGGACACGTTCTGGGCAAGGATGATATCATCTGGGTTCGTCCCGGCGGCGGTTTCGCCCCGGGGCGGGAGGTTGACGTGCTGTCCCGCAAGTTGACCCGGGCGGTCGCCGCCGGAAATATGATCCTCCCGGAATATCTTGAGAAAGGCTGATCGTGGCCGTGCGGATCGCCCTGTTGACCACCAAGTCCGTGCCCGCGGTCCAATGCGCCCGCACCCTGGCGGCCGCCTATGACCTGTGCGGCATCCTGGTGCGCACGGCGTTCCCATCCCTGCCCTTCGCGACAACCCATGCCCTTGACGATCAACAAGCGGCGTTCGAGGCTGAGACATGGTTCGGCGGCAAGGCCCCCGCCCTCTCCGACTTCGCCCCGGTTTTCCCGGTCACCAACATGGCCGGCATCGACGCCGCCGCGGCAATTCGGGATCTGGGGCCCGACGCCGTCGTCGCCCTGAGCACCGGCAGGCTCGGCCAGGAGATTCTCGACATGATGGGCACGCGGGCGATCGTCCTGCATGCCGGAAACCCGCAGGACTATCGGGGCGCGGATACGCATCTGTGGGCGGTCTACCACGGCGAGGAAGCGCGCCTGGAATGCGTCGTGCAGTACGCCGCGACCGAGGTCAACACAGGAGCGATCCTGGTCAACGCACCCGCTGACCTCCCCTCGGGCCTGCCCCTCGACGGCCTGCGAAAGGTAGTGACGGACGGCTGCATCGCCGGCGCCATGAAGGTCCTGAAGTTCTTCGACGAAGGCGGCATGCTGTCCGTCAACCGGTTGCAGCGGCAAGGCAAGGTCTATACACCCATGCCCGCGGCGCTGAAGGACTATTGCGTCCAACAGTACGCCCGACGGGCGCGCGGCGAGCGCTAGGCGGCCCGGAGCATGTGCGGTATCGCGGGAACCCTCGGCCCGGCCACGCCGGACGCCGGACGCATCAAAAAGGCGCTGTCCGCCCTGGCGCGGCGCGGCCCCGACGCCTCGGGCCACCGCGTCCTGGACCTGGGCGGGCACCGGGCGGCGCTGCTGCACACGCGCCTGTCGATCATCGACCTGGATGCCCGCGCCGACCAGCCGTTCGAACGCGACGGGCTGGTCGTCACCTACAACGGCGAAATCTACAACTACCTGGAACTGAAGGCCGAATTGGAGGCCCTGGGGCATGCCTTCGCCACAACGTCGGACACGGAAGTCCTGGTCGCCGCCTGGCGCGAATGGGGCCCGGCTGCGCTCGACCGGCTGGAAGGCATGTGGGCCTTCGCCATCGCCGACACCAAGGCCGGGACGCTGACGCTTTGCCGCGATCGTTTCGGCGAGAAGCCTCTGTACCTCTGGCCGCGAGGCGGAACGCTGCATTTCGCCTCGGAGATCAAGGCCCTCGCCGCCCTTGCCGGCGAGACCCCGCCGGTCAACCGGACCCAGGTGCTGCGCTATCTCACGCTGGGCTACAAGTCCCTCTACAAGTCGGGCGACACGTTCTTCGACGGCGTATTCGAACTGCCGCCGTCCACCTACCTGACGCTGTCCTCGCCCGACCTGAAACAGCCGGAATTCTACTGGCAACTCAAGCATATCCCCCGGCCCATGTCGGCCGAGGAGGCGCTCGAGGGGGCGCGCGAAAGGCTGTTCCGCTCGGTCGAACTGCGCCTGCGCGCCGACGTGCCGGTCGCCTTCTGCCTGTCGGGGGGAATCGATTCCTCGACGCTGGCCGCCATCGCCGCCCGCAAGCTGGGCGCCGACATCCATTGCTTCTCGGTCATCGACGCGGACGAGCGCTACAATGAAAGCGCCAACATCAAGGCGATGGTCGAGGCGCTCGGCTGCGCCCACCACGTCACCCATACCTCGACCGAGGGCTTCTTCGAGCGCATGGCCGACCTGGTCGCCTATCACGACGCGCCGGTGGCGACCATCAGCTACTACGTCCATTCCTTCCTGTCGGAAGCCATCCACGACGCGGGCTACAAGGTCGCCGTATCGGGCACCGGCGCGGACGAACTCTACACCGGCTACTACGACCACTATTCCATGTGGCTCGCCCAGATGTGGAAGCGCGCGCAGATCGATCCGGCGGTCGACTTCGAAACCCTGCTGTCGGACTGGAAGGGCGGGTTCGGTGCCCACGTGCAGAACCCGCTGCTGCGCGATCCCATGACCTTCGTGCGCGAACCCGGCCAGCGCGGCCATATCACGCTGGATCAGGACGTGTTCGAGGGCCTGCTCGCCCGGCCGTTCCACGAAGACTTCGAGGAAACGGCCTTCACCGGTGAACTGCTGCGCAACCGCATGATGAACGAACTGTTCGCGGAATCCATCCCGGTCATCCTGCACGAGGATGACTGCAACTCCATGCGCTGGTCGGTGGAAAACCGGTCGCCCTATCTGGATCGGCCGCTCGCCGAATTCCTCTATAGCGTGCCCTCCGAGTATCTGATCGGCGGCGGCTTCGCCAAGCTGCTGCTGCGTCAGGCCGGCGACGGCCTGGTGCCGGACAGCGTGCGCCTGGACAAGCGCAAGCGCGGCTTCAACGCTTCCATCAACTCCCTGGTCGACCGCGGCGACGGCGACACCCGCGACCGCCTGCTGGCGCCCGGGCCGATCTTCGACCTGATCGATCGATCCCGGTTCGAGGCATTCCTCAAGGACGACATGGCGTCGAACAGCTTCTCGAAGTTCTTGTTCAGCTTTATCTCCGCGCGTATCTTCCTTGACCAACAAGCTGTTGAAAGCCAATGACTTTCTACGCCTCTCCATGGGAGAAGTCCCGGCCATGACCAAGGTCACCGGCGTCATCCAGGCCCGCCTGACCTCGATCCGCCTGGCCCAGAAGGCGATCCTGCCGCTGGCGGGGCGGCCGGTCATGCACCATCTGTTCGACCGGGCCCTGCGCATCCGCGGCGTCGACGATCTGGTGCTGGCGATCCCCACGGGTGCGGCCAACGACCCGCTGGAGGATGCCGCCGCCGCGTACCCCGACATCAAGGTCGTGCGCGGCCCCGACGATGACCTGGTGACCCGCTTCCTGATGGCCGCCGACCTGACGGGGGCGGACGTCCTCGTCCGCATGTGGGGCGACTGCCCGGTGACGGATCCCGACCTGGCGGCGGGCCTGCTTCAGGCGGTGTTGAACACCGGCGTCGCCTGGGCGCACTATCCGAACGATTCAGGATATCCGGAAGGGGTCGAGACCCACGTCCTGCGCGTCGACGCCCTGCGCGACCTGGCCGCAGAGTCCGAGGACATGTACGAGCGGGAAAACATGCTGCCCTTCTTCACGCGGCGACCCGAGCGCTTCCCCATGCTGGAAATCCGCCGCACGCCGAACCGCAACCATCTGAAATGCCTGCTGGATACACAGCACGACTACCGCCGCATTTCGCAGATATTCGACATCCTGTATCCGGAAACACCCAACTTCGGCGTGAGCGAACTGGAAGCGCTGGCCGAGCGGCGGCCGGAACTGTTCGATCCCACCCATCGCATCGCCATGGGGACCAATCAATGATGAAGCCTTTTTACGTTCATGTAGGGCTTCCGCGATGTGCATCGACCTTGATCGAAAACATCTTTCTATTCCCGGAACACGAAGGGTATCAGTCCCTCCGCAATGACAACATTCTGCCGCTGCCGCGCCTTTACAAGGAATTCCGTCGCAACGTTGATGTGCCTGTCTGGTCCGACGAACTCTGCACCCGCCTGCGCGACTACCATGTCGCGCCGTTGCTTCATCATGATGCCAGTGGCTTTTTCACCAGCGACGAAGGCCTGACCGGAATAAACGACCGACCCGGTGTACCATTGGTCTACGCAAACCGTGTAATGGTCCTTCGTCGCTTATGCGAGGGCTTCGACCTTCGATTGCTCCTGTTAGTCCGCAATCAGGCCCGTTACGTGGTGTCCATGTACGGACTTCACCTGCAGAACGGCGGGCAAACCGGGTTCAATGATTACGTGGCGGCGTTTCCCTATGCCCATCTGGACTGGCTGAGGGTCGCCAATACCCTTGCCGAATTTGTCGGCACGGACGCAGTCACGGTAATGCCCTTCGAGAAGGAACTCTACCCCGCGTCAGGATCGTCCAACGGTAACTTTCTTGAGGCGTTCCAAAACGCCATGGCCATCAGCCGGCCGGTGAAACTGGAAACGCTCCCGCTCGTCAATCCCAGCCTTGTCCCGAAGTACCACGCGACGAAGCTGAGAGCGAACCAGGGCGACGACGCGGAAGGCGCCGCGGCAACGATCCCGGAGGGCGACGCCGCCTATTACAGCGCCTCGAAGGAATCTCCGTTGAGCCCGGAACAAGCCAAGGCCATCATGGCTCGTTACGCAGACACAAACCGCGAACTGTTCGCACGCTACATGCCCGATTTCGACGCGACTGCATATCAGCCGGGGGGCCTGACATGACCCTTGGCGTCGCCGTCATCGGATTGGGCGTGGGCGAACAGCATGCTCGCGCCTTCGCCGCTGCGCCGGGCTGCCGGGTTACCTGGCTCTACGACCTTGACGCCGCCAAGGCCGAGCGCGTCGCCCGCGACCTGGGCCAGGGCCGGGTGGCGGAAAGTTTCGACCAGATCCTGGCCGATCCCGCCGTCGACATTGTTTCCATCGCCACCTTCGATCACCTGCATTTCGACGAGGTCTGCCGGGCGCTGGACGCCGGCAAGCACGTGTTCGTGGAAAAACCGTTGTGCCGCACGGAATCGGAGGCAAGCGAGATAGCGGCGCACTGGGCCAAGGCCGGAAACCTGCACCTGCGCTCCAACCTGGTGCTGCGCGCGGCACCCGTCTACGTCTGGCTCCGGAAAGCGATCCAGGCAGGCGATTTGGGCCAGGTATATGCCTTCGATGGGGATTACCTTTACGGCCGGATTCACAAGATCACCGCAGGCTGGCGCAAGGACGTGCCCGACTATTCCGTGATGGAGGGTGGCGGCATCCACATCATCGACCTGATGCTGCGGCTGATGGACGAGACTCCCGAAACCGTTGCCACTGTCGGCGCCAAGATCGCGACCCGGGGAACGGATTTCCGCTACGACGACTTCATGGCGACGACTTTTGCCTTCCCCTCGGGCGCCATTGGCCGCATCACCGCCAATTTCGGCTGCGTCCACCCGCATCACCACGTGATCCGGGTGTTCGGCACCCAGGCGACCTTCATCTACGACGACCAGGGCCCGCGCCTGTTCCGCGACCGCAGGGACGGCGCGAAGGCCGAGAAACTGGACCTCGCCCCCCTACCCGCCGGCAAGGGCGTGCTTATCCCCGATTTCATCCAGGCTATCCGCACGGGCGTCGACCCGTCCCCGGCGGCGGAAGGAGAGTTCGCCCTGATCCGCGTCCTCGCCGCCGCCGACACGGCGCTCGCCGTCGGATCGCCGCAACCCATCAGGACACAGCCATGACCAAGCTGGACATACCCTTCGGCCGCCCCTGGATCGATGACGCCGAGCGCGACGCGGTGATGGAGGTGCTCTCGGGGCACATCCTGACCCACGGCCCCAACTGTCACGCCTTCGAGGAGGGCTTCGCCGAAATGATGGGCGGCGGACATGCGGTCTCGACCTCAAGCTGCATGGCGTCGCTGCACCTGTCGTGGATCGACCTCGGCGTCGGCCCGGGGGACGAGGTCCTGCTGCCGGCCATGACCCATGTGGCGACGGCGCACGCAGCGACGTTGACGGGCGCGACCCCCGTGTTCGTCGACAGCGAAGTGACCACGGGCAACATGGACCTGGACGACATGGCGGCCAAGGTCACGCCCAGGACCAAGGCCATCGGCATCGTCCATTACGCGGGCATCCCCATCGACATGGTGAAGGTCATGGCGCTGGCGAAGAAACACGGGCTGAAGGTCGTTGAGGACTGCGCGCTCGCCGTCGAGGCCCGCGTCGACGGCACCCATGTCGGCCTGTTCGGGCACACGGGCTGCTATTCCTTCTATCCGGTCAAGCACATCACCTGCGGAGAGGGCGGCATGCTGGTGTCCAAGGACCCGGAAACGGTGAAACGCATCGGCGAGTTCCGCGCCTTCAACTACGATCGCTCCGGCCCGGGACCGAAGGTTCCAGGTCTCTACGACGTGAAGGGGCTGGGCATGAACTACCGCATGTCAGAGATGCAGGCGGCGCTCGGCCGCGTGCAGCTGACCCGCATGCCCGAGATCATGGCCCGGCGCGAGACCAATTTCCGCGCCCTTCAGACGGGCCTGAATGCCGTCGAGGGCGTGTACGTGCTGGACAGCGGCGAGGAGCGGCTGAAATCCAGCTTCTACTGCGCCATTGCGCTGCTCAAGGGCGACCTTGCGCCCTGGCGCAATGACATCGCCTTGGCGTTGAACGCGCGGGGGGTCGGAACGTCCGTCTATTACCCCCATCCTATCGGCCGGCTGCGCTATTACCGGGAGAGGTTCGGCTATGATGCCAACGGATTCAGGGGGGCCACAGCGCTTGCCGACCACGCCATCGCCCTGCCCTGCGGCCCGCACCTGACAATCCAGGACATGGCCGACATCGTCGCGTGCGTGGCCGAGATCGTCGCCGCCCGCTGACCGTCGCCGATAGTGGACCTGAGCCGTAATTAACCCCCCTTTCACCGACTGGTGCTACGTTGGACGCAACGGACGGCAGGGCGCCAATCAGGACAGGGTCTGGTACGGATATGGAATTTTCCATTAAAAACAACTGGATAGAAATGTCCCCGAGCATGCGGGAGGCGGTCGGACGGATGGGGCCGTTTTCCCGGCACGCCCTGTATCGCCTTTGCTGCCAGCAGGCCTACAAGGTGCAGGGCGGGACCGTCCCTGACGGCCAGACGGATTTGGCGGAGACGGGATTCACCACGCTCGACGGCGTGCTCCGTCAAGAATCCGTGAGGAAAATTCGGGACATGATCGACCGCATGATATCGCGCGAACCCCCCCCGTTTTCGCCGACGCCCGAAATCCCGGCCTACTTTTTACCCTGGCAGGACGAAGACAAGAAACTAGCCGCCGATATCCTGACGGAAGCCATCAGCGGCCGATTGGAAACGCTGTTGCACCAATATTTCCAAAGCCACTTCTTCATTCGAACCGTGACAGCTTCGCGGCTGTTTCCTTCAGACGAGTCGATGAACAGCTATTTATGGCACCGGGATTCGGAAATTCCGCATCAGGTACATGTCATCATCTATCTGACGGAACTATCGGCGGAGCATGGCAGCACCGAACTGTTGTCTCTTGAGGATACGAAGGCCGCCGCCGCGGCCGGATATGATTTTCCCTATCTGGAGGATCGGGAATCGGACTTGGGCGAGCTGTTCAAATCGGTGGATAAACCGTATGCGCCGTATCGCGTTTCGGCGAATGCTGGCGATGCCTTGATCTTCACGCCGAACCGCGTGCTTCACAAGGGGGCCCAACCGAACGCGGGTTTCCGGGACGCGATTCTGGCGGTCGTACACCCCTGCCCGTCGCCGTGGCGGCTCACACTCCAGCACAATTACCCGAGGATATTCGTCACCATGCACGGGTTGAATGCGCTCACCGATCCGTTCGCCCATTTCAAGCCCGAATGGGATCACTTCGGACTCCCGGAATGGGTCCGCGAATTCAAGATGGCCCCGCCCAACTGGATTGACGCAGCACGCGGTTAGCACCCTTTCAACTTAATTGAAGTCAATTCCGGCAGAGCCTGGTTCCGCGATCGTTTCCACCCGGATTCAACCAGCCGGCATATAGGGGGTGCGGTCGAACTGCGGCATGTAACGATCGAACATCAGATTATTGGTTTCCGCATAGCGCCGCCTCACGCTCTCGATCTCTTCGCCGCGAAGCAGCGACGGGGACGCGCCCCTGGGCTTGGGCACCGCCCGACATAGTATTTTGCGGATCTCGCTTGCGGTTTCCGGTTCGAACGTTCGGTTGATCTCCAGTTGCGCAGGCAGAAGTTTCGGATCCAGGCTCGGATTGGCCAAAGGAAGTCTTTCCATATCCACCGGCTGTTCGATGCCCATGGCCTTGCAGATGGCGTCCATAAAATTGGCATAAGGAACGTCTTCCGCGTCGTAACATCGGGGCTCGAATGGAAACACCGATACCTGCTGTTCGCCGAACACTTGGGCGAACGTGTCGGCGACATCGAGCCAGTCCAAATTCTCGAGCGGAAAGTCGCGGAAATAGGTTTCAAAATCCAGCTTGCCGCCGTTCTGGATATGCAGTCCGTAGCAGGATTCAATGTAACTCACCTGATTGCGGACGATAAGGATGACCCGCGCCTGAAAGCCTTCCAGGAGACGCGCCATGAAGGGGGCCCGGTCCCCGTGGACACCGCGATTTCCTTTCTTGTCGTTGACGAAGGTAAGTCCCTCGTCGGTGACGAAGTACCCGCGCGATGAATCTCCGTAGTCCGAGTCATTGACCAGTGGCAGGATGTATTGCTCACGAAGTTTCGTAAGCAGGGTTTCTCCCCACTTCGGTCGGGCGACGCCCTTGCGCAATTCCCGGTAAAGATGCGTGAGCGGCTTGATGCCGCTGGCGCGCAGTGCCTTGTACAGATCGTATTGCGGACCGTTGAACACTTCCTCGATCAGAGTCGACGCGCAGCGCGGTAATCCGATGTGGAGATAGATCGACTTCAATGAATTTCGAGCCTCTGATCTAACGGGATGGCAAGGCCTGCCCGCTCATTCGCTGGCCACCGGTCCGCTGACGGCTGAATTGCCGCCTTTCCTGTAACTTATCCGCGTATCACCGCAAAATACAGATCGGCGGCATCCCCGGCTAGCGGGCTGTCGTGAGGGCGACAAGGTCAGAGCGCATTTCCTCGATGACAGGCTCCCATTTACCGCGCTCGCCGCAGCGATAGATCCGCGCCGACGAGTACCACGATGACGGCCGTGGATTGTCGGCGTCAAGGTCTGGGAAGGTTGTCCATCGCCAGTCCGGAATTTTATAGGTGGGCAGCCAGAACGGCCCGTCCATGGCCCCCGCCAGATTGGCGAGCGCGCTGTCGACCGCGATGACGAGGTCGAGTTCCGCGACCAAGGCAGCCGATGAATTCAACGGGTCGTTGTTCTCCATGATTTCCGCAGCGAGATCTTCCACGGCGATATCGGTAAGAGACTCGTGCAACTGATCCCGGCCATGGTCCACCTGCAGGGAAAAGAAACGGACATCGTTGCGATGGAGGTCCTTGTCTCGAAGGATGGGAATGAATTTGTCCAAGGGGATTGAGCGTTCAAAATCCCGGACGTGATCGGGATTCCCCTGCCAACTCAGACCGACTTTGAAGCCGCCGCCAAGCCTGTCCCGCCACCGGGCGCGTTCATCCTCATCGACGTCAACATAGGGCGGCAACGGCATGTTCTGCGGCTGAGCGCCGTACACGGCGGGAAGTGAAAACAGGTTTATCCGCCAGTCGCAATCCGGCAGCGGATCACCGAGCGCACTGATCTCCGCATCCGGGAAAAGACGCCGCCAGAAGGGAACCGTCCCTCGTTTCACCTGCATTGAAAACGCGCCCACCCGCTGCCGTACCCAGGGCAGAAACCTGGCCGCCAAGATCGTGTCGCCCAGGCCGAGGTCGGCAAAGATCAGCAACCGTTCATTGGGGATGGGGTCTCCCGTCCACACCGGCTGGGACAACTTCTCGAACGGCCGATGCGTGTAATAGGGCAGATCCAGGCGCCGCTCGAACAACGGCCAGGCCCCCAGCAAGTCGCCTTTCAACAGCAGGAACCCTGCGATCGTATGGGCAAGAAGCGGGTGCAGGGGCTTGCGCCGGGCCATCTGCTGATACAGGCGGTCGGCCTCGAACAACCGTCCTTCGTGTTGCGCGCTCAAGGCCCGTACGACTGCGTTCCGCAGAACGGCCGGTAAATCAGGGAAATCGGCGATCTGCATGAAACACCCTCGGGACGACCCCGTGCCGTCCGACATTGTCACGGTCGAGAATCCGGCTCAGCGCGAATTTGTCAACAAATTCCACCTCTATGGAGAGCCAGCCGTGAACTGGCGCAAACTCTTACGTGACGGCAGCCACAGACTTTCCGAGGGCGCGCGCCGGCAGTTAATCGGGCTTTAAGAAATGGCACATATCGTGCTATTGTTGGAGCCTGAAAGCTACGCTCGGATCAGTGTCGGATGAATTCCGAAAGGTCGAGGTACGCTTGACCGCCAAGAACGGCGGTGACGGCTCAGAAAGAGGAGACCATCATGTCTGCAATCCTGACTCCCAAAGCGATTAAAACCGCCTTGGCCGGCGAGCGGGTAGCGCTTGTCGGCGGCGCGGGATTCATCGGGCACAATCTCGCACTCGGCCTTCGCGAGTACGGGGCCAGCGTTCTGCTGATCGACAACCTGATGCAGAACAACCTGCTGGCCAATATCTCGGATATGGAAATCGATCCCTTCCGCCGGGAACTGAATTTCAACTTCCTTCGCCAACGTTTCGAAATGCTGCGCGACGCCGGGGTCGAAATCGCCAGTGCCGATGCGCGCTCCATGATCGACCTGGAGAACGCGTTCAGGAAATTCTCCCCGACCAAGATCGTCCATCTGGCGGCGATTTCCAGCGCGGTCGAGGCAAAGAAGGTTCCGGGTCACTGCTTCGACCTGCAACTGATCACACTACGCAACGTCCTGGAATACACCCAGCTTCGCCCCGACGAAGTCAACCAGGTGGTATTCATGTCGTCTTCGACCGTCTATGGCGACTTCAAGACCCAGACCGTCGACGAAAGCGTCCGCCCGCAGCCCTACGGCATCTACGCCAACACCAAGTTCATGGGCGAACGGCTGGTCCGCACCTACAATGAACAGTACGGCCTGAACGTGGCGATCATCCGCCCGTCCGCGCTGTACGGCGAACGCTGCATCTCGCGCCGCGTCAGTCAGGCCTTCATAGAGAACGCGCTGATGGGCAAGCCGTTGTTGCTCGAAGGCGGCGGCGACGGGCGCCTCGACTTCACCTACATCCTCGATCTGGTGGACGGCATCATCCGTTCAATGGCCGTGGAAATCGTGCCGGGTGCGTCGCATACCTTCAACATCACCTTCGGCAACGCCCGCACCATCCTGGAACTGGCCAACATCGTGAAGGACGTGGTGCCGACGGCGGAGCTTCGCGAGGTCCCGCGCGACAAGATCAAGCCGATCCGCGGCACCCTGTCGACGCAGCGCGCCAAGGAGCACCTGAACTTCGAAGCCAAGTGGTCGTTGGAGACCGGATACCGCCGCTATTGCGAATGGTATGTCGAGCAATGGGAACGGGTTCAGGCTAAGATGGGTGCCAACCTGGCCTAACCGCCGGACCACGCAACCCTCCGGGCACGTTCGCCCGCCTTGACCGACCGGAACCATGATCGGGATTGTTGATTACGGCCTCGGCAACCTTACGTCGGTTGCCGGGGCCGTCTCCAAACTGGGCTTCGAGCCGCATATCACATCGAACGCGGACGCGCTGACAAGTGCCGACAAGCTGGTCCTGCCCGGCGTCGGCGCCTTTCCGGACGGCATGGCCAACTTGGCGGAGCGGGGCCTGATCGACGTTCTGAACGACCTTGTCCTCAAGCGCCGCAAGCCGATCCTCGGCATCTGCCTCGGGTTCCAGCTATTGGGCCGGAGCAGCGAAGAATTCCGCCACACTGGGGGCCTCGGCTGGATCGACGCCGCGGTGACTCGGCTGAAGCCCGGCGACCCCGAACTCCGCGTGCCTCACGTGGGCTGGAACGACCTGACCCAGACCCGGCCCGACTGCATCCTGTTCGACGGCGTGGCCGACCAATCCCTGTTCTATTTCGTCCACAGCTATTGCATGGAGACGCCGCCCGACGGATCCCAGGTCGGCACCTGCGACTACGGCCGCCCGTTCACGGCGGCGGTCCAGAAGGGCAGCGTATTCGGCACCCAGTTCCATCCGGAGAAAAGCCAGCAGGCGGGACTGACGCTTCTGAACAACTTCCTGGAGAAGGCGTGATGCTGCGCAACCGCCTGATCACGGTCCTGACCTTCAATGACGGCACCCTGTTCCGCACCAAGCTGTTCGAACCGGACTACCGCTATACCCACAATTTCGTCGATTCCTGGTCCGTCGACGAGATCGTCATGCTCGACGTCACCCGCGACCCCATGGCGGACAGGCGCGCGTTCTACGACGTCGTCACCCAGTTTGCCAGGGAATGCTTCGTGCCGCTGGCCGTCGGCGGCGGCATCCGCACGCTCGACGACGCACGGCGGATGATGGCCGTCGGCGGCGACAAGGTCGTGGTCAACACGGGCGCCGTGGAACGGCCCGAACTGATCACCGAGATCGCCGAAGCCTACGGCAGCCAATGCGTCGTTCTGTCGATCGACGCACGGAAGTCCGACGCCTTGGACGGCGGCTACGAGGTTTTTTCCCATTTCGCCGGCAATCCCACCGGCATGACGCCGGGCGACTGGGCGCGCGAAGGCGAGAGGCTGGGCGCCGGCGAGATCATGATCACCTCGGTCGAGCGGGACGGCTCGCTACAGGGCTATGACCTGACCCTCTGCCGCCTGGTTTCCAACGCCGTCTCGGTTCCCGTCCTGGGCATGGCGGGGGCGGGCAACTGGAAGCATTTCGTCGAGGGCGTCGAGCAGGGAGGCCTGTCCGCCGTGTGCACCCAGAACATCTATCATTTCACGGAAACCTCCATCGCCAGCGCCAAGAAATTCATGGAAAAGAAAGGTATTCCGGTCAGGCTGTAGGCGCCGGCCCGCAATCGGCCCCGGGCGGATCGGGACAGCCCGGGAACACGGGGAAGACATGGTCAGATACTGCAAAACCTGCCTTATGCCGGACACCCGGCCGCGCGTCGTTTTCGACGCCGACGGCGTGTGCAACGCCTGCCATACGGCGGCGGCGAAGGCGTCCATCGACTGGGACGCGCGACGCGCCGAGTTCCTGGACTACGTCGAACGGCTCCGCCCGGAGGAAGGTCCATACGACTGCATCGTGCCTTGGTCCGGCGGCAAGGATTCCAGCGCCATCGCCTGGAAGCTGAAATTCGAGTTCGGGCTGAATCCCCTGCTCGTTACCTTCTCCCCCCTGATGCCCAACGACATCGCCGTGCACAACCGCGAGGAAATGCTGAAGGCGGGGTTCGACCACCTGATGGTCCGCGCCAACCAGAAGGTCTCCCGCCATCTGGCCAAGCGCTTCTTCATCGAACGGGGCGATCCCAAGATCCATTGGAATGCCGGCGTCAACTCGGTGCCCGTGCAGGCTGCGGTGAACTACAAGGTCCCGCTGATCTTTTACGCCGAGCACGGCGAGAGCGAATACGGCGGCCGCGTGCTGTCGGAAGAGCACCGCAAAATCCGCGATTTCGCCGAGGTCCTGGAGCACCAGATCGGCGACGATCCCTACAACTGGATGGACGACGTGGTTGAGGAACGGGACCTCGCCCCCTACCTTTATCCCGAGCCGAGCGCGGTCGAGCAAGTGGGCGTCAAGGCGCTTTACTTCGCCTATTTCTTCCGCTGGTCAATGAAGGAGAACTATGACTTCATCAAGGACAAGATCGATTTTCGCCTGGCCGAAAACGGCCGTACGGACGGCACCTTCACCAACTTCGACAGCCTCGACGACAAGATCGACAACCTCTATTACCACATGCAGTTCATCAAGTTCGGCTTCGGCCGTGCCGTACGCGATGCCTGCAGAATGATCCAGAACAACCAGATGACCCGCGAAGAGGGCCTTGAACTTGCGCGCAAGTACGACGCCGAACTCCCCAAGACCTACCACGAAGAACACCTGGAATACCTGTCCCTGACCGAAACCGAGTTCCAGGACGCCATCGACAAGCACCGCGACCCGAAGATCTGGGACCGGCCCGGCAACGAGTGGGTCCTGAAGACCCCGGTGGAATAGGCGGCTGCAACCCCCGCGAACGGAGACTCCGATCATGCGCGATTATCCCTGCAACCTGTGCGGCAGCGACGATCTTAGCGAGATCGTCTGCGCCCCGACCTACATGGCCGGACGCCCCCTCCACGTGTGCAACGCCTGCGGCATGGTCCAGGTCGCCCACCGCAAGACGCCGGAAGAGGTCAAGGCCGCCTGGGCCGACGAGATGTACCGCGCCGACCAGAAGACGCGCCTGTCCGACACCACCTACACCGCCCGCATGCCGGCAGTCCATGCCCGCCAGACCTTCGCCGCCGACTTCATCGACGAGGCGGTATCGTTCCGCGGCAAGTCGGTGTGCGACCTGGGTGCAGGCGAAGGTGATTTCCTTGCGCTGGTTCAAGGCCCCGACTACGGCGCCGCCGAGGCCTTCGCCGTGGAGCCCTCAACCGCCAACTGCCGCCTGCTGGACGAGCGCGGCATTCCCAACTTCGTCGGCATCGCCGAGGAATTCATCGAACAGGCGGGTGACCGCGCGAACTCCTTTGACCTGGTCACCATCATCTGGACGTTGGAGAACTGCCACAAGGCGAGCGACGTGATGGACGCAGCCTGGCGTCTGTGCAAACCGGGCGGCCATGTGGCCGTGGCCACGGGCTCGCGCATCCTGGTGCCCTTCAAGAAGCCGCTGCAGTACTACATCGGCCCCAACGCCGACGTGCATCCGTTCCACTTCTCGGCCCGCACGCTCGAGGGCTACATGGCCCAGGCCGGCTTCCGCAAGACGGACGTCAACCGCTTCATCGATTCCGACTATCTGGTCATGGTCGGCGAGAAGACCGACCGCACCGCGCCGATCTCCTGGCAGGGCGACAATGCCACGGCCGTGCTCGGCTTCTTCGAGCGCTGGGACAAGGAAACCCGGGGCTTCTACATGGAAGACGGGCCCAATCCATGACAGCCGCCCGGGCCGCCGCGACCGCTGCCCTCGAATGCCGGGAACAGGCCTTCGAGACCGGGGTCGCGGGCGCGCCCGTCGCCAAGCTTATCATTCCCGCCGATGCCGGACCGAACTTGGCGGACGACCTCATTCAACTTGTGGAAACCTGGCGGAAAGCAGGCACATGGCTGGTGTCCTGCCGCATGCCGGCCGGATGCGCGGACCTTATTCAACTTCTTGAAAACAATGAATTTGTCCCCGTCGAAACCCTGGTGACCTTCTATCAGGCCACCCGCCCGCCGCGCGGACTGACGGCGGAAACGGGCCTGGCGCGGCCGGACGAGATCGAGACCTGCGTCGACCTGGCGCTGTCCGCCTTCACCTATGACCGCCTGCACCGCGACACCCGCGTGCCCCACGCGGTGGCCGACGCCATCCGCGCGGAATGGGTCCGCAACGACATGGCAGGCCGCGCCGCCGCGCCGCTCGTCGCACGCATGGGCGGCCGGGTGGCCGGATTCAACCTCTGCCTTCAGAACGGACGCACGGCGGTCATCGACCTGATCGCCGTGGCCTCCGACTTTCGCCGCCGCGGCCTCGCGGCACAGATGATCGAAGCCGCCTTCGCCCATTTCGGCGGCACCATCGACGGCATCCGCGTCGGCACCCAGGAAGACAATACGGCCTCCGTCCGTCTCTATGAAAAAGCCGGGTTCACGGTCGAGACGCGGGAGGCCACCCTGCACTGGATCAATCCGACGGTAGCACCGTGAGCACCGGCATCGTCATCTTCGCGCGGCTCGATTCCGCCCGCCTGCCGGGCAAGGTTCTGATCGACCTCGCCGGCGCGCCGATCCTGGACTGGACCGTCCGCCGCTGCCGCGCCGCCGGGATGCCGGTGATGCTGGCGACCACGGACCGCATACTGGACGATCCCGTCGCCGGGTTCGCAGCCGGCGCAGGCTTGGAGATCTATCGCGGGGACACGCACGATGTCCTGGGGCGCGCCCTCGCCGCCGCCTGGGCGTTCGGCCTGGAAACCCTGATTCGCGTGTCCGGCGACAGCCCGTTCATCGACCCGGCCGTGGTTACCGCCGTGGCGCGAGTCCATGCTCGCGAATGCCCAGACCTGACGACCAATGTCTTTCCCCGCACCTTCCCGCCCGGCATCAGCGCCGAGGCTCTGCCGCTGGCGACCCTGGAACGCCTGGATGCCGAGGTCGCCGACGCGGGCCTGCGCGAACACGTCACACTGCACATCTACGAAGCGCCCGAGGCCTACCGCATCGTTAACGTTACGGCAAACGGCCCGGATTATAGGGAAGACGGCCATGCGGGCCTACACCTTGCGGTCGACACCCCGGCGGACTTCGCCCGCGCGGAATGGATCGCCCGGCGTCTGCCGTCGCGCGACGCCGGGCTCGCGGAGATCGCCCGTTTGGCCCGGGAACATGATATGAAGACCTCCGAAGAAGGGATCGCGACATGAGCGAACTGGCGCTCCTTGGCGGCAAGCCGGTAATCGAGGGCAACCTGCCGCCCTACCCCTCCATGGGCAAGGCGGAGGAAGAGGCCGTACGCGACGTGGTCGCCTCGGGCTGTCTTTCCGGCTTCTTCGGCTCGCCGGGCCCGGAATTCCTGGGCGGGCCCAAGGTCCGCATGTTCGAGGACGCCTGGGTCACCCGCTTCGGCGTCAAGCACGCGGTCAGCGTCAATTCCAACACGTCTGGGCTGTACGCCGCCATGGGCGCCATCGGCCTGAGCCCCGGCGACGAGGTCATCGTGCCGCCCTGGACCATGTCGGCGACCGTGGTCTCGCCCCTCATCTACGGCGGCATCCCCGTGTTCGCCGATATCGAGGACGAGACCTTCTGCATCGATCCGGAGAAGGTGAAGGCGCAGATTACGCCCAAAACACGGGCCATCGTCGCCGTCAACCTGTTCGGCCATCCGGCACGGATTGCCGACCTGCGCGCCATCGCCGACGCTCACGGCATCTACCTGATCGAGGACAACGCCCAGGCGCCGCTGGGCGTGGAGCACGACCGGCCCACGGGCACGGTGGGGCACATCGGCGTCGCCAGTCTGAACTTCCACAAACATATCCATACGGGCGAGGGCGGTGTCTGCGTCACCGACGATGACAACCTGGCCAAGCGCCTGCGGCTGATCCGCAACCACGCGGAGAACGCGGCCGTACACGAGGGAATTACGGACCTGGTCAACATGGTGGGGTTCAACTTCCGCATGACCGAGCTGTCGGCCGCCGTGGGCCTGGTCCAACTGGCCGACATCGAGCGCCACGTGGCCGCGCGCGAGCGCCTGGCGGAACGCCTGTCCGACGGCACCCGAGATCTCGCGGGCTGGACCGTCCCCAAGGTGCGGGACGGTTGCCGCCACAACTACTATGTCTGGCTGGTGCGCTATGACGAGGCAAAGGTCGGCGTCAGCCGCGAGCTGTTCTGCAAGGCGCTCAACGCCGAGGGATTCCCCAACTTCCCCGCCTACCTGCCGCCCTTGTACCGCCTGCCGCTGTTCCGCCGCCGCACGGCCATCGGTCGCGAGGGCTGGCCCTTCACCTTGACGGACCGGACCTACGCCGACGGCCAGTGCCCGGTGACCGAGCGCCTGCACGAGCGCGAGGCCATCCTGTTCGAGCCCTGCGCCTATGACGTCGACGACGATCTGGCCGACAAGATGATCGCCGCGATCCGCAAGGTGCACGCCCATCGGGCCGACCTCAACGCGGCGGCGGACCAGCTGCAGACCGGAACCTGAGGCCATGAGCGGCCGTCCCGCCCCGGTCTTGCGCCCCCGTGTCGTCGCCAGCATCGAGGCCCGCATGTCGGCGTCGCGCCTGCCCGGCAAGGTGCTGATGGACGTGGCCGGGGTCCCGGCCCTGGAGCGCCTGGTGCGCCGCTTGGCCCGGGCGGAGACAATCGACGCCATCGTGCTCGCCACCACCACCAACCCGGCGGATGATGTGCTCGCCCAATGGGCCGAAGCCCGGCGCCTGCCCTGCTATCGCGGGTCCGAGGACGACGTGCTCGACCGCGTGGTCGAGGCCCAGCGCATGATGGGGTCGGAGATCGTCGTCGAAGTCTGCGGCGACACGCCGCTACTCGACCCCCACGTGATCGACGCCGCCGTGAACCGATTCCTGGAAGGGGGCGTGGACGTGGTTTCCAACACCGCGAAGCTGACCTGGCCGCAGGGCATCGACGCCCAGGTGTTTCGCTTCGACGCGCTTGAGAAGGTGGCGCAAGCCCAGTCCGACCCGGCCGTGCGCGAGCACGTGTCGCTGTATTTCTACGAACACCCCGAGGCCTACCGCATTCATCACCTTTCCGCGCCGGCCGAGGAAACGGCGCCGAACGTGCGGCTGCAACTGGATTACGCCGAGGACCTGGACCTGATCCGCGCCGTCTATGGCCGGCTGGAGCCGCGCCTTGGCGACGGCTTCGGCGTGCGGGATATCCTGGACCTGTTGGCCGCCGAACCGGCGCTGGCCGCCCTCAATGCCCATTGCCAAGAGAAGGCGGTGCGATGACGACGCTGCGCGCCCTCATCGTCGGGTTCGGTCAGGTTGCGTCCGGCCTGTCCAACGACCCGCGCATGGCCGCGCATTTCAAATATGCGTCCCACGCGTCCGTGCTGGCCGACCACCCCGCTTTCGACTGGCAAGGGGTCGTCGACTCGAACACGGCCGCCCTCGACAACGCCAGGAACACCTGGAAGGTCCCCCTCTGCGGCACGGACCTGGGGCGCATGGCGGCCGAGGTCCGGCCCGAAATCGCCGTCCTCGCCACCCCCCCGGGCGGGCGCGCCGACATGATCGACCGCATGCCGGACCTGAAGGCCGTGCTGGTGGAAAAGCCGCTGGATGCCCCGGGGGAGAACGGCGATGGCGCCCGCCTTGCCGCCATTGCCGCCGAGCGGGGCATCCCGGTGATCGTCAATTACTGGCGGCGGTCCGATCGCCTGTTCCGGAACCTGGCGGCGGGCGGCGTGGCCGCATCCATCGGACGCGCCCAGGCGGTATCAGCGCTTTACGGAAACGGACTTGCCAACAACGGCGGCCATCTGATCGACTTCCTGCGTATGCTGCTGGGCGCCGTCGTCGCCGTGCAGGCCCTCGGTCCGGCGAAGCCCGCCGCCGCGGGGCCACTTGCCGGAGACGTGCAGTTGCCCTTCGCCCTCACCTTCGCCGAAGGCTTCGTGGCGACCGTGCAGCCGCTCGACTTCGCGCATTACCGCGAGGTCGGAATGGATATCTGGGGCGAAAGGGGCCGTCTTACGATCCTCCAGGAAGGGCTTGTCACCCGCACCTATCCCATGACCGGCAACCGAGGGCTTTCCGGTGAACGGGAGATCGACTGCGACACCGGCGAGGTTTTGGAGACCACCGTCTCCGACGCCCTGTTCCGCATGTACGACAACCTGGCCGACGCGGCGGTGGGGCGCGCCGAACCTTGGTCGCCGCTGGCATCGGCCGCCGTGAACGAGCGGATCGTCGACCTGATTCTGCGTTCGGCGGCCGAGGGCGGCTCCCGCCTGACGGTGGACTGACACCATGCCGGCGCCGGTGATCCTGATCCACGTGGAAGACCCGGGCGCGGCCAACATGGTCCTGGGGCTGGCGGCGGCGCTCGGGGACCTTGGTGCGGAGACCCGCCTGCTGGCCGGAGGCACGGCCGTGACCTATCTGCGCGCCCGCGGCGAAATGCCGGAGGAACTGCCGCCCGACAACGACCCGGCGGTGGCGCTGAAAGCGATGAATCCGGCCGTCTGCGTCATCGGCACGTCGGAGGCCCCGGACACCTCCGCCTTCGCCCTGACCGAGGAAGCGCGGCGGCGCGGCGCCCCGACCATCTGCCTGGTCGACGGTCCGGCCAACGCGGACCGCCGGCTGAAAGGACGGAGCGACGACCCGTTGGCCCATCTGACGGACTGGCTGCTGGTCGCCGACCTGGCAACGCAGGCCGCCTTCAAGGCCCTGGGCGTCGACGGCGGTCGCATCCGCGTGGTCGGCAATCCGGCGCTCGACCGGGTCCGGGATACGGCCCGCGATCTTGCCCGGCGGGGCCGCGCCGCCGTTCGCCGCGAGATCTTCCCCGGCCTGCCTGCGGACGGCCCCCTGATCCTGTTCCTGACCGAACTTTCCGACGGCCTGGACACGGCGCAGTTCCAGCGCCGCCCGGACTATACCCTGCAAGGCCGCGGCGGCGCCGACGGGCGCACGGAGATCGTGCTGGAAGAGGTTCTGGACGCCGCCGCCCGCGTGGCGCCGGGTGCCCACGTCGCCCTGCGCCTGCACCCCAAGACGCCGGCCGGCCTGTACGCTGCCTACGCGGGCGAGGTCGCGGCGGTCAGCGCAGGCGACAGCCCCCATCCCGCGTTGTTCGCGGCCGACCTGGTGATTGGCCTGTCGACGGCGCTTCTCACCGAAGCGGCGGTCATGGGCTGCACCGCGCTGTCCGTGCTGCCGCGCGAGTGCGAGCGTCGATGGCTGGCAAACACCGAGACGGGACGGATTCCCCAGGTCACCGCCCGCGCCGCACTGCATGGCGCCGTGGCCCATGCGCTTGCCGATCCCACAAGCTTCATGGCGTCGGGTACGGCGAACGCCCGACGCTCGAACGCCGCGCCGCGCATCGCCCGGGCGATTTGCGCCGTCGCCCGCGGCGAGACACCGCCGCCCGACGGCACCCTGCCCTATGCGCCCCCGGTCCTGGAAACGCCGCGCCTGGTGCTGGAGCCGTTCCCCGACGGCCTGTTGACCGAGCGTTACGTGGGCTGGCTGAACGACCCCGAGGTCGTCCGCTTTTCGGAACAACGCCACCAAGCCCATACGATCGAGAGCTGCCGCGCATTCATCGAAAGCTTCGCCGGCACGCCGCATGGCCTTTGGGCGATCCGCGAGAAGGCGGCGGACCTTCGCCATATCGGCAACATCTCGACCGAGGTCGACCCCAACGCGGGCGTCGGCGACATCCGCATCCTGATCGGCGAGCGGAGCGCCTGGGGCACCGGCTTGGGAGCCGAGGCATGGATGCGCGTCATGGCTCATCTGTTCGACGACCTGGGCCTGACTCGCGTCACGGCGGGCACGCTCTCAGGCAACACGGGCATGCGGAGGATCATGGAAAAATCCGGCATGCGGGAGACCCACCGCCGCCCCGGTCCGACCCCCGTCGACGGCCGCGAAATGGAAATGATCTACGCTTGCCGCGAGGCCCGGGATTGGCGGCCGAAGGCGTAATTTCTTCCCCCCAACCGGTCAAAAATTGCCGGGCAATGCCGTTTCTGCCCGGTGCATGGTCAGTGCCTCGAAATAAATTTCCTTATTTTTCAAAGCATTAATATCCGATCGCCAATTGGCCCGATGCTTGCTCATGACTTCGGCGGAGCAGAACGCCCGTTTTTTGGATCGACAGCCAACGAAGCGTAAGGAACGAGCACGATGGATCACGTAACGGCCACAAGTTCAGGTATCGCCGGGGTAGCCGCGAGACAGCAGCAGGCGGGGCGTTTCGCCACCCATGCGCAGCTCTTCGACTCCTTCCATGCCCTGGTCATGGACATGCAGGGCAAGATCCTGGATCCCGCCAAAACCCATCTGGTGGAAACCCGAAACGTCGCGCGCATCGAGCGCCCGTCCGACGACCGTGGCGACAGCTACCGCGAGCGCTTTGCCGCCCGCGACGTGACCCGCGTCGAGACGGAACCCCGGTCGCGGTATGACGAACGGCAGCGCCGGTTCGCCGACGAGTATTCGGTCGCTCCGCGCGCCGACGACGGCCCCGACTATGGCGACAAGCGACGCAACGACCAGACCGACGTCGCCGCCACCGAGCAGAGCACCCAGGCCGGAAACGACCGCGGCGCATCCGACGGCCGCCGCCAGGACGCCGTCAACCGGGATGGAGACGCCGGAACCGCCGACACGTCCAAGAACGCGAGCGGACAGTCCGGCACGCAGAAACCGGAAGCCGCCGCCAACGCCGGCAACGGCGGACAATCGGGCACGCAGCCCCAGACCCAGAACCAGGGACAAAACGCGACCCTGGTCCAGGCGTCCCTCGCAGGCAGCCAGGTCGACGCCATCCTGAGCACGCTGGCCTCCCAGACGCCGGGCCAGGAAACGGCGAAGCAGGTGTCGCAAATTGCCCAATCCATTGGCGACAAGGTCGTGGAGACGGTGCAGGCCGACCCGCAGGCCGGCAGGGACCAGCGCGGCGTAAACCACGACCTTATCCGCGCCAACCTTCAGGCGCAGCACATCCGCAACATCGCGAATCTTCAGACCAACGGCCAAGCCAACGGGGACGGCGCAAAACAGGCCGAGTCGCTGCTACAGGCCCAGGCCGGCAAGATTGCCGAAGCCGTGGGCGGTGACGCCAAGCTGGTGGTGAACGTGAACGTTCGGGACGACGCGGCCCTTCTCAACGGCCGGCCGCTGTCGGCCCTGAGTGCCGCGTCCGCCGTCGCTTCGGGCCCACAGCAGTCGGCACAACCGGGCCAGCAGGCGCAGAACGCGCAGCAGGCCCAGATCCAGAATCCGATCGCCCAGGCCGCCATGCTCCAGAGCCACCAGAACCCGGCGCAGGGTCAGGCCGCCCAGACCCAGGCCCAGACAGGCCAGGCCGCCCAGGCCCAGACCGCGGCGCAGATCACCGCCGAAGCCAAGGGACCGGTCCAGGCGTCGTCCGGTGCGTCCAACGCGGGCACGCACGGCTCCAACACGTCGGGCGACGGCAACGCCGCCCAGGCCAACGCCAACGCCAACGCCAACCAGGCCCAGTCGTCGCATCAGGCGCAGCAGGCCCACAAGACGGCGCAACAGCATCAACCCAATCAGGCCGCCCGGAACAAGGTGGTCGACCAGGTCACCGTGCAGATCAACAAGGCGATCAAGGCCGGTGCCGACAAGATCAACATCCGGCTGTATCCGCAGCACCTGGGCCGCGTCGAGGTGCGCCTAGAGGTTGCCCACGACGGCCGCACGGTCGCCATGGTGACCGCCGACAAGCCGGAAACCCTGGAAATGCTGCGGCGCGATTCCGACCAGCTTTCCAAGGCCCTGCAGGACGCGGGCCTGGACATGCAGTCCGGCGACCTGAACTACAACCTGAAGGGTCAGGAAGACGGCAAGAAGCAGCAGAACATCGCCTCGGGCAGGACCGGCGGCGAGGAATTCGAGGACGACACCCTTTCTTCCGACGTCATGGACACGGCCATGGCCGCCCACGAGATGGGCGTCCTCCACAACGGCCGGGTCGACATCAGGGCATAAAGGGATCGTCCCGGCGCGCCAGGCTAAGGGATAGGAAACGAAGCGATGTCCATCATCAACGGCATTTCAAGTACGGTGAATACCGATCCGAACAGCAAGTCGGCGCAAAACGCCCAGTCGCTCGAGGAGGACCTGAACCGTTTCCTTACCCTGCTGACCACCCAGCTGCAGCACCAGGACCCGCTCGATCCCATGGATGCGACCGAGTTCACGTCGCAGCTCGTGCAGTTCGCCAGCGTCGAACAGCAGATATTCCAGAACTCCAACCTGGAAAAGCTGCTCGCCGTGCAGGAAACCAACAAGCTGTCCAGCCTGGTCGGCTTCATCGACAACGTCGTCGAGGTCGAGGGCCAGGACCTGGTTCTGGACCAGGGCAGTTCACGCTTCACCTACAGCATCCCGATCGGCGCGGTGCAAACCAAGATCACGATCACCGACGCGGCGGGCTTGCAGGTCTTCACCGCCGACGGCCAGACCCAGCCCGGCATCCATTCCGTGGAATGGGACGGCACCGACAAGAATGGCCAGCAGCAACCCGATGGACTCTACCGGGTGCAGGTCACGACCTTCGACCGCCAGAACAACCTGCTCGACGTGCTCCACACCACCTTCGGCCGGGTCACGGGCGGCGGCGTGGTGGACGGCAAGACGACCCTGTTCATGGGTCCGCTGCGCGTCGATCAGGACAGCGTGCTGTCGGTCCAGAAACCGGAATCGACGCCGACCAGCAGTGACGGCGGGACTGGTACGGTTCCGGTTCCGGAACCCACGGCCTAGGGTTTGCAATGAGCGGCCCCGCCACCGGGGCATGGACGAATTCAAAGGACTGACGACCGCCGGAATGGACATGTGACCGACCGGCATTGTTAAGGAGGAAGAAAATGGGTCTTTTTGGTGCACTTAGTTCGGGCGTGTCGGGCCTTACCGCGCAGTCCAGCGCCATGGGCGCCATCGCCGACAACATCACGAACGTGAACACGATCGGTTACAAGGGCACGCAGGTCAACTTCCAGACCCTGGTCACCCGGCAGACCTCGTCGACGTTCTTCTCGGCCGGCGGCGTGCAGTCCCGTCCCCGCACCGACGCGGGCATCCAGGGCCTGCTGCAATCCTCGACGTCGCAGACCGACCTGGGCATCTCGGGGCAGGGCTTCTTCGTGGTCAACGAAGCGGCCGTGCCGACGCTGTCGAACGAATTCCTGTTCACCCGCGCCGGCCAGTTCTTCCAGGACAACAACGGGTTCCTGCGCAACACGGCCGGCTTCTTCCTGCAGGCCTTCCCCGTGAACCCTGATGGCCAAATCATCCCCAACAACTCGGACATCCTGATCGCCAACACCAACGTCATCTCGACGGACTTCCTGACGACGGTGAACCTGAACCGCGTCGGCGGCACGGCGACGGCGACGTCGGAAATCGCCGTCGGTGCCAACCTGCCGGCCAACGCGACGGCTGGCCAGACCCACCGCTCGGACGTCCAGTTCTTCGACTCGCTCGGCACGGCGCGGACGATTTCGTTTCAGTACACGCGCTCCGGGCGTGACAATCAGTGGGACCTCGCCGTCGACCCGCCGTCCGGCAACGACGTGCTGACCCTGGAGGACACCAATGCCAACGTCTTCGACAGCCGCGGCCAGGTCGAATTCGACTCCATTCCGGCCAACCGCTCGTCGATCACCATCGACGGTGTCCAGTACCGCTTCCAGAGCTTCGGCACCTTCACCGCCGACACGACCAACACCTTGACCTTCAACAACGCGGCGTCGACCATCACGGCAGTCACCAACGGCACGTTCTCCAAGCTGGCGGCGGGCGACGAGATCACTGTCGCCGGCACGACACTGAACAACACCACCTTCATCGTCGCCTCGGTCAGCTCCGATGGCACCACCATCACGACGACCGTGGCGCCGACCAACGAAGGCCCGCTGACCAGCACCGCGACAATCACACCGGAAGACACCAACACCCTGAAGATCGTCAACACCAGCTCGGCCACGACGACCGCCAACTACGTTTCGGCTCTGGTTTCCAAGGTCAAGGCCGCCGACTCCGATTTCGCCAACCACGGCGGCTTCACCAATAACCGCATCGCCGTGTCCGCCTTCAACGCCTCGTCCGTCCTGTTTTCCGAAGACAGCACGGGCGCCATCACGGTCGACCCCTCGGGCCTGTTGACGACATCCGGTACCGCGGCGACGAAACAGACGACATCGTTCACCGTGAAGCAGATTGACAACCTTTACCAGGACCACTTCCAGTTCAAGTTCACCCGCGTGCCCGACGACCAGGACACCGTGACCATCAACGGCATCGTCTACGAGTTTGACACCACGGCCGGCGCAACCGCCCTGAACACATCGGGCGCGGTCGGCGTCGACATCAGCACGATCCCCGGCTCGACGACCCTGGCCAATATTTCGACCATGCTGAGCCGCCTTGAGGCGGCAATCGAAGCGAACGATCCGGAGTTTGCCTCCGGCGCCTCGACCGTCCGCCTGCGCCGTGCCAGCGCCTCCGGCGAAACGGCAAGCTTCACGACCGTCGACACGCTGGTCCTTAATACGCTGCCCTCCGGCTCTTACTCCGTGACCTTCTCGAACGGCTTCGCCAACTCCGGCGGTTCCACCACCCTGCCCACCGGACCGGACGGCAACACGTTGGTCGATCACTCCGGTTCCGACCTGACGCAGGGCAACGCCTTCACCATCAACAAGACCAACGCCATCGTCTTCGACTCCTCGGGCCTGCCGTCGTCCATCGCGGTAAAGGAGATCGAGATGCTGGGTTTCAACAACGGTGCCGCCAACTTCGACGACGACCCGGCGAACGCGGATCAGATCACACTCGACTTCGGCTCCATCGGCATCGCCGACGGCCTGACCCAGTTCGGCAGCGAGTTCACGCCGGTGTTCATCAGCCAGGACGGCTCGCAGTTCGGCACCTTTGCCGGCATCACGGTGGCCGACGACGGCCTGATGACGGCGCTGTTCGACAACGGCGAGACGCGCCCGGTGTTCAAGATCCCGATCGCCACCTTCGTCAACGTCAACGAACTGGGCTCGCGCACGGGCAACGTGTTCAACTCGACCCAGGCCTCCGGCGACCCGACGTTGCGCACCGCCAACTCCGGCCCTGCCGGCGCCATCACGCAGTCGGCGCTCGAAGCCTCGACCGTCGACATCGGCGAGGAGTTCACGAGAATGATCGTCGTGCAGCGCGCGTTTTCCGCCGCCACCAAGATCATCACCACGGCGGACGACATGCTCGAGGAACTGGTCCGGCTCCGCTAACCGATTCCAGCCCGGTTGACGACCTGCAATCGATGAAGGCCCCGGCACCCCAGATATGGCGGTTTCCGGGGCCTTTTCCTTTGCTCCTCGGAAAATGGACACAGGGTCTCGATTCAGGAAAAATTAACGCTGCTCTTTAGCCATTCATTAAAGGTCCGGTCCTTAAACTGGGTTCCAGGAACGACAAGCGGAACCGATAACCGCCAGGGAAGACGGAACTTAGAGCTGCCATCATGACTTTGCTCAAGCGCCACAACCGAGATGCTTCGGGCCGCGGCACCACTGCCCGCTGCAACGTTGAACCGCTGAGCCCGCTGGGCCGGCCCATGCGCCTTGAGGACCTGCCGCCGCCCGGCACCAAGAGATGGGTCGCGCGGCGCAAGGCCGAGGTGGTCGCCGCCGTGCGCGGGGGCCTGATCTCGCTCCAGGACGCGTGCCGGCGCTACTCCCTGTCCGAGGACGAATACCGCACCTGGGAACGCCTGATCGACGACCACGGCCTCAAGGGCCTGCATACGACCCGCACCCAGGTCTACCGCAACATCGCGCAGCGCAAGGCGGGCCGTTCGGATTTCGCCGCCCGCGCCTGATCGACGCTCTCGCGAGTGGGCAAAAATTGCCCACCGTTAACCACTTCTTCACCGCCCCCAAATAACCTGCAAGCAACGGAATTCCTGATCTTTCAGGGTGTTTGGAAACGCCCGGAATCGTTGGGGAAAAGCCGGCCGGTTCACACTCCTGCAGCCACGGGGGACGCAAGTGGAAGCACTCACTCAAGCAATGCGCGGCCTGGGACCAGTTCGTCTCGCCATGATGGGCGGGATGCTGTTCCTGATGCTCGGGTTCTTCATCTTCCTTCTGACCAAGCTGGGCCAGCCCAACATGGCGCTGTTGTTCAGCGACCTCGAGGCCTCGGACGCCAACACCATCGCCGCCGAGATCGGCCGTCTGGGCCATCCCGCCGAGGTCCGCGACCAGGGCAAGTCGGTGTGGGTGCCGGCCGACAAGGCCCTGGAACTGCGTCTGAAGATGGCCGACCGCGGCCTTCCCGTGGGCGGCAAGGTCGGTTTCGAGATTTTCGACGAGACGGATACCCTCGGCACCACCGACTTCCTGCAGAACGTGAACCTGCGCCGCGCGCTAGAGGGCGAACTGGGCCGCACCATCCAGTCCATGGACATCGTCCACCGCGCCCGCGTTCACCTGGTGATGCCGCGCCGTCAGCTTTTCTCGCGCGAGGAGCAGCAACCGAGCGCCTCGGTCGTTCTCGCCATGCGCGGCAACAAGCGCCTGGACCATGAACAGATTTCCGCCGTACAGCATCTGGTGGCCTCCGCCGTCCCGGGCCTGAAGCCGGGCCGCATCACGATCATCGACGACAAGGGCAAGCTGCTTTCCCCCGGTTTCGAGGACGAACAGAACGTCCAGACCATCGCCGCCAAGAACGAGGAGCGGCGCCGCAATTTCGAGGCCCGCATGGCCCGCACCATCGAAGAACTTCTTGAAAAGACTGTCGGTTTCGGCAACGTGCGGGCGGAAGTCAACGCCGATATGGACTTTGACAAAATCTCTACCACGGAAGAGATCTTCAACCCCGACGGTCAGGTCGTACGCTCGACGCAAACCGTGGAGCGGGCCGCCCGCAACCAGGAACAGGAGGCGGACTCCGTCACCGTCGGCACCAACCTGCCCGACGCCGCGCCCGGCGGCAGCGATACGGCACGGGCCCAATCCGATGAAAGCTCGACCGAGGAAACCGTCAATTTCGAGATATCCAAGAAGGTCGTCAATCACGTGAAGACGGATGGCGAGGTCAAGCGGGTGACCGTCGCCGTTCTGGTCAACGGCGTCCAAGACAGGGACAAGGACGGCAATCAGACCTATACGCCCCGGTCCAAGGAACAGATGGAACTGTTGGCAACCCTGGTACGCAGCACGATCGGCTTCGACGCCGACCGCGGCGACTCGGTCGAGGTCGTGAACATGGAATTCGCCTCTCCGGTCAAGTTCGAGGAGCCCCTGGAGCTGTTCTTCGGCCTGGGCAAGAACGACCTGCTGCGCTTGGCGGAAATCCTGGTTCTGAGTATCCTGGGCATCCTGGTGATCCTGCTGGTCGTCCGGCCGCTGGTCAGCCGGGCATTCGAATCGATCCCGTCGGCGCAGGAAGCCGCCGGACGCCTGCTGGCGGATACCAGTGCCCATGCCGCGGGCCTGCTCGGTGGGCCGTCGGCGCCGGCACCGGCCGAGATGGAAGAAGAGCAGTTCGAGGAACTCATCGACATCGACCGCGTCGAGGGCCGCGTCAAGGCGTCCTCGGTCAAGAAGGTCGGCGAGATCGTCGAGAAACATCCGGAAGAGGCGCTGTCCATCATCCGGGCCTGGATGTACCAGGAAGCGTAAGCGCAAGCCTCCGGTTTCCGACGCGGCCCCCGCCGACGAAACGCGAAGGCAAGGAAAGGCAGGTTCATGGCCCGCATCAAGGACGACTACCGCGCCCTATCCGGCACCGAGAAAGCGGCGATCTTCCTGCTG
>PFFW01000155.1 GCA_002781745.1 Rhodospirillales bacterium CG15_BIG_FIL_POST_REV_8_21_14_020_66_15
GGATGCGGGTCATGGCCTGGATGCGGTCGCGGTACTGGGCCGCCAGTTCGAACTCCAGGGCGTCCGACGCTTCCTGCATGCGCCTGGACAGGTCCGCCTGCACGGCGCGCGACCCGCCGGTCAGGAAGGCCCGCGCCTGTCCGACAAGATCGGCGTAGTCGTCCTTGGCGATGCGGCCGACGCAGGGCGCCGAACAGCGCTTGATCTGGTACAGCAGGCAGGGCCGCGTGCGGCCCGAGAACACGTGGTCCGAGCACGAGCGCAGCAGGAACGCCCGCTGCAGCACGTTCAGCGCGTCGTTCACCGCCCACACGGAGGCGAAGGGTCCGAAGTAGTCCCCCGGCCGCGACTTGGCGCCCCGGTACTTGACCACCTGGGGGTAGTCGTGTTCGCCCGTCACCAGGATGTAGGGGAAGGATTTGTCGTCGCGCAGGAGGATATTGTAGCGCGGCGCATAGCGCTTGATGAGGTTGGATTCAAGCAGCAGCGCCTCGGCCTCGGTCGCCGTGGTCACGAACTCCATGTCGGCCGTCAGGGCGATCATGCGGCGGATGCGGATCGACTGGCGTTCCGGCGCCGTATAGGCGGCGACCCGCTTCCGCAGGTCCTTGGCCTTGCCGACGTAAAGGACGGAACCATCGGCGGCGGTCATGCGGTAGACGCCGGGGCTGTTCGGCAGGGTCTTGAGATGGCGGGCGATCACCGCGGCGCCGGCAGCCGTCGACGGGGCCGGAGCCTCCGCCTCGGCCGTTGCGCGGTCATTCTTCTTGCTGTCCGCCGTCACGATGATCCCCGATCGAACCGCCTGTCCGGTAAGAAATCCAAAGCGAATCAATACTATGCCGAAAGATATAACCCGCGGCCGGAATTCGCGACGGGCAACTATCCACGACTCTTGTGGATAAACCTGTTGAAAAACCCGCCCGCGACGGCGAAGGGCCACAAAATCCCGGGATTCCTCCGCTTTGCCTAATATTTGGGCATGCAATTAATGCATTGAAATAAATAGATAAATTCCCTCCGGATCGGAAAGAACAGGGTCTTGAAATTTTCCGGAAACAGGCTGGACACAAATATGAAACGGCGAACGGCCCTGTGCACAACTCCTTGGGCCGCGCGTCACAAGCCCGCTATTTCAAGCACTTAGGAGATGGCGTTCAAATGGCTCTCAGACCCGCGAACTGAAGCGTTCGATTTCGACCCCGACGCTCTCCGCATTCTCGAAAATGTCCAGCTTTTCCACGCGCACGCGGGCCGAGCGGACGCGAGGGTCTTCCAGGCACATGGCGGCGATGTCCTCGGCCAGGGTTTCGACCAAGTTGACGTGGCGCCGCCCGACGATGCCTTTGATGCCGTCGGTGATTTCCTCGTAGCAGACGACCTGGTTGATCTCGTCCACCGGGGGCTGGTCGGTTTCGCGCACGGCAAGGTCGACGTTCACGCGGATGCGCTGCGCGCCCGTCTTCTCGAACGCATGGATGCCGATGTTGGCCATCAGCACCAGGTTGCGCACGAACACGTGGCGGATCAACGACCGCGCGTCCGCGATCATGCTGGTTTCCGAAACCTTGTATTGGTCGACGGTCATCCCGTTCCCCGACTGCAGTGGCCGACCCGCCCTATTCCAGGGCGGGCCCGTTGTCCCAGGCGGCCCCCATGTGCTGACCGCTGTCCAGGGCGATGATTTGGCCTGTTAAGGCTGGCGCGTCAAGGATGAAGCGCAGGGCGCGGCAAATCTCCCGGGGATCGACGGGGCGTTCCAGCGGCGTCGACCGCCATTGCCGGACGAACTGTTCGTCCGTCTGGCGCGGGCTGGGCAGCGTCGGGCCGGGGCCGATGGCGTTGACGCGGACGGCGGGCGCCAGGGTCCGGGCCAGCATCTGGGTCAGGCCCCACAGGCCGTATTTGGAGAGCGTGTAGGACGTGAAGTCGCCGCGCAGGTTAAGCACCCGCTGGTCGACGATGTTGACCACGTTGCCGCACTGGCCCGCCCCCAGGTGGCGGACGAAGGCCTGGATCAGGACGAAGGGCGCGCGCAGGTTGACCGCCATATGGGCGTTCCAGCTTTCGCGGGTCACCGTATCGGGCATGTCGTTCTCGAACAGGGAGGCGTTGTTGACCAGCAGGGTCACCGGGCCAAGAGCCTCGGCGGCCGCCGGGATCAGCGCGGCCGTCGCGTCCTCGTCCGCGAGGTCCGCCTGCACGACCGCGGCCTCGCCGCCGGCGGCGGCGATCTCGGCCACGACGGCTTCGGCGTCCGCCCGCGACGTGTGGCAATGCACGGCGACCCGCCAACCCCGGGCGGCCAGGTCGAGGGCGAGCGCGCGGCCGATGCGGCGGCCGGCGCCGGTGACGAGGGCGGTCTCGGAGCGTGTGATCGGGTCGTTTTCCGTCATGGCGGCGTCAGAATAACACGGTCGCGGCGGTCTCCGGCAGACCCGCGACCTGGGCCGCCAGATAACCCGCGTACAGGACCAGCAGAACCGCCCCGCCGGCGCGGGACACGCCGGTCCATCCGGTCATGGCCGGCACCAGCAGAACAGCCGACCCCAGCATCACCCAGACGTCAAAGGCCAGCATGGTCGTCGGCACCGGCAGGGGGGCGGCCATGGAAACCACCCCGGCAATGCCCAGCATGTTGAACATGTTGGAGCCGACCACGTTGCCGATGGCGACGTCCGGATGGCCGCGCCGGGCGGCAACCACCGAGGCCGCCAGCTCCGGCAGCGAGGTGCCGACGGCAATCAGGGTCAGGCCGATGACCTCCTCGCCCAGACCGAACGAGCGGGCGATCTGGACACCCCCGCTCACCATCAGGTCCGCGCCGACGGCGACCCCGGCCAGACCGCCCAGCGTCGCCGCCCAGGCGATCCACGGTTTCGCGGGAACGGCGCCGATCTCCTCGACCTCGCCCACGCGTTCGGCCGACGCCCGCGGGTCGTTGATGTCGCGCCAATAGGCGCTGCCCATGAAGCCCAGGAAGATAATGAGCAGCAGCGCCCCCTGGGCCCAGTCTAGAACCTCGCCCCAGCACAGCATGACGAACAGCGCCGTACACAAAACCAGCAGCGCGCCGTCGCGGTAGAGCCGTGCGTGGCGCCGGACCATGGGCGTAAGCACGGCGGCGGCGCCGACGATCAACAGGATATTGGCGATGTTGGAGCCGACGATGTTGCCCGTGGCAATGCCCGGGGTGCCGATCAACGCCGCATCCAGCGACACCACCAATTCCGGCGCCGACGTGCCGAGCGCCACCACGGTCATGCCGATCAGAAGCGGTGACAGGCCGAAGATGCGGGCCAGCCCCACCGCTCCCCGGATCATTACCTCGGCCGCCCCCATAAGGACCGCGAGGCCGCCGAGGAGTTCCACGTACATCACCTGACGGGACCTCCGGCGTCATCGTCCAGATGCGCGAAGGCGGCCAGCAGGTCGTGATAGAGCCCCCGCTTGAAGGGAACGACGAGGGACGGCAGTTCGGCCATGGGCGCCCATCGCCAGCTTGAGAACTCGGGCTGATGATGGGTGTTCAGGTCGAATTCCTCGTCACGCCCCAGAAATCGGAGAGCGTACCATTTCTGGCGCTGGCCGCGGAACCGCCCGCTCCACACCCGGTCGCGGACCTCGATGGGCAGGTCGTAGGTGAGCCAGCCAGGTGTCTCGGCGATGATCTCGGCGTTGGCGGTGCCGGTCTCCTCCTCCAGCTCGCGGAACACGGCGTCGCGCGGGTCCTCGCCCGCGTCCAGGCCGCCCTGCGGCAGTTGCCAGGGGTATTCCAGCTGCTGGGCGGTGCGGCGGATCCGCTCACCGACCCAGACGCGGCCGGCGCTGTTCAACAGCAGCGCACCGACGCCTGTCCGGAACGGGCGCGGGTCGTCGTCAATATCGGTCATGGAGTGCGGTCACGGTCGAGCAAGCGGCATTGTCCCAGGAGCGAAGGTTTATTGCACGATCTGACGGTCGGCGATAGCGCTGACGGGAACCAGGCGCATTTTGTCCGGCGGCTGCGCGGCCAGCCAGTTCTTCAACTCCCGAATGGTGTGTGGATAGGGCTCGCCCATGGCCACGGCGATGGACTGGCTGCGCGCCAGCGCGCCGAAGCGCAGCAGCTTGGAGGCGATCTCGCCCTCGGTCGGCGTGCGGTCCAGGTGGATGTTGACCACGGCCTTGGGCAGGGACAGTTCGGCGGCGATCCGGGTCATGGCGCCGCTGCCGCTTTCGCCGGAATCCACGAACATCAGGCCGCGCGACTTGATCTCCTCGAAGACCGGCTTCAACTGCCCCTCGGCGACGCCGAACTTGGAACCGAAGCGGGACATGAAGCCGACATAGCCGGGCACCAGGCCCAGGAGGGTCCTAAGTGTGCGCATGTTGTCGTCGACCTGCCTGGTCGTGTTGAGGGCGAGCGGTCCCGCGTCCTCGAACGGGAAGTTGGCGCTTTCCATGGGCAGGCCCAGGAACACCTCGTGGCCGGCCAGGCGGGCGCGGATGACCCAGTCGGACGGATCGCGGGCATAGGGGCTGATGACCAGGCTGACTTCGGGCGGAAGCGCCTTGATGGCCGTGATCGAGGCGGTGCGCGACAGGCCGATGCCGCGGATCAGGACGGCGATCCGCGGGATGCCGGCGTCCGCTTCCGCAACCGGCCGGGCGTAGGCGTCCATGGGCCGGGTACCGTTGCGCGCGACGATCGGCATGTCGCGGCCGTCGGGGCCCTTTTCCACCAGGGCGAGATCCGGCACGCGGGCAAGCGCCTCGACGCCCTCGATCCAGGCGATCCCCTTGAAGGCCTCGGCGGTGGCGAAGGGAATGACTCGGCCGCGGTCCGGGTCCTGGACCGCGCCCGGCGTGGGCACGGCTGCGGCCAAGCCGCTGGTGCCCTCGTTCTGGATGGCGACCTGCGACGCCGAAATACCGGCGACGACCTTTTCCGCAGGCGGCGCGGCGCCGGGGGCCGCACCGCCCTTGGCGGGTGCCGCCTGTCCGCCCGCGGCGGCAGGCGGTGCGCCGCCTTCACCGGGGGGGGTCAAGGCGCCGCCTTCGCCGGGCGACGGTGCGGTGGGAATGGCGATGGAGCCGTCGGGGCGGCGCGGATCGGCCACCTGTTCCGGTTCCGACGAGCCGAGGAGGAACCACGCCGCGCCGCCGAAGATCGAGGTCAGAAGCAGGCCGCCGGCAAGGGCCGAGATGATGAGGATCTTGCGCTGGGGGTCCATGCGCTCCCACGCACTGCCCTCTTCCTCCTCATCGTCTTCGTCTTCGCCACCCTCGTCGTCTTCCTCCTCGGGCTCGTCCTCCTCGTCGAGGTCGAACGCCTCGTCGTCCTCGTCGTCGTCGCCGCCCTTCTTGCGGCGCTTCAGACTGAACGGCAGTTTCAACGACGGCAGTTTCAACGGATCACCCGTTCACGAACGGTCGGGCCGCCCCGCGGGTCCGTCCCGCGGGTCCGGCGGACAACCACGGCCGCCACCGGGCACGCACGCCCGGGCAGCCAGCTTCAAGCCCCGGTAAATCCAGGGTACTCAATTGGTTGACGAGGTCAACGCACCGGAGAACAAGGCCACTCCGCGCAGCAGGTCGACGGCGCGCAGAAGCTGGTAGTCGACCGGCTCCTTCTTGGCATCCCCTTCTTTTGCCGAGGTTTTTCCACTTTCCGGCTTAGCGTCCGGCTTGGCCTCGGGGGTCGGTTCCTTGGCATCCTTCCCGTGGTTGCCGTTGTCGAGGGCGCCCCGCAGGTTTTCCTCGCGGCGGCCGGGACGATTCTCGATCTCTTCGATTCGCGACGGTTTGACCTCGATGTCCGGATGAATGCCCTTGGCCTGGATGCTGTCGCCCGACGGCGTGTAGTAGCGCGCCGTGGTCAGGCGCATGGCCCTGTTGCCCTGCAACGGCACGATGGTCTGGACCGAGCCCTTGCCGAAGGATCGCGTCCCCATCAGCACCGCGCGGCGGTGGTCCTGCAGGGCCCCGGCGACGATTTCCGAGGCCGAGGCGGACCCGCCGTTGATCAGAACGACGATCGGCTTGCCTTCCGTCATGTCACCCTTGGTGGCGTTGAAGCGCTGGGTGTCGTTGGGATCGCGCGAGCGGGTCGATACGATCTCACCCTTGTCCAGGAAGGTGTCCGACACGGCGACCGCCTGGTCCAGCAGGCCGCCCGGGTTGTTGCGCAGGTCCAGCACGTAGCCTTTCAGCTTGTCGCCGGCATCCTTCCTGATCTTCTCTATCGCCTTGTCCAGGCTCTGCTTTGTCTGCTCGCTGAACGACGTGATGCGGATGTAGCCCACGTCTTCGCCTTCCATGTGGTGGCGGACCGAGGTGATCTTGATGATCGCCCGCGTGATGCTCACGTCGAACGGTTCCTGGCCGGGGCGCAGGATGGTCAGCTTGATGTCGCTGCCGACCTTGCCGCGCATCTTCTCGACCGCCTGGGACAGGGTCAGGCCCTGGACCGCCTCGCCGTCCAGGTGGGTGATCAGGTCGCCGGCCTTGACTCCGGCACGATACGCCGGCGTGTCGTCGATGGGTGAAATCACCTTCACCACGCCGTTCTCCAACGTCACCTGGATGCCCAGGCCGCCGAACTCGCCGCGCGTGTTGACCTGCATTTCCTTGTAGGTGCGGGCGTTCATGTAGCTGGAATGGGGGTCGAGCGCCTGCAGCATGCCGGTGATCGCGGACTCGATCATCTGCTCGTCCGTGGGCTGATCCACGTACTGGGAGCGGATGCGCTCGAACACATCGCCGAACAGGTTGAGCAGACGATAGGTCTCTTCCGAGTTCTTGACTTCGGGCGCCTCGGCCGCGGCGCCCTGCGCCGACGCCGGCTGGCCCAGGAACACCAGGCCGCCCAGCACCGCGGCACCGGCCAGCAGCCTGAGGCCCGCAACCATCGATATTCTGTGTGTCATCCGCTCACCTTGTCTTTGCGTGACGCCAACCACGGCAAAGGATTGATCGGTTGTCCCTTGCGGCGCAGTTCGACGTAGAGAATGGGACGGTCGCCCCCGTCGGAACCCATCAGGCCCACGGGCTCACCGGTGGAAACGCGCTGGCCCACAGCCATGTCGATGCGGGCCATCCCGGCCAGCAGCGTATGATATCCGTCGCCGTGATCGATAATCAATAACTGCCCATACCCTCTGAATTTTCCTGCGAACGCGATCTTTCCGTCATAGGTCGCGATGACCTGCCCTCCGGCGCGCGCGGCGATGTCGATGCCCTTGCGCGTCAGGCCCGTCGGCAGGTTTTCGCCATAGCGGCCGACCAGATCGCCGATCACGGGCAGCGGCAGCCGGCCACGGCGAGTAGTGATGGACACTGATGGCGAAACTGTGGCGGCGATGCGCACCTGGCGTTCGGCCTCGGCGCGGTCGCGGGCGGCCTTTTCCCTGGCCGCCGCCTGGGCGCGGGCGGCTTCGCGCTCTTCCGCCTGGCGCTGCTCTTCGAGCCGCGCCACGAGGTCCCTCAGGTTCTCGGCCTTGGCGGCCAGACGGGCGACACGCTCGGCGGCCCGGCGTTCCTCGGCCAGCGTCGTGTCCAACAGGCGCCGCCGGTCGGCCATGAGCTGGCGGATCCCGGCGCGCTGGCGTTCCAGGTCCCGGGCCGCGGTGTTGAGGTTGAGGCGCTCCGCAGCCGTCTTCTCCCGGGTCTCCGCGAGGGCTTGAAGGTCCAGGCGGATACGGGTCGCCCGGCGGTCGATTTCGGGCACCACGGC
>PFFW01000043.1 GCA_002781745.1 Rhodospirillales bacterium CG15_BIG_FIL_POST_REV_8_21_14_020_66_15
AGGCCCACGGCGGTCGGATGTTCCTGACCGGGGTCGCCATTGCCTTTCTTTTGACAATTCCCGTGGTCAATCTCCTGACTCCGGTGATCGCCACGGCGGCCATGGTCCATCAGTTCGAAAAATGGCGGCGGCGGGGGACCCCGGGACAATCGGGAGGGACGCGGGGCGGCCCGGCGCGGGGCACGCATCTGGCCCGTCCGGGCGCCAATTCCGTGCTGGACGGATCAGGGCCCAAGGCGTAAGTAATTGACTATGTTTGGGAAGAAAAAGGACGGCCCGACCGTACCGGCACCGGCCGCCCAGAAGGAAGCTGACGTGAGCGACGAAACAAAAGACGACGGCGGGGATTTCTCCGCGCCGCCCCTGAAACCCTTTTCCCGCAAGGGCTCCCACGCGCCCAAGCCGCCCACGTCGTCGGGCATGTCGCCCGAGCTTCACCGCCGCCCGCCCGAAGTGCCGACCACGGCCCGGCGCATCGACCGCGCGCGCACGCTCGACGTCGGCTCGGACCAGAAGCGCCTGATCGTCGGCCGCGACATCTCGCTGACCGGCGAGATCACGTCCTGCGACCGTCTGGTGGTCGAGGGCCAGGTCGAGATCACCCTGCCCGGCGCGCGGCTGATCGAGGTCGCGCCGACGGGCGTGTTCAAGGGCAACGCCGACGTCGAGGAAGCCGACATTTCGGGCCGTTTCGAGGGCGAACTGATCGCCCGCGGGCGTCTCGTGGTGCGCGCCGGCGGGCGGGTCCAGGGCAAGATCCGCTATGGCCGCATCGTCATCGAGCAGGGCGGCGAAATCGCCGGCGACATGCAGACCCTCGACAAAGAACACGACTGAACACAGTGGCCGGCCGCCGTTTCCGCCCGCTCTCCATTCCTCTTCTCCTCGCCGTCCTGCTGACGGCCTGCGCCGGCGACGGCCAGGTGGCGCGAACCCGGCTCCCGGCGGAGGCCGACGGAACCGCCGCCGCCGCGGTCGCCGGACCGGCCGCCGCGGCGCCCCAGGAGGCGGCCCTGCCGACCCCGCCGGCCCTGCCGCGCATCGCCGTGAAGGAGGTCCTGGGCTTTTCCAGGAACGACCTGGTCGCCGCGTTCGGCGCGCCCGCCTTCAGCCGCGTCGACAAGGGGGCGGAAATCCTGCGCTTCCGCGGCGAGGGCTGCGTGCTCGACGTGTTCCTTTACAAGGACCGGGCCGGCGGCCCGGCCCGTGTCGCCCATTTCGAGGCCCGCGACGCGGCCGGCAAGGCCGCCGACCGCGAGGCCTGCGTCAACGCGACGCCGCGCGCGCGGGGATAGCCGCCCGGCAACCGATCGGGCCGGCCCTCATGCTTCGACGGCGCTCGGCATGTGGGCCTCGCCCTGAGCTTGCCGAAAAGCGGGGCCCGGTCCGATCGACCGGAACCCGCATCAGACCGTCTTGCCCTTGAACCGGCACAGGTCGGCGACGACGCAGTCCGGACAGGCGGGCTTCCGCGCCTTGCACACGTAGCGCCCGTGCAGGATCAGCCAGTGATGGGCGTGGCGCAGGTATCGGCGCGGCGTCACCTTCAGAAGCCTGGTCTCCACCTCCAGGGGCGTCTTGCCGGGTGCGATGCCCGTGCGGTTGCCGATGCGGAAGATATGCGTGTCGACGGCGATGGTCGGCGCGCCGAAGGCGATGTTGCGGACCACGTTGGCGGTCTTGCGGCCGACGCCGGGCAGGGCCTCGAGCGCCGCCTGGTCGTCGGGCACCTGCGATCCATGGCGTTCGATCAGGATTTGCGACAGCTTGAAGACGTTGGCCGCCTTGTTCCTGTACAGGCCGATGGTCTTCACGTAGTCCCTGATCTTGGCCTCGCCCAGGGCAACCATCTTTTCCGGCGTGTCGGCGGCCTTGAACAGGGGACCCGTCGCCCTGTTGACGCCGACGTCGGTGGCCTGCGCCGACAGCACCACGGCGACCAGCAGGGTGAACGGGTTGACCCAGTCCAGTTCCCCCTTCGGTTCCGGGTTCCGCTCGTGCAGGCGGCGGTAGAACTCCTCGATATCGGCTTTCCTCATGGCCGCCGTCGACCCTCTTCTGCTACCTTCGATTGACGCATGTCATGCCGCCCCCGCGGGGGCGGTTTTAGATTGCACTGGTCATGGGCCGGGAACAACCGATGAACGACGCATCCTATCCCCTGAAGCGGCATTTCTGGCGGCGCATCGCGCCGGGCCTGGCCGTGTTGCTGGCCGTCATGGTGGCGGCGACCGTGTTCGCGGTGACCCGCACGACGGAGAACATCTATCTGGAACTGGCGCGTCAGCGCGCCGAGGCCGTGTCCACCGCCGTGGCCCACGCGGCGCCCGAGGCCTGGGCGCACCTGCTGGCCCACGGCGACACCAAGTCAGACCACGACAAGCTGCGCGCCGCCATCGACCAGGAGGTGCGCGAGCTGCGCATCCAGGCCATGAAGGTCTACAACCTGGCGGGCCAGGTGCTGTTCTCGACCGACGTCGCCGACTTCGCCAAGCGCGAGACCAACCCGGCGCTGAAGACCGTGGTGTTCGACGGCACGCCGGTGCTGGTGCGCATCGTCGAGAACGGCCAGGACCTGTACGAAATCTACGTCCCCGTGCGCGACGCCCAGGGCGACATCGCCGCCGTGTTCGAACTGTACGAGCCGGTCGGCTACCTGGACGCGCTGCTGCTGCGCTCGGGCCTGATCGCCGCCGCCGCACCGGCGGCGGGGCTGGTGCTGCTGCTGGCGGGGCTGGGGCTGCTGGTCGGGCGCGGCCAGCGCGAGATCGACAGCCGCTCGGCCGCCCTGGACGAGACCCGGCGCAAGCTGGAAAGCTTCGTGTCGGCAAGCGCCGTCGACGCGGCGCGGGGCGGCGGCGACATTCCCTCGACGCGCGTGCGCCTGACGCTGTTCTATTCCGACGCCCGCGACTTCACCGGCTATTCGGAGAACAACCCGCCGGAGCGCGTGGTGTGGTTCCTCAACGAGCTGATGGGCATCCAGGTGGCGGCCGTCGAGGCCCACGGCGGCGACGTCGACAAAATGATCGGCGACGCGCTGCTGGCCCGCTTCGACGGCAGGGACGCCGAGGCCCGGGCGCTGGCCGCCGCGCGCGACGTGCAGGCGGAGCTGGCGCGCGCCAACCTGCCGCGCCCGGTCGGCATCGGCGTCTATACGGGCGAGGTGATTTCCGGCGCCGTCGGTTCCGCCCGCCGGCGCGACTTCACGGTGATCGGCGACGGGGTCAATGTGGCGGCGCGGCTGTGTTCGGCGGCGGCGGCGGGCGAGATCGTCGCCGACGCCGACACCCTGGCAACGGCCGGCGGAACCGCGGCCGACGGCTTCGGGCCCGAGGAGGCGATTTCCGTCAAGGGCCGGCGCGAGCCCGTGCGCGTGCGCCGCTACGCGCAAGGCCGGGCGGCCTGACCTTCCCCTTTTTCTCGCGCGGCGGCTTGCGTATCATGGGGCGATGAACGCATTCGACCCCGACGCCTGCCTGTTCCGCGCGGAACTGCGCCCGCACCGCTCCTCGACGCTGCGGGGCGTGCACGTCTTCATGTGGGTGCTGGCCGTGTTCTGGGTGCCGCTGTCGGTGCTGTTCATCGTCATCGGCGCGTGGCCCGTGTTCCCCTTCATGGGGGCGGAGGTGCTGCTGCTCTACGCCCTGCTGCGCCTCAACCTCAGGCGCGGACGCGAGGTCGAGACCATCGCCGTCACCGCGCGGGAGTTGTGCGTCGAGCGCGTCAGCCACTGGGGCAAACGCGACCGCTGGTCGTTCCAGCCGCAATGGCTGCAGGTGCTGATCGAGAACCGGCGCGGGCGGCACGCCGACCTTCTGCTGCGCTCGCACGGGCGGTCGCTCGCCATCGGGCGGTTCCTGACCGTGGACGAAAAGGTCGGCGTGGCCGAGCGGCTGAAGCGGGTGCTCGCCGACCTGCGCAACCCGGTGCCGGCCTAGCTCAACCCCAGCACGTCGCGCATGGAATAGAGGCCGGGCGCCCGGCCCCGGCACCACAATGCCGCGCGCACGGCGCCGCGGGCGAAGATCTCGCGGCTCGCCGCGCGGTGGGTCAGTTCCACGCGCTCCGCCGGCCCGGCGAAGATCACCGTGTGGTCGCCGACCACGTCGCCGCCGCGCAGGCTGGCGTAGCCGATGGCGCCGTCGGGGCGCGCGCCGGTATGGCCCTCGCGCGACAGGACGGCCGCCGCGTCGTGGTCGAGGCCCCTGCCCTCGGCCGCCGCGCGGCCGAGCATCAGCGCCGTGCCCGAGGGCGCGTCGATCTTGTGTTTGTGGTGCATCTCGACGATCTCGATGTCGTAGTCGGGGCCGAGCAGCGCCGCCGCCTGTTTGGCGAGGCCGACCAGCAGGTTGACGCCGAGCGACATGTTGCCGGCCTGCACGATGGCGGCCTTTTCCGATGCCCCCCGCACCGCCGACTGCTGCTCGGCCGTGAGGCCCGTGGTGCCGACGACCATGGCCGTCGCGGTGTCGAAGGCGAGCGCCGCATGGGCCGCCGTGGCGGCGGGAACCGTGAAGTCGATGACCACGTCCGACGCCTCGAACAGCGCCCGCGCGTCGTCCATGACGGCCGCCCCGGCCGGCTCCGAGCCGACCAGCAGGCCCAGGTCCTGGCCGATGAAGGGGCTGCCCGCCTGTTCCGTGCCGCCGGCGAGTTCCGCGCCCTCGGTCGCCAGCACGGTCTGGATCAGCATGCGGCCCATGCGCCCGCCGCAGCCGGTAATTCCGATGTTCATGGGGAGACTCCGCTGCCCTGTTTGTTCCTCGTTGCCGGGGAATCTATGGGGCGGGAAAGGATAAGGGAACCTGAAATTTCAGCGCGCAAACTGATCAGCCGAAATCGATTTCGAGGCTGGAGGCAATGGAGATAGGAACGCACCATTATGTAGGCGGATGGTATCTCCACTTCTACGCTCGGGAGGCGGCTTAGCGAGAAGATTGGCGGCGCGTGTACAACGGCGAACGGTACGTGGCGTTTACGCGGGCGCGCGCTGACGCGCGAGGCGTCAAAGAACTGGAAAGGGTATTGGCCTTAACGAAGGACGTTCTTAATGATGGATTTGTCTTTAGCTGCGTTTCTTATTATCTCATAAATAGCCAACAAAGCATCAGATGATATATTCCTATAATGTAAATCATATACAAAGTTAGCAAAAAACTCTTCGTCCAAATATATTTTTTTAACGCGATTATAAACTTGACGTACGTACGCCATCTTGCTATCCTTTCACCATCGAAAGGAGAAAGCTGTGGCACACACCCCGACCATCACCGATTTCTTTCAGCAGTTCCCGGACGACGACGCTTGCCTTGACTACCTTATGAAGCTGCGTCACGGCGAAACGCTTGAGTGCGAGAAGTGCGGCAAGGAAGGCCGCTGGTCCCGCCTTAAGAAGATGCCGGCCTATGCCTGCCAGTGGTGCGGCCACCACATTCATCCGATGGTCGGAACGATGTTCCAAGGGTCCCGCATTCCGCTGCAAAAGTGGTTCTATGCGATGTACCTGTTCACCACTTCGCGCCACGGCGTTCCGGCCAAGGAACTGCAACGCCAGTTGGGCGTGTCCTATCCGACCGCCTTCCGCATGGCGCACCTGATCCGCGAATACATGGGCAAGGTTGACGGCGAGCCGCCGTTGACGGGCCATGTTGAAGCCGATGAAACCTATATCGGCGGCAAGCGGAAGGGTAAGCGCGGGCGCGGCGCTGCGGGCAAGTCTGTTGTATTCGGTATCCTTGAGCGCAACGGCGGCGAGGTTTACACCAAGGTCGTTCCCGACGCCTCGCGCAAGTCCCTCATTCCCGAAATCACCAGTCAGGTTCCCAAGGGTACGCGCATCAGCACCGATGAATGGTTGCCTTACCGCGTTCTTTCCAGTCTCGGCTACAAGCACGATACCGTTGAACACGGCGCGAAGCAGTGGGCCGAAGGCGATAGCCACGTGAACACTCTTGAAGCGTTCTGGTCCATGCTCAAGCGGTCGATCCGGGGAACGCATATCCATATCAGTCAGAAGCATCTTCCGAAGTACCTTGGCGAGTTCGAGTATCGCTATAACCTTCGGAAGCAGCCCGACCAGATGTTCCCCCGCCTCCTGGCGAACCTGTAGCCGCCTCCATCAAATTCCAGAAACGGTCCCATCCGTCTGGGCGTGGATCGTTTAGTTCACGTTCCTTGGCGAACCGATCCAACTTGCCCATGTTGCGGGCTTCTTCGAGGGAGAGGTATTTACCGCGTGACATTCGATTCTTTCCATCTTTTCCACGCGCTGTAGAAGCCGGAGTCTGGTTTGTTTATGTCTTCAAACGCCAAAATCCCCATGCCAGCCGTGAGAAAGTGGACCGGATGTTCTCCCGTCTCGTCCTTCGCCCAAAAAGGCCCAATTACCGGTATGTAGACCGAGCGAAACGTGAAACTCCGCGTCTGCTCTTTTCCGCTTGATTTCCATGTTAGGGCGGCAGAGACATCTGGCAACTCAACCATGCTCTCAAACTGCGCATTGTGGAGCAGGTCGAACCGTTCTAAATGGTTGTTTGCTCCTACGAGCTTATTCACGAAGCTTTTGTCAGGCGGTTGTTTTGACTCATGGGAGTTGGCGATAGCATAGAGCGAGATGGCGGTTTTGATTGATGTTGGCATCTCAATCTCAACTGGTCGGCCTCCGGGAACCAGGTCAATTGTCACGCCCCCGTCGGTGTTCATTGGGATTTGCGCCCACGTCTTTCCCCCATTGTATTTGGTGACTACCATCACCAGCCCTTTTGGGGTTTTCTCCACAATAGGGAACGCCTCGGTGTCGTGAATAATATTCCATACATCTAGGTCTTTGATCTCAAATTTTATCGACACATCAGACAAAGAGTCAGAAGACCTATTAAGAACAGATAAGCGGAACGGCTTATTATTTTCTTCGTTCGGAACGATGGAGTGACTGTTGAATGTTATTTTATTGTCGTATTTTAAAGGCCTAATAGATAACGCTAAATTATTTTGAACACTTTTATTGGATGCCACATACCAAGGAACACCAACTGAAAAGAGCGCCACTCCCACTATAACTAACCACACTGGGACGCCCAAACGGCTAAATCTTTCTGAGGCTGGCAGGTCGGCTATGTAGATTCCTACCGCAACAAATATAAGCGCGATGCCAAACAAAATCCCACCGTTACTGATCCAATCTGGCAAGTTTGGGTACCTCATTGGGACCAACATCCCAAGGAGGAAGAGTGCGATGCCAAAAACAAATGTGGCCAACTCAGACATACCTGCAACCTTGCCCCCCGGGACCTGCATAAGTCGAGTCGGTTAGCAATATCGCGGAAGCGTAGCCGGATTAGGTTACGTACGTCAAGTTTACAAGCGCGTAAAGTATATGGGGCGTGATTTAATTATCCATTTTGTGAAATACGCTGCCCTTTTGATGCTGTCGGAGAGGGTTTTGGCATCACGAAGGTGATAAGACTTGTATCGCCAAATATCATCTAAGGCGCTCTTTGCGACACTTAAGAGCACGAAAGGATCAAAACGCAAATCCCACTTTGAGTTGAGCGTATTTAGTGCGTCCAGATAAAATTTACACTCTTGCACGAGCGCCAAAAATCGCGCTTCGATTTGCCTTTTGTTGTAGGGTGGGACATGGCTCTTCGGGGCAGACTTTTTGGGCATAGCGACCTCCCCGACAATTTCGACTGTCGTTTAATACAACGCTATAGATTTATGAAATTATTTGTGGCGACCTAAAAGTAGATCGATGGCATCAAGAGATTCTTGTGCGTATTCGTGGGCGTAGGCCTCGCTACGCTCAATATCGCCAGCAGAGTTCCATTTTTCACTCGTGTTTGGACGTGCTGCGTCCAATATGCCACGGGTAGCGGTGCCATGCGCGTACACCTTCCTAAAAAAGCTTGAATACTGCTCTCGCAAAGCTTGTTGCTCACTCATTGCCCCGTTTCCCGCCCAATATATTGTGACTCGTCCTCAACGCACAGTACAGGATGTTGTGTTTGCGTCATAGAATCGCGCGGACTCCAGCATGTCAAGCAGAATCCACGTTTCCCAGGGGTTCATCATGGGTTGTCAAGAGTTAATATGGGATAAATGTCAGATAATCAAGTCGTTCTTGAGATTTCCCAAAGCAAATGCTGCCCCGGTCCCTGTTCTGAGGTAACGTGCCTGTTCCGGTTTTGCGGCTAGTCCTTCAGATCCTCCCACAGCTCCTTCACCTTGTCGAAGAAGCCCGTGGATTGCGGGCTTTGGGTTTTGGAGTCGCCGGCGTCCTCGAACTCCTTGAGGAGTTCCTTCTGGCGTTCCGAAAGGTTCTGCGGCGTTTCCACGGAAACCTGGACGAACATGTCGCCGCGCGCCTTGGAGCGCATGATCGACATGCCCTTGCCGGCGAGCCGCAACTGATGGCCCGTCGGCGTGCCGGGGGGGATGGTGACGCGGGCCAGCTTGCCCTCGATGGTCGGCACCTCGACCTGGCCGCCGAGCGCCGCCGTGGTCATGGGAATCGGCACGCGGCAGTGGATGTCGGCGCCGTCGCGGTGGAAGAAGCGGTGCGGGCGGATCGACAGGAACAGGTAGAGGTCGCCCGCGGGCGCGCCGCGCAGCCCGGCCTCGCCCTCGCCGGCCAGGCGGATGCGGGTGCCGTCCTCGACGCCCGCCGGGATGGTGACGGACAGCGTCTTCTCCCGGTGCACGCGGCCGGCCCCGCCGCAGGTCTTGCAGGGATCCTTGATGACCGTGCCGCGGCCCTGGCAGGCCGGACAGGTGCGTTCCACGGTGAAGAAGCCCGACTGCGAGCGCACGCGCCCCGCGCCCCCGCAGGTGGCGCAGGCGACCGGCGCCGCGGCGCCCTCGGCGCCCGTGCCCTTGCAGGGTTCGCAGGCGACGGAGGTGGGCACGCGGATTTCCGCCTTCTTGCCGTGAAAGGCGTCTTCCAGGCTCAATTCCATGTTGTAGCGCAGGTCGGCGCCGTGGCCGCCCGCATGGCCGCCGCCGCGGCCGCCGCGGGCGCCGCCCATGAACTCGCCGAACATTTCCTCGAAGATGTCGCCGAAGCCGGAGAAGCCCTGGCCGCCCTGGCCGAACCCTTCGAAGCCGCCGGCGCCGGGGCCGCCCGCCTCGAAGGCGGCATGGCCGAAGCGGTCGTAGGCGGCGCGCTTCTCCGGGTCCTTCAGAACCTCGTAGGCCTCGTTCAGTTCCTTGAACTTCTTGTCGGCGTGCTTGTCGTCGGGATTGCGGTCGGGATGGAACTTCATGGCGAGCTTGCGGTAGGCGCTTTTCAGCTCGCCCTCGTCGGCGCCCTTCTTGACGCCGAGGATGTCGTAGTAGTCGCGTTTGTCAGCCATGGTCGGTTCCCCTCCCGGACACAGGCGCAAGGATCGGCGGATCCGGGACCGCGGCGGGCGGCGTCATGGTCGCGCGCCCGCCGGCGGCCCTCCGGGATCAGTCGTCCTTGCCGCCCTTCTTGCCCTTGGGGGCGTCGTCGGCGTCCGGGTTGACTTCCTCGAAGTCGGCGTCGACCACGGTGGCGTCCTCGCCCTTGGCGTCATCGGACTTTTCCGAAGCGGCGGCCGCGTCCTCGCCGCCCTCTTCCTGGGCCGCCTTGTACATGGCTTCGCCCAGCTTCATCGAGGCCTGGGAGAGCGCCTCGCACTTGGCGCTGATGGCGTCGGCGTCGTCGCCTTCCTTGGCTTCCTTCAGCTCCGCGACGGCCGTCTCGATGGCGGCCTTGTCGTCGGCGCCGATCTTGTCGCCGTATTCCTTGAGGTTCTTCTCCGCCGAATGGATCAGGGTGTCGGCCGTGTTCCTGACCTCGACCAGGCCGCGGCGCTTCTTGTCCTCGTCGGCGTGGGCTTCCGCTTCCTGGACCATGCGGTCGATGTCGTCGTCCGACAGGCCGCCCGAGGCCTGGATGCGGATCTGCTGTTCCTTGCCGGTGGCCTTGTCCTTGGCCTGGACGTTGACGATGCCGTTGGCGTCGATGTCGAAGGTGACCTCGATCTGCGGCAGGCCGCGCGGGGCCGGCGGGATGCCGACCAGATCGAACTGGCCGAGCAGCTTGTTGTCCGCCGCCATTTCGCGTTCGCCCTGGAACACGCGGATGGTCACCGCCGACTGGTTGTCCTCGGCGGTCGAGAACACCTGGCTCTTGCGGGTCGGGATCGTCGTGTTGCGGTCGATCAGGCGCGTGAACACGCCGCCCAGGGTCTCGATGCCGAGCGACAGCGGCGTCACGTCGAGCAGCAGCACGTCCTTCACGTCGCCCTTCAGCACGCCGCCCTGGATGGCGGCGCCGATGGCGACCACCTCGTCCGGGTTGACGCCCTTGTGGGGTTCGCGGCCGAAGAACTCCTTCACCACCTTGTGGACCAGGGGCATGCGGGTCATGCCGCCGACCAGGATGACCTCGTTGATTTCCGAGGCCTTCAGGCCGGCGTCCTTGAGCGCCTTCTTGCAGGGCTCGATGGTGCGCTCCACCAGGTCCTCGACGAGGGTTTCCAGCTTGGCCCGGGTCAGCTTGATGTTGAGGTGCTTGGGACCCGACTGGTCGGCCGTGATGAACGGCAGGTTGACCTCGGTCTGGGTCGTCGACGACAGCTCGATCTTGGCCTTTTCGCCGGCTTCCTTGAGGCGCTGCAGGGCCAGGCGGTCGCCCCGCAGGTCGATGCCGTTCTCCTTCTTGAACTCGTCGGCCAGGTAGTCGACGACGCGCTGGTCGAAGTCCTCGCCGCCCAGGAAGGTGTCGCCGTTGGTCGACTTGACCTCGAACACGCCGTCGCCGATTTCCAGGACCGAGATGTCGAAGGTGCCGCCGCCGAGGTCGTACACGGCGATGACGCCCGATTCCTTCTTCTCAAGCCCGTAGGCGAGCGCCGCGGCCGTCGGTTCGTTGATGATGCGCAGCACCTCGAGCCCGGCGATCTTGCCGGCGTCCTTGGTGGCCTGGCGCTGGGAATCGTTGAAGTAGGCGGGCACGGTGATGACCGCCTGGGTGACCGCCTCGCCCAGGTAGCTTTCGGCCGTTTCCTTCATCTTCTGCAGGATGAAGGCGGAAATCTGGCTGGGGCTGTACTTCTTGTCCTCGACCTCGACCCAGGCGTCGCCGTTGTCGCCCTTGGCGATCTTGTAGGGGACCAGCTTCTTGTCCTTTTCCACGGTCTTGTCTTCATAGCGCCGGCCGATCAGGCGCTTGATGGCGAACAGCGTGTGCTCCGGGTTGGTCACCGCCTGGCGCTTGGCCGGCAGGCCCGTCAGGCGTTCGCCCGAATCCGTGAAGGCCACCATGGAAGGCGTCGTGCGCACCCCCTCCGAATTCTCGATCACCTTGGCGTCCTTGCCGTCCATGACGGCGACGCAGGAGTTGGTGGTGCCCAAGTCGATACCGATAACCTTGCTCATTGTTCAATCCTCTCTTCGCGGCAAGCCGGCCCGGGGCCCGATGCGGCGCCCTCATTGCGGCTTCCATTGGGTCTTAAATTGGTCAGGTCGTTCAACGTTCGCGAACCCTAAGATCTTACCGGCGCGGGGTTAAGAATTTCCTGCCGAAAACCCTTGGGGGTCCGCGGGTTATATAGGCCGGGCCGGTGCGGGCCGCAAGCATCGGCGGGCAAAAGAATGTGGCGGAAAAACGGTCCGGCTCATACTCCATGTCCCGGGGCACCGTCGAGGGGCGAAACCGGATGCAATCAGGCTGAGAATCGATCTACAATTTTGGCGAGTTATCGCCGATGGATGCAGGAGGGGACGGAGGCAATGACAGGGAAGGCGAACGGAGACGATGACCTCCCGGAGGGTCCGCCCTGGTTCCTGTTCGACGAACCCGTCGATTGGATAAATAACCAGACCGGCACCCTCGGCGTCATGGACATTCCCTGGGCGGACAAATTCGCCAAGGCCCTGCCCTCTGATCTTTCCCAGGGGCCCCTGGCCATCGCCGTCTTCGGCCCCTGGGGCAGCGGCAAAACGACAGTCCTGCGGCGCCTTCGGCCCAAGGGCAACACCAATGTCGTCTGGTTCGAGCCCTGGCGTTACGAGCGCGAGGAACACCTGTTGATCCCGCTGCTGGCCGAGATCACTTCGTGCCTGACCCGTGATGCAGTCGAGAATACCCGAGGCGACATCCTCAAAACGGGTAAGAAGCTCCTGGGCCGCGCGGCCAAGTTCGCCATGCGGGCGGGCATCGACTGGGCGGTTTCTGCCTCGGGCGCCAGCGCGATTATTTCCGCCGCCGGCGGCAAGCCGGAAGCGATTGGCGAACAGATCGTCGGCGTGTTCATCGACGAAGCCGGCGCCAGAAAAAAATTCCAAAGCGAAGTCGACGCTTTCCGAGACGACTTTCAAACGCTTGTCAACGCGGCGTTCCGCAACGAGTGCCCGGTCTACATCATGATCGACGACCTGGACCGTTGTTCCCACCTTCAGGTGCTGCGGCTGCTGGAGGCCATGAAGACCTTCTTGTGGGAACCCAATGTGATCTTTGTGTTGGCGCTTGACCGCGAACAGGTCACCGCAGCCATCGCCGAAACCCTGGTTAGCCGGTTCGCCGGCAAGGACGACCCCATGTTCCAGGCCCGGGTACTGGCGACCCGGTATCTGGAGAAGTTCTTCCTGCACGCCATCGATATAGGTCACGCCTTCCCTTCCTATGAAGTCGGCGTGCGCGCGCTGAAAGGCACGGCTCCATGTCAGCTTCAAAAATATGTCGAGCGCGATTGGAAACGGAACAAGAGCGCGACGGACCCAAATGAACCGGTCTGCAATTGGGATGCCGTCACCGGCGTCTTCGAACACTGCGACAATAACCTCCGGCGGATCAAACGGTTGGCCCGGTGGGTTTATCTGGAAAACCTGCACTGCGCCCACAAGAACATGGAGAGCTTTTCCGCCGCCCTGGCGGAATTCGCCCTATCGGAAATCTTCGTCGAACTGTGGGTTCAGGAATTCGCCGGGCGCACCCTTTTCGCCCGAACGCGATACTATACCGCCCTGTCCGCGGCCATGGACGCCGTCATGGATCAGGATGACGGGGGCATCGATCCGGAATTATCCGTCGTCGCCCTCGAATGCTTCAGGTTCCTGGAAAATGATCCCGACCTCGAACATCTCAACAACTTCATCGAGAGAAAGAGCGATCCCTCGTTGTTCCGCCCCATAGCGTCAAACGTCGGCAACGTCGTGGCGGCGATCTTCGTGGTCGCGGACTCTGGTGCGGGCAGGACTTTGCACGACATCCTGCTGTCCAACGACGAAGACCGTTTCCGCGCCCTGGCTTACCTTGTGAAAGAAGCGTCGCATCTGCGGACGGCCCTGATGCCATCATCGGAAGCGTCCGACGAGAACACCACCCAAGCCCCCAACTGATGGGCGTGAAGTCCTGGCGCATGGGCCGCAAGCCGTCTCAGTCGTCGATGGTGATGCGGATACCGTGCAGGGCGTACAAGTGATTCTGCAACGACCGCAAATGGGCGATAGAGTCCTCGCCCGCATCAACGGCCTCACGCAAATTCTTGACGGCTTTCTGACGCATCGGCGGCGGCATTTTGGCCAAACGCCTAGCTTCGGCTTCCAGTTCGGTCAGCCCGCCGCTGAGCTTTTTTTCAAGCGTTGTCAGTTTCGCGGCTTCCGACATATTTCTTGCCTTGTACTTTATCTTCAGTACGCATGGACACGTTGCGTCACCACCCTGAAAGTCTACACTGTTTGGCGGCTTCGAGGGAGAGTCTTTCATCTGTCCTTCGGCGTGGCCCGATCAAATCTTCTCGTGCAGCTTCCCGCCGCTCAGGCTTGCGCTACAGCTTTTCGTCGACCGTGCCGCCGGCGCCGGGCCCGCCCTTCTCGTAGGCCTTGCCGGCGTCCTTGCCGCCGTCCTTGATCTCCCCGGCCTGGGCCGTGTCGCCCTCGGCCGCCGGCGCCGCCGCCTCGGCCTTCGGGCCGCCCTTGGTGACGCCGACCTTGGCCGGGCGCAGCAGGCGGTCATGCAGCATGTAGCCGGCCTCGAGCACCTGGGCCACCGTGCCCTGGGGCCTGGTCTCGTCGGGGATTTCGAACAGCGCCTCGTGGGCGTTGGAATCGAAGCGCTGGCCGAGCGGATCGATGCGCCTGATGCCGCTGCGCTCGAGCGCCGCCAGAAGCTCCCGTTCCGTCATCTCGACGCCCGTCGCCAGGGTCTCGACCACCTCCGACGACTTGCGCGCGCCGGCGTCGATGCTGTCGAGCGCGCGGCGCAGGTTGTCGCCGACGGACAGGATCTCGCGGGCGAAGGCGGCGATGGCGTACCTGGAGGCGTCCTGCTTGTCGCGCTCGGCGCGGCGGCGCACGTTCTCGGCCTCGGCCAGGGCGCGCAGGGTGCGGTCGTTGGCTTCCGCGACCTGGGTCTCCAGCTCGGCGATGCGCGCCGCCGGATCGGCCTCGTCCGCGTCCTTGGTCATGGACGGGGTCGGCGGTTCGCCCTCGGGCGAGGTGTCCCGGGGCGCGGCGGCGTCCGCGGGTTCCGCCTGTCCGGGGGTCCGTTCGGGCGCGGTGTCGGGGGTCTGCTCGGGCTTGGTGTCGGACATCTGTCTTCCTTCGGATGGCTGTCTTGTGCGGCCGGGCCGGGACGCCTCAGCGCCCGCGGCCGGCACCTATGAAGCCGCCGATCAGATCGGCGGTGTAATCGACCATGGGGATGATGCGGGAATAGTTCATGCGCGTCGGGCCGATCACGCCGACGGCGCCGATGATGCGCTGCTGCTCGTCGCGGTAGCTGCGCACGACCATGGCGCAGCCAGACAGGTTGAACAGCGCGTTGTCGGCGCCGATGAAGATCTGCACGCCGTCGGCGCGGTCGGCCATGGACAGGATGCGCAGCATCTGCTCCTTGGTCTCGAGGGCCGAGAACAGGGCGCGGATGCGCTCCAGGTCGGTGACCAGGTTGACGTCCTCCAGCAGGTGCGCCTGGCCGCGCACGATGAGCGCGCCGCCGGCCCCCGTGTCGCCGCCGGCCCAGGTCGCGAGCCCGCCCTCGACCAGGCGCGCGGTCAGCTGGTCCAGTTCGGCCCGTTGGCCTTCCAGCTCGCGCATGATGTCGTCGTAGGCGTCGGCCAGATTGCGCCCGACCAGCCTGGCCGACAGGTAGTTGGTCGCCTGCACCAGGGCCGAGGCCGGCAGATCGGCCGGGATCTCCATGATGCGGTTCTCGACCACGCCCGATTCCGTGACCATGATGACCAGGGCGCGGCCCGGGCTCAGGTGCACGAACTCGATGTGCTTGAGCGGGCTTTCCGTCTTGGGCGCGACGACCAGCGAGGCGCAATGGGCGAGGCCGGAAAGCGTCTGCGTCGCCTGCGCCAGCAGCCCCTCGACGGAACTGGAGGTGCCGGCGCACTGGCTCTTGATGGAGGCGCGTTCGGTCTCGGTCAGGTGGCCGACCTCCAGGAGCCCGTCGACGTAAAGGCGCAGGCCCTGTTCCGTGGGCAGGCGCCCGGCCGAGGTATGCGGCGAGAACAGCAGGCCCATGTCCTCCAGGTCGGCCATGACGTTGCGCACCGTCGCCGGCGACAGGGTCACGGGCAGGCGGCGGGCCAGGGTGCGCGAGCCCACGGGTTCGCCGGTTTCGACGTAGCTTTCGACGATTTCGCGGAAGATCTGGCGCGAACGGTCGTTGAGTTCCTCGATCATGGCACGGGGCCGCTTTGGCTCGTCATTAAGAAAATCGGTTGAAGCGTCGGGTTTGCGCGGAATTTAGTCGCCGCATCGCGGGAGTGCAATGCCCGGGCCGCCGCGCGGCGCCCGCGGCGCCGCTCGGCCGGACCCGGGCCACGGCGCCGGGCGATAAATGCCGGGTTTACCGGGCAGGGCGGCGCGGGTAGTGTGCCGGCCGACGAAACACAGGCTGGGGGATTCGCCATATGAGACCATCGCGCCGCGCCGCCGACCAGTTGCGCGACATCGTGCTGGAACCGGGCTACGCCAAGTACGCCGAGGGATCGTGCATGGCGCGCTTCGGGGAAACCCACGTGCTGTGCGCCGCCACGGTGGAGGAGCGCGTGCCCGGCTGGCTGCGCGACACGGGGCGCGGCTGGGTCACCGCCGAATACGGCATGCTGCCGCGGGCGACGGCGGAACGCACGGCGCGCGAGGCCGCGCGCGGCGGCCAGTCGGGCCGCACCCAGGAGATCCAGCGCCTGATCGGGCGCTCCTTGCGCGCGGTCACCGACCTGAAGGCGCTCGGCGAGATGCAGGTGCGCCTCGACTGCGACGTCATCCAGGCCGACGGCGGCACCCGCACGGCGGCCATCACGGGCGCCTACGTGGCGCTGCACCTGGCGCTGCAGCGCTGCGTCGACCTGGGGCTGCTCAAGGCCCTGCCGCTGACCGACCAGGTCGCCGCCGTGAGCTGCGGCCTGTACAAGGACACGGAAGTGCTGGACCTGGACTATGCCGAGGATTCCAACGCCCAGGCCGACGCCAACTTCGTGCTGACGGGGCGCGGCGGCATCGTCGAAATCCAGGGCACGGCGGAGGAGGCGCCCTTCACCCAGGCGCAGTTCGACGACCTGATGAAGCTGGCCCGCAAGGGGGTGGACGAGCTTTGCGCCGCCCAGCGCCGGGCGATCGGGCTGGCGTAGCCGCCATGGCCAGGGCGTTCACGGAAGACCGTCTGGTCATCGCCACCCACAACCCGGGCAAGCTGCGCGAGATCCGCGACCTTCTGGAACCCCACGGCGTCGCCGTCGGCTCGGCGGCCGACCTGGGCCTGCCCGAGCCCGAGGAGACCGGCGACAGCTTCCGCGCCAACGCGCTGCTCAAGGCGCGGGCCGCGGCCGCGGCCTCGGGCCTGCCGGCGCTGGCCGACGATTCGGGCCTGGCGGTGGACGCCCTGGGCGGTGCGCCCGGCATCCATTCGGCGCGCTGGGCGGGACCCGAGAAGGATTTCACCCGGGCCATGGAGCGGGTGTGGGACCTGGTCCACGAATCCGAAAACCGGCACGCGCATTTCGTCTGCGCCCTGGCCCTGGCCTGGCCCGGCGGCGATTCCGAGGTATTCGAGGGCCGGGTCGACGGCACCCTCGTGTGGCCGCCGCTCGGCGACAAGGGCTTCGGCTACGATCCCATGTTCCAGCCCGAGGGCTATTTCATCACCTTCGGCGAGATGGCGCCCAACCAGAAGCACCGCATCAGCCACCGCGCCCATGCCTTCGAACAGCTGGTCGCCGCCTGCTTCCGGGGGCGGAGACGTTGACGCCACGGCCATGACCGCGCCCGCCCGCACGGACGACCCCGCCCGGCCCGCCTTCGGCGTCTATGTCCACTGGCCGTTCTGCGAATCGAAATGCCCCTATTGCGACTTCAACAGCCACGTCGCCGACGCCGTCGACCAGGACCGCTGGGCCCGCGCCCTGGTGGCGGACCTGGCGCATTACGCCGCCGACACCCGGGACCGCGTCGTCACCAGCGTGTTCTTCGGCGGCGGCACGCCGTCGCTCATGCGGCCCGCGACCGTGGCGGCGGTGATCGCCGGCATCCGCCGCCTGTGGCCCTGCGTCGACGGCATGGAGGTCAGCCTGGAGGCCAACCCGTCGAGCGCCGAGGTCGCGGCCTTTCCCGACCTCAGGGCCGCCGGGGTGACGCGGCTGTCGGTCGGCGTGCAGTCGTTCGACGACGACGCGCTGCGCAACCTGGGGCGCCGCCACGACGCCCAGGCGGCGCGCCGAGCCCTGGCCGGAGCCCGCGATCATTTTCAAGAATTTTCGTTTGATCTTATTTATGCAAGACCCGGACAAACCGAGGAATCCTGGCGCCGGGAACTGGCCGAGGCGCTGACCTTCGCCGGGCCGCACCTGTCGTTCTATCAGCTCACCATCGAGCCGGGCACGCCGTTCCACCGGGACGGCGTGACGGCGGCGGACGCGGACCTGGGGGCGGCCCTGTTCGACGTGACGCAGGAGGTCCTGGGCACCGCCGGGCTGCCCGCCTACGAGATTTCCAACCACGCGCGGCCGGGCCATGAATGCCGCCACAACCTGAACATCTGGCGCGGCTGGGACTACGTCGGCGTCGGCCCCGGGGCGCACGGGCGGCTGGCGCTGGACGACGGCGCGGGCGGGCGGCGGGACTGGGGCAGCCACCAGATCCACAATCCCGACCGCTGGCTGGCGCTGGTCGAGGAACGGGGTCACGGCACCGCCAAGCGCCGCGCGCTGGACGACGGCGGCCGCGCCGAGGAGCGCGTCATCATGGGTCTGCGCCTGGCCGAGGGCATCGACCGCGCGCGCTTCCGCGCCCAGACCGGGCGCGACGTGCTGACGCTGATCGACCCGTCGAAGCTCGCCTATGCCGTCGGCGCCGGCTACGTGGCGCTGGACCGGACGACGTTGCGCGCCACCGCCGAGGGCCGGCTGCGGCTCAACAGTCTGCTGGCGTCGCTGCTGGCGTCGTGACGGCGGCGCCGGGTCCGGCGGCCGGAGTCTGCCGTCAGCCGCCGGACGCCCAGTTGCGGACGTCCAGGCCGGGCACACGGGTGAATTCACGCGTGTTGTTGGTGACGACGGCGAGCCCGCGCGACCGGGCGTGGCCGGCGATCTGAAGGTCATAGGCCCCGATGGGGGATCCGGCGGCAACCAGGCCGGCCCTTATTTCCGCCGCATGGACGGCTGCCGCGAGATCGAAGTCCAGAACCTCGAGACGGCCGAGGAACCCCTCCAGGACCTCCCTGTTGCGCCGGCGCTCGGCCGAGCGCTCCACGCCGTACGACAGCTCGAAGACGGTCACCGTGGAGACGGCCATGGCGCCCCGGTGGTCCGCGAACGTCTCGCGCAGGCCGGCGGGGCGGTCCTTCATGGCGTAGATGCAGATGTCCGTGTCGAGCAGATAGCGCAGCATCCTACAGCGGCTCGCGCTCCTGCGCGGGCGGCTGGTCGCGCGGCGCCATGAAATCCTCGGACGCCGCCGGGCCGTCGAAGAACGTTTCCCAGGAGGCGTCGACGGGAACGATCAGCCGGCCGGCGCCGACCTTGATCACCTCGACGCGCTTCACCGTCTCCGGCAGCGCCACGTCCTTGGGCAGGCGCACGGCCTGACTGCGGTTGTTCCTGAACACGGATGCCTCGGTCATGGCGCGCTCCTGCCGTCCATCCTGACGGGATGGACGAATCCTACGGCCGGCCCTGGGATATGTCAATGGGATATGCCCGGTCTCGGTGCGTAACCCGCGGCCGAGGGGCCGCTCCGGCTTCGCGCAGGCGGGCAAAAGCAGGAATCCATGCTCCTCATCTCCCGCTCTCCCCGCCTCTTTGGCTCTGTGGTTCAAAAAGGGGAAACCACAGAGGCGGCGAGGAAGGATAACGGGCGGGGCCTCCCGAAAGAGGATGGCTAATTGGTGACCGCCTGGAAGGTGGCCGGCGCCCTGTCGATGACGACGGCGTCGCGCTGGCGCACCTGGAGGACGGCGAGGCCGCGTTCCGAGGTGCCGTCGGGCAGGAAGCGGAAGATGCCGTCGCGCCCGGCGAAACCGTTGGGATTGGCGATCAATTGCGCCGTGAAGCGATCGGGCCCCGGCAACTGGGCCAGCACCGCGGCCAGGGCCGCCGCATCGTAGGCGATGGTGGCGAGCCGCGGCGGCGCCTCGCCGTAGACGTCCTGGTAGTCCTTTTCGAAGCCGGCGCGGGCCTTGGGCGGCGGCGCCGCGTACCAGCCGCCGACCAGGGCCGGCTCGGCGCCGATGCCCGGCTCGTCCCACTGCCCGGTGCCCAGCATGCGCACCTTGTTGGGGTCGATGTCGTAGAACGGCAGAAGCGCCGCGATGGCCTGCAGGCGCTTGCCGCCGTCGGCGACCAAGAGCGCGTCGTAGGGCAGGTCGCCCAGGGTCTGCAGGGTCTCGAGCCGCGCCAAGGCCGACTTGGACACCTCGTCCTCCCTGCCTTCCAGCTCCTTCTTCTGGGCCAGCAGGGTCTGGCGGCGGAATTCGTAGTCGGCCATGTCGCGCACCACGGCGGAGAAGTCCTCGGCCTCCGGGTTGTAGACCTCGAGGCGCGCGATCTCACCCCCGGCGCGGCCGACGGCGGCCTTGAAGGCCTCCAGCACCGTGCGGCCGTAGGGGTTGTCGGGGGCCATCGCGGCGAACCGGGCGACGCCCCGTTCGCGGGCGAAGGCGATGACCCGGTCGACCTGGGCGCGCGGCAGGAAGCCGAGCGTATAGACGCCGTCGCCGGCCACCGAGCGGTCCGAGGAGAAGGCGATCACCGGCACCCCCGCCTGGCGCGCGACCGAGGCCGCGCCGCGCACGTTGGCGGCGAGCAGCGGCCCCAGGATCAGGCGCGCGCCGTCGCCGATGGCGAGCTGCGCCGCCTCGGCCGCGCCCTCGGGCGTGCCGCGGGTGTCGTGGGTCAAAAGCCTGAACTTGTCGTCGGCGAAGGAGAACAGCGCCATCTGCGCCGCGTTGAGAAGCGCCTGGCCGACCCCCGCGTTGGCCCCCGAAAGCGGCAGCAGAAGCGCGACGCGGACGCTGCCGTCGTCGGGCGCGGTGATCGTGGTGGTCGGCGGTTGGGTCTCCGCCTGGGGGCCGACCAGCGGGCGCAGGCCCGGCGGCGCCGGGCGCGGCACCGGGGTCACCGCGTAGGTCGGCGGCGGCGGCGTGCGCGGGCCCGAGACGACGGGGCGGGGCGGCTGCTCGGACCCGGACTTGCCGCCTTGAATAAAGCCGCCGAATGGCGAAGATTGACAGGCGCCCAGCAGGGGCAGCAGGGCCAGGGCGACAACGCCGAGGGCGGTTGCCGGGCGCGAAAGGGCGTTGTGCATAAATGACCTGTCCATCCGTTGATCCGCCGGAACCTGTAGCCGAGAGCCCCCGGGCGCCGGACGGCGTCCCGCTTGAGGCCGCACTTTATCTGGTCTCCACACCCATCGGCAACGCCGGAGACATCGGCGCGCGGGCGCGCGACGTGCTGGCGCGGGCCGATCTCATCGCCTGCGAGGACACGCGGGTCACGGGCAGGCTGCTGTCCATCCTGGGCCTGCGGCGCGGCCACGGCGGGCGCCTTCTGGCGTACAACGACCACAACGCGGCGCGCCGCCGGCCGCGCATCAGGGAACACATCAAAAGCGGCGGAAGCGTGGCGCTGGTGTCCGACGCGGGCACGCCGCTGGTGTCCGATCCCGGCTACAAGCTGGTCGCGGACTGCATCGACGAGGGCCTTGCCGTGACCGCCGTGCCCGGCCCCTCCGCTCCGCTGACGGCGCTGGTCCTGTCGGGTCTGCCGACGGACCGCTTCTTCTTTCAGGGCTTCCTGCCCGCCAAGGGGGCCGCCCGGCGCACCGCCCTTGCCGGGATCGCCGCCGTGCCGGCGACCCTGGTGTTCATGGAATCGGCGCCGCGCCTGGCGGCGTCGCTGGCCGACATGGCCCGGGTCCTGGGCCCGCGCCCGGCCGCCGTGGCGCGCGAGCTGACCAAGAAGTTCGAGGAGGTGCGGCGCGGCACCCTGGACGAGCTGGCCGCCCATTACGCCGACGCGGGCCCGCCCAGGGGCGAGATCTGCGTCGTCGTCGGCCCGCCCGCCGCGGACGCGGCGCCGGCCGGGGCGGACCTGGACGCGCTGCTGACCGAGGCGCTGGCCCGCGCGTCGCTGAAGGATGCGGCGGCCGAGGTCGCGGCGAAGACCGGCCTGGCGCGCAAGGCGGTCTACGCCCGCGCCCTGGAACTCAAGGCGGGATGACGCCGCCCGCCCCGGCGCCGGCCCGCCGCGACCGGCGGCGCGCCGAGACCCGCGGCCGCGGGGCCGAGGCCCTGGCCGCCCTGCTGCTGATCCTCAAGGGCCACCGCATCCTGGCCCGCCGCGCCCGCACGCCGGTGGGCGAGATCGACCTGATCGCCCGCAAGGGACCGACCCTGATATTCGCGGAGGTCAAGGCGCGGGCGACCCTGGACGCCGGCGCGCAAGCCCTGGTCCCCCGCCAGCGGCAACGCATCGCCCGCGCCGCCGAGGCCTTCGTGCGCGCGCGGCCCGGCCTGGCCGGGCTGGACTGGCGATTCGACCTGATCGTGGTCGCCGGGGGCTGGCGGCTCCGGCATCTGAAGGATGTCTGGCGGCCCGGCCTGGGCTGAGCGGGCCGCCATGAAAACCGCAAAATCCGCCCTATCCTGGACCTCCGCGATGCGAACCCCATGCGGGGGTTTGTCGGCGCCGCCCGCCCGCATTACAATGACGGACGACCGGGGAGCGCCAACCGGAGGAGATTGGAAACCCATGGCCGAAACCGCTTTGCCACCCCGCGCCCGCCGGATTCGCGCGGGCCTGATTCACGCGGGCCCGATTCACGCGGTCCTTGTGGCCGCCTTCCTGGCCGCCGCCGGCGGACTCGCCGGTTGCGTCGAGGCCGCCGTCGGCGCCGGCGCCACGGTCGGCGTCGCCGCCATGGACGACCGCGGCGTCGGGGGCGTGGCCCGCGACGCGGGGCTGGCGACCCGCGTGCGCGGCAAGTGGCTGAACTACGACCTGGAGACGGGCGACACGCTGGCCGTCGACGGCAGCGTCAAGGTCTACAACCGGCGCGCCATGCTGACCGGCACCGTGAAGTCCGAACAGATCCGCGCCACCGCCGTGCGCCTGACCTGGGAGGTCGAGGGCATCGACGAGGTCATCAACGAACTGGCCGTCGGCGACACCTCGGCGGCCGATTCGGCGATCGACAGCTGGATCTCGGCCCAACTCACGACCAAGCTGACCGTCGACAAGGACGTGCATGCCGTCAACTACATCGTCAAGACGGAAAGCGCCGTGGTCTACCTGATCGGCGCGGCGCAAAACCAGGCGGAACTCGACCGCGTGCTGGGCCACGCGCGATCGGTGGCGCGCGTGCGCGACGTCGTCAGCCATATCCGCGTCAAGCCGGCCGGCACGCCCGAGGAGCCCAAGAAGGCGTCGCGATGACCGCCGACCGGACGAACGGCATGGCGGACGGTATCCGCCGCACCCTGGAGACCATCGGCCGCACCGCCGACGAGGACTTTCCCCTGGCCGGGGCGGCCCTCGCCCTGGCCGCGGCGCGCCAGCCGGGCCTGAACACGGGGCCCTACGAGCGCCATCTGGCGCGCCTGGCCGACGACGTCGCCGATCATGCCGGCCCGGGCGAGCCGCCGCTCGCCCTCAAGCACGAGGCGCTGGTCCAGGTGCTCGACCGGCGCTACGGCTACGGCGGCAACGAAAGCGTGTTCGAGGACCTGGACGCCGCCAACCTGGCGCGCGTCATCGACACCCGGCGCGGCCTGCCGGTGGCGCTCGGCATCGTCTACATGGAGGTCTGCCGGCGGCTCGGCTGGGCCATGGCCGGCCTGGACTTTCCCGGCCGGTTCCTGGTCCGCCTGGAGGACGCGGGCGGACGCATGATCCTCGACCTGTTCGAGGGCGGGCGCGAACTGAGCCCGCCGGACCTGCGCGGCATGCTGAAGACCGTGGCGGGCGCCAAGGCCGAACTGCGTCCCCGCTTCCTCACGGAAATGACCGCCCGCCAGGTGGTCCTGCGCCTGGAGGACAACATCCGCGTGCGCCAGATGCAGAAGGGTGACCTGGCCGCCGCCGCCGACACCATCGACCTCATGCTGCTGATCGCGCCCGGCGCCGGGCACCTGTGGCGCGAGGCCGGGATCGTCAACGCGCGCCTGGAGCGCATCGCCAGCGCGGTCGAGGCGCTCGAGGAGTATCTCCGGTTCGGCCCCGGCGGGGAAAACGGCTACGAAGCGTCGTTGCTGTTGCAGGAATTGCGGGCGAAGCTAAATTAGGCCGTCCCGGGAACCGGCCGCCCCCTGCCCCGTCTCCGTCATCTCCACCGGCCGATCGAAAAGGATTCCTCCATGGCGCTTACCGTGGCCATCCAGATGGACCATGTGTCGTCCATCGACATCAAGGGCGACAGCACCTTCGTCCTGGCGCTGGAGGCCCAGCGCCGCGGCCACAGGCTGCTGCACTACCTGCCCGGCGACCTGTCCTATCACCACGGCCGGGTCACGGCCTGGGCCGAGGAGCTGGAGGTGCGGCGCGAGGCGGGCAACCACTACACCCTGGGCGAGACGGCGCGCATCGACCTGGCGGACGCGGCCGACGTGGTGCTGATGCGCCAGGACCCGCCGTTCGACATGGCCTACATCACGGCGACCCACATGCTGGAGATGATCCATCCCGGGACCCTGGTGGTGAACGACCCGGCCGAGGTGCGCAACGCGCCCGAAAAGCTGTTCGTCACCCGCTTCGCCGGGTTCATGCCGCCAACCCTGATCGCCTCCAACCGCAAGGACATCCTGGCCTTCCGCGCCGAGCACAAGGACATCATCGTCAAGCCGCTGTTCGGCAACGGCGGCGCCGGCGTGTTCCACATCGGGCCCGGGGACGAGAACCTGAATTCGCTGCTGGAACTGTTCACCGGCATGTTCCGCGAACCGGTCATCGTGCAGGCCTACCTGAAGGACGTGCGTCAGGGCGACAAGCGCATCATCCTGATCGACGGCGCGGTCGCGGGCGCCGTCAACCGGGTGCCGGCGGCGGGCGAGTCGCGGTCCAACATGCACGTCGGCGGCACGCCGGTGAAGTCGGAGCTGACGGCGCGCGAGCGCGAGATCTGCGAAGCCCTGGGCCCCGAGCTGAAGGCGCGCGGCCTGATCTTCGTCGGCATCGACGTGATCGGCGGGTATCTCACCGAGATCAACGTGACCTCGCCCACCGGCCTGCAGGAAATCAACCGCTTTGATGGTGTTTCTCTGGAAAGCGACATCTGGGACGCCATCGAGGCGCGGCTTTAGAAACATCGCAAAAGGGGAGCGTGACATGGCACTGATCGAGGGAATGGCCGAGGTCCCCACGCGCTACGGCCGCATGCCGTCGTTCGTCGCCCGGCCCGACGCGGGCGGGCCGTTTCCGCCCGTGATCTTCTATATGGACGCGCCGGGCTTCCGCGAGGAGCTGTGCAACATGGCGCGGCGCATCGCCAAGGCGGGCTACTACTGCATCCTGCCGGACCTGTACTACCGGCTCGGCACCATCCGCCTCGACATCGCGCGGCGCACCGACGCCATGACCAATGTGTTCCGCGCCGCCATGAACTCGCTCACCAACGCCGACGTGACCGACGACACGGCGGGCGTCCTCGCCTTCCTCGACGCCCAGGCGGACGCGGCGCCGGGACCGGTCGGCTGCGTCGGTCATTGCATGAGCGGGCGCTACGTGACGACCGTCGCCGGGCGCTTCCCGACACGCATCAAGGCGGCGGCGTCGATGTACGGGGTCGGCATCGTCACCGACGCCGAGGTTTCGCCGCACCTGCTGCTCGATCGGGTGCGGGGCGAGATGCTGTTCGTGTTCGCCGAGACCGACGCCCATGTGCCGCAGGCCACGGTCGAGGCCCTGAAGAAGGCGATCCGGAAGACCGGCGTGAAGGCGACCGTCATACAGCCCAAGGGCACCGAGCACGGGTTCCAGTTCGCCGAGCGCCCGGTCTACGCCCCGGTGCAGGCCGAGGCCGCCTGGGACGGGCTGTTCGCCCTGTGGGAGCGCACCCTGAAGAAGGGCCCCGCCCGCGCCCGCAAGTAGTGCCCGGCGAGCGGCCGCGCCGGGAAAGACCGTCAGCGGGTTTGTCCGGCCGCAACCCGGGCAAGCGGGTCGTCCTCGATCGGCAACAGCACGGTGACCGTCGTCCCGTGGTCGACGCGGCTTTCGATCTTCAGCCGGCCGCCGTGCATTTCGACCAGCGATTTCGTGATCGACAGGCCAAGTCCCCATCCTTTCTCCGTTCTGTACGGATCGCGCAGACCGCGCGTGAAGGGATCGGTGATGTCCGGCAGAAGGTCCTCGGGAATCCCCTTGCCGGTGTCGGCCACGGAAACGGACAGCATTTTCCGCACCTTTGACGCCTGCAGGATGATCGTGCCGCCGTCCGGTGTGTACTTGACCGCGTTCGACAACAGGTTGAGCAGAACCTGCTTGAACGCCCGCGGATCGACAAAGATGTCCGGCAGCCCCTGCGACACCTGTCTTTCGAAGCTGATCCGCTTGCTCGCCATGGCGGGGTCGAAGGCTTGCAGGCAGTCGTCGATCACGTCGGTCGCCGAGATCAGGGCCCTGGTCAAATCCCGCTTGCCCGCCTCGATGGTGGAAATATCAAGCAGGTCGTTGACCAGCGCCAGCAGATGTTGGGCGCTGCCGTGGATATAGTCGGCGTATTCCTTGTTCTTTTCCGCCGACACCGGTCCCGCGTATTCGGAGCCGAGGACTTCGGAGAAACCCAGGATCGCGTTGAGGGGAGTGCGGAGTTCGTGGCTCACCGTCGCCAGGAATTCCGATTTCGTCCGGCTTGATTGTTCCGCGTTGTGAAGGGCGATCCGGCGCGCCTCGTCGGCGCGTTTCAATTCGGTGATGTCGATGAAGGACATGGCCGTCCCGCCTTCGGGCGTGGGCGCCTCCTCGATCCTGTACCATCGTCCGTCCGTGAACTGGCGCTCGATATTGATCGACGTCTTATGGTGCTGGGCGAGACGCGCGCGGATGAATTCCTCTTCCCGGCCGACCGCCTCGGCGATAAGCCCCTGCGCCACGTTCGCCCGGATCATTTCCTCGAAGGTGCCGCCGCGCTCCAGCATGTCTCGGGCGTGGGGCCAGATTTCCACGTATTTTGCGTTGACGGCGATCAGACGGTCTTCGGGGTCGTAAAGCGCGAAGCCTTCCTGCAGGCTGTCGATCGCACCGCGCAGCCGCGCCTCGCTTTTCTTCAGGGCCTCGTCGTGGGCCTTGCGTTCGGTGATATCCAGGGTATGGGCGACGAAGTAGAGCGGCCGGCCGGCCTCGTCGCGGAGCAACGAGGCGGTCACCTCGCCCCAGACGATTCGTCCGTCCTTGTGAAGGTAGGATCTTTCATTGGTATAGGAGTCAAGGTCGCCGTCGATGACCTGCTGGCGCAGTTTCTGACTTTTTCTCAAAAGGTCGTCGTCGGCGGCGGTGCTTTGCATGGAGGTGTTTTCAAGCTCCTCCAGCGTGCGGCCCATGAAGCGGGCAAGCGCGTGGTTGACCTTGAACCGCTGTCCGTCGAGATCGATCAGGGCCATGCCGATCGGAGAATATTCGAAGACGTGCAGGAATTGTTTTTCCCGTTCCCCGGATTCCTCCAGCAGCCGTTGTTCCTTGCGGAAACCCCTGTCGAGAAGGACCATCGGGACAACCAGGCCGACGGCCGAAACTCCCAGGGCCGTGTACATGAATTCCCACCGGTCGCGCGCGCTTTCCGGATCGGTCGCGTCGAACGCCAGCGGCTCCAGGCCGAATTCCCATAGCAGGCCGACCGCAAGCACGACGAGCACGCTCAGGAAATATATGTACAGGGCGCGCCGGCCGACCATCATGGAGCCCGATTGTCCTCCTGTTTTACCGCGGTTATCTTCGGCCCCGGACCCGCCGACCGTCAAGCTTGCCCATTGATCTATGAACCGGCCTCAATCCACGCGCTTTTCGTGCCGATAAACCAGATTGCCGATGCGGCGGCGCGGACCGAGCGGACGACCTCCTGAGACGTCGCATCCGGAAAGGCGGCGGCCTGTCGGTCCGCCGACCGGACCGATACCAGGCATGGGCGATTATTCGCCCTAACATGGTCGTGACGGGGGTGGTCGGGCGCCTGGCGGAGACGTTCCCCACGGGCGCCCTGACCGGGATTCGCTTTGCGGCGGACGGCTGGGCCGAGATCGACGAGGGCCTGGGCTACCTTCGCCGGCTCGGCTCGTCCGGCCGCGGGATCAGAACTTGTAGCCGACCCCGATACCGACAACCCACGGATCGAGGTCCGTGCCCTTGGCGTTGATGGCGCCGCCGTTGGCCTTGATGTCCGTGGAGACGAAGACCTTCTTGACGTCGAAGTTCAGCGACCACTTGTCGTTCAGCTTGTAGTCGACGCCCGCCTGGAAGGCGTAGCCGAACTCGTCGCTGTACGACACCCGGTTCACGCTCGGGCCCTTCTTGTCCGCGTAGGTGATGGTGTAGTTCACGCCGGCGCCGACGTAGGGATTCCACGTGCCGTCCGGATTGAAGTGGTACTGCAGGGTCAGCACCGGCGGCAGGGCCCGGACCGTGCCCAGGTCGAGGTTGCCCGACGTGGAGTCCCGCACGCTGACGCGGTGCTTGGTGGTCGCCAGGATCAGCTCGGCCGAGATGCTCTTGGTGAAGAAATAGGTGAAGTCCAGTTCGGGCACGTAGTCGTCGGAGGTGCTGGCGCGGCCGCCGAGGGCGTCGGTGGTGCCGTCCGTATCGGTCATGAAGCCGATGCCGCGCAGGCGCATCAGAATATCGCCGGGTTCCGCGGCAGCGGCAGGGGCGGCCGCGGCGCCCGCCAGGGCGAGCGCCAGAACGCCCGTGATGATGGATCGCATGTGGGGGAGTCCTCGTCTTTGAAGTTGGTTATGAATGCAATAACCACAAGAATGGTAGGGATAAATTAGGCGGCCTTTCGCAGGTGCGAATTGATATAGATCAACCGACGATCGGAGGTCGGATGCCGGGGGCTGCGGTCGGCGCGCTCCTCCGGCCCTCTCGCTCTATGCAAGGACGATTGGCGGTCCTACAATTGCTCGTATTCGGATCAACCGCCGGGGAGGACGTAACGGTGGTCGCACGCATCGCCACCGTCGCCTTTCAGGGCATCGAAGTCCTGGACGTGGACGTCCAGGTGCAGATGACCGGCGGCCTGCCGGCCTTCGCCGTGGTCGGCCTGCCCGACAAGGCGGTCGCCGAAAGCCGCGAGCGGGTGCGCGCGGCGCTGCACGCCATGGGCCTGGCCCTGCCGCCGAAACGCATCACCGTGAACCTGGCGCCCGCCGACCTGGCCAAGGAGGGCAGCCATTTCGACCTGCCCATCGCGCTGGCGCTGCTGACCGCCATGGACGTGCTGCCGGCCGACGACATGGCGCGCCATCTGGCGCTCGGCGAGCTGGCGCTGGACGGCGCGCTGGCCCCGGTGGCGGGCGTGCTGCCCGCCGCCGTGCACGCCAACGCGCGCGGCCTCGGCCTAGTCTGCCCGGCGGCCCAGGGCGGCGAGGCGACCTGGGCCGGCGGCGACGGCATCCTGGCGCCCGGGAGCCTGCTGGCGCTGGTCAACCACTTCAAGGGCGCCCAGGTGCTGGGCCCGCCCGCCCGGCCCCCGGCCGGGGGCGCCGCGCGCTATCCCGACCTCGCCGACATCAAGGGCCAGGAGACGGCCAAGCGCGGGCTCGAGATCGCCGCCGCGGGCGGCCACAACCTCCTGATGGTCGGCCCGCCGGGGGCCGGCAAGTCGATGCTGGCGCAGCGCCTGCCGGGCCTGCTGCCGCCCCTGGAGCCCGAGGAGATCCTGGAGGTTTCCATGGTCCAGAGCCTGGCCGGCGCGCTGACCGGCGGCGGCCTCTCACGGCAGCGGCCGTTCCGCGACCCGCACCATTCGGCGAGCCTGCCGGCCCTGGTCGGCGGCGGGATGCGGGCGCGACCGGGCGAGGTTTCGCTGGCCCACCTCGGCGTGCTGTTCCTCGACGAACTGCCCGAGTTCCAGCGCGCCGCCCTGGAAAGCCTGCGCCAGCCGCTGGAGACCGGGCGCGTCGCGGTGGCGCGGGCCAACGCGCATGTCACCTATCCGGCGCGGGTGCAGCTGGTCGCCGCCATGAACCCCTGCCGCTGCGGCTACCTGGGCGACGCGGCGCAGGCCTGCTCCAAGGCGCCGCGCTGCGCCGAGGACTACCAGAACCGCATCTCGGGCCCCCTGTTCGACCGCATCGACCTGCACCTGGAGGTGCCGGCCGTGAGCCCGCTCGACCTCGACCTGCCGCCGCCGGCCGAAGGCTCGGCCGAGGTCGCGGCGCGGGTCGCCGCCGCGCGGCGCATCCAGTCGGACCGCTACCGGACGCTCGGCGCCGACGGCCTGCGCACCAACGCCCAGGCCGACGGCGAGCTGCTGGACAAGGTGGCGCGGCCCGACGACGCGGGGCGCAGGCTGCTGGTCGAGGCGGCCGAACGCCTGGGCCTGTCGGCGCGGGGCTATCACCGGGTGCTGCGCGTCGCGCGCACCCTGGCCGACCTGGAGGGGGCGGACGGCGTGGCGCGCCTGCACGTGGCCGAGGCGTTGTCGTTCAGAAGGATCGCGCCGGGGCGGGGGCTGCTGGGAAGCCGGTTCTAGGCGGAAATCGATGCGGGCGTTCAGCAGAACCCGGCACGTATCCCGTTTGGTCGTGTGCGTCATTGGACATGGGCTGTCTGGCTTGCGACCTTGTCGCCGTCGACAAACACTGCGAATTGGGCCCAATTGCCGGGACAACAACTGGGCGCGGCAAGGTTTTCGAGGATGAAAAAGGGGCGGATCTCGGTAACGGTGTATTCGAACTTGTACTCAGGGAGACTCGTCGGACCCGACCAGAAATGTTGCACGGTAATCACGCTCCCTACGGGCGGCGGCTCCCGGAACACCATCAAGATCTGTCCCATCGTGCCGTCACTTGGAACCTGGTTTCCCTTGCTGCCGGCGGTCAGCCGATTCATCAGTTCGTCCGCCCCGACACTGACGGCAATATCGGAGAAGTGGCTGACGGTATCCAGGCTCCATGGGACCGCAAGGATCCGGACATCAAATTGTTCGGGGCTGGTCGGCGTCAGCGGTACGAGAGTCTGTTCGGCAAGAAGCCATTCGCCATTGCGTGACGAGAAGCGAAGAGTTTCAAGGAATCGGGGATTGAAATGCGTTGATCGGTAGGTCGACAGAGCGACGACTGTCACTCCGGGCGTCCGGCTCTCCGAGACGGCGATGCCCATGACGGCGTACTGCAAGTCGCGGCGCGGGGCGGCGCTGCGCATCCACTCCGACCGCGCGGCGAGAAAGTCACGTCGTGTTTCCGTGATTACTTTCCCCTCGGCCACCACGAGGTGCCGTTTGTAGTCGTCGGCCAGAAGTTGCTTGATCGTCGTCAGGTCGAACGTCTCATGACCTTGCTTTAGGTCCTTGATCGCCTGCAGAACAGCGGCTCTCACCCTGTCCACCGCGACGAAATTTCTCGTGTTGTCGGCAAACCGTGTTTCTGTCGCTGCCGGGTCCACTCGGGCCACGGTCTGGCAACCGCCTAAAACCAGCGCGGCAAGAACCGTGGCGACTGTCCGCGAGGTCACCTGCATGGCGCGGTCAGCGGCCGGACATCACGACCGACCGGATAAGCCGATCGATCGCGGCGGCGTGAGCCACATCGGGCGGGAACGTTGCGGCGCTGGAAGACATTGTGGGCACGGAAATGGGAAAACCCACTCGACGCCCGGCCTTGGCAGCACTTGAGACCGCTGAATGCACGGCGTCGGGGATCGGACGCTCCGCCGGTATCGGGTGGATGCCCTCAACCGGCCTTGCCTTTGCGGCCGACGGTACGAAACCCGCGCCGGAATCACCCAATGGCACGCCCGGTATGCTCCAGTCCGCCACGGCGGGAACAGCGGCGAGGACAATCCCGCCTACTATGACGCAGCAAGTTCGAATTGCGATCCAACCGGCCATTCCACGCAGGGCCCTGTCAGCAGATGGAGTCGATCAAACGACGCACCTGACTCGCTTACATTATGCAGCCTGTCAATTAGAAAATTATCATCTGCGTGATTGTGGTGCCGGCCCCGCGGCCGCAGGTGGCGCAGCCAAGACGTGACCGGTGCGGCCGGCCTACTTGTTCTTCAGCATCGGCCCCGCCGGCTCGCCGCCGACCATGTGGACGTGCAGGTGGGGCACTTCCTGATGGCCGTCGACGCCCGTGTTGGCGATCAGGCGGTAGCCGGTTTCGGCGATGCCCAGCTTGTCGGCGACCTTCTTGACGGCGCGGGCATAGGCGACGATCTCGGCGTCGCTGGCGTTCTCGGCGAAGTCGGTCATGTCCAGGTAATGGCCCTTGGGGATGATCAGGACGTGGACCCGGCGCTTGGGCTGGATGTCCTTGAAGGCCAGCACGTGCTGGTCCTCGTAGACCGTGGAGCAGGGGATTTCGCCGCGGATGATGCGGGCGAAGATGTTGTTCTCGTCGTAGGCCATTTTATGTCTCCTGCCCCTACTTGGTGCGGCTGTTTTTCTCGGCAATACCGGACTGCCCGGTGCGGCGCTCCAGCTCGGCCCAGACGTCGGCCGGCGCGAGGCCGAGCTGCGCCCACAGGGCGAGCAGGTGGTAGAGCACGTCGGCGCTTTCCTTGGCGACGGCGGCCGTGTCCTCGGTCAGCGCGGCGACGGCGGTTTCCACCGCCTCCTCGCCCAGCTTGCGCGCGATCAGCGGCGCGCCGCCGGCGAACAGCTTGGCCGTGTAGCTGGTGGCCGGATCGGCGCCCCCATTTTCAAAAGCCGTTTTCCGGCTGTCGATGGTGGCGAACAGGTCGTCCAGGATGTGGGTCATGATCGGCCGCCTCCTCTCAAGCGATCGCGTCGTCCATGCGCACGGGCGCGCCGTGCGCCAGCATATGCGCCTTGGCCTGCTGAATGGAATAGGTGCCGAAGTGGAAGATCGAGGCCGCCAGCACGGCCGAGGCATGGCCCTTGACGATGCCGTCGACCAGATGGT
>PFFW01000130.1 GCA_002781745.1 Rhodospirillales bacterium CG15_BIG_FIL_POST_REV_8_21_14_020_66_15
CATGTGCCATTCGGCGCGCCGCGCCCGGGCGACCTTCACGCCCAAGGGCGTCGAGATCGGGTTTTAAGTTTTCCTCACGGCCTCGCCGCCTCTGTGGTTCAAAAAAGGGTCACCACAGAGACAGTGAGACGGTGAGAAGAAAGGAAGAGAAAAATGGCTGAACATGTCATTCATATGCCTTGCACCGAGGAGCGGATCCGCGAACTGAAGGCCGGCGACACGGTGATCCTGGAGGACTGGCTTTACGGCATCCGCGACGCGACGCAGATCCACATGTTCGACAAGGGCCGCAAGACGCGGTTCGACCTGAACGGCCATGCCGTCATCCACACCGCGCCCAACGTGAAGAAGGTGCCGAAGTCGAACTTCTGCCCGGCGGGCTACGAGAGCGTGTGCATCGGCACCACGACCTCGCAGCGCATGGAACGCTTCACTCGCCCGCTGATGGAGCAGTACGGCGTGCGCATGATCATCGGCAAGGGCGGCCTGGGCGAGGACAGCCGCGCCGCCTTCAAGGAGTTCGGCGGCGTGTACCTGGCCGTCATCGGCGGCACGGCGGCGCTCGAGACGACCTGGATCGAACAGATCACCGACGTCGACCTGGAAGACCTCAACCCCGAATGCCTGTGGCAGTTCAAGATCAACCGTTTCGGCCCGCTGCTGGTCGCCATGGACAGCCACGGCGGTTCGCTCTACGACGGCGTCAGGAAGACCGCCGAGGACCGCCGCGCCGACGCCCTCGCCAGCATGGGAGTATCCTCGTGAACACCACCGTCGACCATCAGGTTACCGATGTCCTGATCCTCGGCTCCGGCGGGGCCGGGCTGTTCGCGGCGTTGCACGCCAAGGACCAGGCACCGCACCTCAAGGTGACCGTGGCGGTCAAGGGCCTGCTGGGCAAGACCGGCTGCACCCGTATGGTGCAGGGCGGCTACAACGTCGCCCTGGCGCCGGGCGACAGCGCCGAACGCCATTTCATGGACACGGTCGAGGGCGGCAAGTGGCTCAACAACCAGGACCTCGCCTGGACCCTGGTGACCCAGGCCCAGGTCCGCATCCGCGAACTTGAGAACGAGCTCGGTTGTTACTTCGACCGCAACCCGGACGGCAGCATCCACCAGAAGGCCTTCGCCGGGCAGACCTTCGACCGCACGGTGCACAAGGGCGATCTGACCGGCATCGAGATCATCAACCGCCTGATGGAACAGACCTGGGCGCGCGACGTCGACAAGCTGGAGGACCACCGCGCCATCGAACTGATCAAATCGGCGGACGGTTCGCGCATCTCCGGCGTGCTGTTCATCGACATGCGCACGGGCCAGTTCCGCTTCGTCCAGGCCAAGGCCGTGCTGCTCGCCACCGGCGGCGGGCCGACCATGTACAAGTACCACACGCCGTCGGGCGACAAGTCCTGCGACGGCATGGCCATGGCTCTGCGCGCGGGCCTTGCCATGCGCGACATGGAGATGGTGCAGTTCCACCCGACAGGCCTGATCGCGGGCTCCGACACGCGCATGACCGGGACCATCATCGAGGAAGGGCTGCGCGGCTTCGGCGGGCACCTCCTGGGCGGCGACGGCGAGCGCTTCATGCACAAGTACGACGAACGCAACGAACGGGCGACCCGCGACATCGTCTCCCGCGCCATGTTCACCGAGATGCGGGCGGGCAACACGGCGCCCAACGGCGGTCTCTACATCACCATGCGCCATCTCGACACCGCCCAGGTGAGAAAGAATTTCAAGGGCATGGTCGAGCGCTGCGCCGACTGCGGCTTCGACCTGGCCGAGGGCCTAGTCGAGGTCGTGCCCACGGCGCACTACATGATGGGCGGGGCCGAGTTCGAGGCCGACTGCTCGACGGCGATCCCGGGCCTGTTCGCCGCCGGCGAGGATACCGGCGGAGTGCACGGCGCCAACCGTCTGGGCGGCAACGGCGTCGCCAACTCCACCGTGTTCGGCGGCATCGCCGGCGACACCATCGCCCGCTGGACGCCCGACCACGGGCGTCTGGCGGACCCGGACCCGGTGGCGATCGAGGACGCGGTAATGCGCGCCGGCCGGCCGCTGACCCAGTCCGCCGACAATGCCGCCGGCGGCATCGACGGCCTGCGCAAGCGCCTGTTCGACCTGATGTGGGAGGACGCGGGCATCATCCGCGACGCGGAAAGCCTGAAGCGGGCCGAGGCGGGACTCGACGTTCTGGAACGAGACCTGGACGCCACCGGCGTCACCGGCACGGACCTCGCCTACAACCTGACCTGGCACGACTGGCTGAACCTGAAGAACCTGATCCTGGTGTCCAAGGCGATCACCGCGGCGGCCACGGCGCGCGACGACAGCAGGGGCGCCCACTACCGCGCCGACTATCCCGACGTGCGCGACGTCGAGAACTCGCGCTTCACCCGCGTGACCCTGGACGGCCACGGGCAGATCGGCATCTCAACGGAGCCGGTGCAGTTCACCCGCGTGAAGCCGGGGGAGACGCTGTTGGACGAGACGGCGGCGGAGTAGGCTAGTCCGACGCCTTCGTCGCCTTCGGCTTGTTCGGCGTCTTGGCCGGCCTGTCCGGGCCCCAGATGCGGGAATAGTAGCTTTCCACCAGGTTTAGCGCGCCGATAGGGTTGTGGGCCAGCACCCGGTCCTTGGCGACCAGGGTCGTCGCCAGGCCGTCCGAATATTTGAAGAACAGGCTGTCGTGACCGACGCAGAGCCCCAGCACGACGTTGAACTGGCAGCCCGCCTTGTTCAGGAGGTGGGCCTGCGACACGGGGTTGCACATGCTTTCGTGCCGGCCCGGGCGGATCTTCTCGTCGTCGCGCAGGCCGATGTCCTCCTTCGGCACGCCGCCGTGCTTGCAGGCGACGGAGACGACTTCGAAGCCGTGGCTCTCCAGGACGGCGCTCAGGACCCTGGCCTGTTCCAGGAAGCTGATGCAGCTGGCGATGCCGATCTTGGTGAAACTCATCTGCCTGGCGAACTGGACGATCTCCTCGACCCGCGTCCACTTGCAGTAGCCTTCAGCCTCGATGCGGGCGGAAACCTGGGCCACTTTAAGAATCGTCGGGTCCTGATAATGGCCGACGGCCTCCTTGATGATGTCGGGGCGGACCTTGGACGGGCAGAACCCGGGGCCCCGCGTCTCGCCCTCGCCCTGGCGGCAGGCCTGAACGCTGGGCGGGCAATAGGCGCAGCCGGGCTGTTCGTAGGCGGTTCCGTGTCGTTTCCTGTCGCCGTCCATGGCATGCCTCCGCCGCCTGACCGGGGCAGGCGTATCCCCGCATCGGGCAAGCCTAGGGAAGCGGGATGGCGGCGGCATTGATCCAGGTCACCGCCCGGCCGCGTCAAGGCCGTGACAAGGCTCCCGCAACGCCCTAGCATTCCGCCATGATTCGCGTTCGCACCCTGCCGGCGCTGCTTGTCGCCGTCGTCACGCTCGCCGGCTGCCTGCAGCTGACGGAGGCGCGGCGCGTCACCGAACCCCCCAAGCGCCCGCCCGCCGACCCGCTCGACGCCTATACCTTCCGGATCGACAAGGCGCGCGAGTCGGGCGCGTGGACCGAGGGCGAGGAATGGATCGCCCGCATCCCGCCGGCGCTGATCGACGACTACCGCCGCTGGTTCGAGCCCCGCGCGCACCGCTTCCCGCCGCTCTGGATCTACGCCTCGGCGCGCCGGCTTCAGGAAGACGGCGCGTACGTGAAGGCCGCCTATTGGTACGTCGCCGCCCGCGAACGCCAGATTCGCCAGTTGCGCCGCTGCCGCGACGACAGCGCCAAGGAACAGCTCATCTGGGCCGACGCCGGCTTCGCCGATCTGCGCGCCGAGATGGGCCGGCATCCCGAACTCACCCGCTATGCCGCCAAGCACGCCTTCGCCTGGCTCGACCTGCACGAGGATCCGGAGGCGGGGCTGCTCGCCGCCTGCCTGCGCGGCCAGGCGGGGGCCGAGCGCGCCAAGGACGGCCGGCTGGTCCCCGTCGACGGCACGGGCGGCAGGGGCAGAGCCTTCCGCCTGGTGCCGCCGCCGGTGGAGAACCCGGCGGACTGGATCATCCCCGAAAGCGAAATCCACGACATCCGCACCTGGTCGCGCATCCTGATGAAGAAGGACGTGGCCAGTATCCTGGGCGAGCCGGAGGAGCTTCCGCCGGTGTCGACGCTCACGCCGCTGCGGTAGGGCGTTACGCCTTCCCCCTGGCCGCCGCGATCGCGGCGATGGCCGTGGCGGCGAGGCGGGCTTCCGGCGGGTCGGCGCGGGACGTCAGCACGATGGGCACCTTGGCGCCCAGGACGATACCCGCGGCCAGGCCGCTCATGAAGAACACCATCATCTTGAACAGCCCGTTGCCCGTCTCGATGTTGGGCACGACCAGGATGTCGGCCCGCCCGGCGACGGGGCTGTCGATGCCCTTCAGCTTCGCGGCCTCGCGCGACACGGCGTTGTCGAACGCAAACGGCCCGTCGACCACGGCGCCCTTGACCTCGCCCGCCCGCGCGCGCTCGACGATCTGGCGCGCCTGGACGCTGGAGGGCATTGCCGGGATGGGGGTCTCCGTACCCGACAACATGGCCACCTTGGGCTCGGGGTTGCCCAGCGCATGGGCGAGGCCGACGGCGTTGTTGACGATGTCGATCAGGGTGTCGGCGTCGGGATGCACGTTGACCGCGCCGTCGGTGATCATCAGCACCCGGTCGCGGCCCGGCACGGTCATGTGGAACACGTGAGACAGGCGCCGCCCGGTGCGCAGGCCCGACTCGCGGTTGACCACGGCGGCCATCAGGGCGTCGGTGTGCACATGCCCCTTCATGAGGGCCCCGACCTCGCCCGCGCGGGCGAGCGCCACGGCCGTGCGCGCGGCGGCGGTTTCGTCCTCTTCCCGCGTTTCGACCAGGCGAAGGCCCGAGATGTCCCAGCCCATGGTCTCGGCCAGGCTTTCGATTTCGTCCCGGTCGCCGACCAGGACCGGCTCGATCAGGCCCGCGTCGGCGGCCTGCTTCGCGCTCTCCATCACCACCATGTTGTCGGCCCCGGCCACGGCCATGGGCACGCGCTCCAGGCCCTGGGCCAGGTCAAGCAGGTAGCGGGGAACTTCGTAGGGCGCGGTGCTCAGCATGGCTCAGCATACACCTAAATCAGGGGGAGGGCCGGGAGACAGGCGGTGGTCGCGCCGTCTCCCGGCCTCTTGCCGGGGCCTCAGGCAGCCCCTTTCTGAGGACGCATGTCGCCGGCGCTGATCCCAGCGACCTCGACCGGCGCCTTCATGGCGTCGCGGCGGAACGGTTCGCCCAGTTCCTGGTTCAGGATCACCTCGATGAAGGTGGTGACCTTGTTCTCCATCTGCGCCTTGACCGCGGCGTTCAGCGCGTCGGTCAGTTCCTGCATGCTGGTGACCTGCACGCCCTTGAGACCGCAGGCCTCGGCGATCCTGGCGTATTGCACATCGAGGTCCAGTTCGGTGCCGACGAAGTTGTCGGCGTACCACAGCGTCGTGTTGCGCTTTTCCGCGCCCCACTGGTAGTTGCGGAAGATGATCATGGTGATGGCCGGCCATTCGTCGCGGCCGCAGGCGGTCATCTCGTTCATGGAGATGCCGAAGGCGCCGTCCCCGGCGAAGCCGACGACGGGCGTGTCCGGACAGGCGATCTTGGCGCCCAGGATCGACGGGAAGCCGTAGCCGCAGGGCCCGAACAGGCCGGGGGCCAGATACTTGCGGCCCTGTTCGAAGGTCGGATAGGCGTTGCCGATGGCGCAATTGTTGCCGATGTCGGAGGAGATGATGGCGTCGCGCGGCAGGGCCGCCTGGATGGCGCGCCAGGCCATGCGCGGCGACATGCGCTCGGGGTGTTTGTTGCGGGCCCGCTCGTTCCAGGTGGTGCCCGGATCGTCGTCCTCGTGGTCCATGGAGGCGAGCTGCTGCAGCCAGCGCGACTTGGTGGTGGCGATCAGGTCCTCGCGTTCCTTGCGCCCGGCGTTGCCGGCCTCGGCCGACAGGCCCGCCAGAAGCTGTTCGGCGACCTGCTTGGCGTCGCCCTGGATGGCGACGTCGACCTTTTTGGTCAGGCCGATGCGCTCGGCCTTGATGTCGACCTGGATGATCTTGGCGTTCTTGGGCCAGTAGTCGATGCCGTAGCCCGGCAGGGTCGAGAACGGGTTCAGCCGCGTGCCGAGGGCCAGCACCACGTCGGCCTTGGAGATCAGTTCCATGCCGGCCTTGGAGCCGTTGTAGCCCAGCGGCCCGGCGAACAGGGGGTGCGAGCCGGGGAACGCGTCGTTGTGCTGATAGCCGCAGCACACCGGCGCCGACAGGCGTTCGGCGAGCTGCCTGGAGGCGTCGATGCCGCCCGACAGCACCACGCCGGCGCCGTTCAGGATGACCGGGAACTTGGCCGAGGACAGCAGCTTGGCGGCGTCGGCGATCGCCTGCTTGCCGCCCGACGGGCGCTCGATGCGCACGATCTGCGGCAGCTCGATGTCGATCACCTGGGTCCAGAAATCGCGCGGCACGTTGATCTGCGCCGGAGCGGAGCCGCGCCAGGCTTCGGTGATCACGCGGTTCAGCACCTCGGCGATGCGCGACGGGTCGCGGACCTCTTCCTGATAGCAGACCATGTCCGCGAACAGGGCCATCTGCGGGATCTCCTGGAAGCCGCCCTGGCCGATGGTCTTGTTGGCGGCCTGCGGCGTGACCAGCAGCAGCGGCGTGTGGTTCCAATAGGCGGTCTTGACCGGGGTCACGAAGTTGGTGATGCCGGGGCCGTTCTGCGCCACGCACATGGCCATCTTGCCCGAGGACCGCGTGTAGCCGTCGGCCATCATGCCGGCGTTGCATTCGTGGGCGCAGTCCCAGAAGGCGATCCCCGCCTTGGGGAACAGGTCCGAGATCGGCATCATGGCCGAGCCGATGATGCCGAAGGCATGCTGGATGCCGTGCATCTGCAGGACCTTAACGAAGGCCTCTTCCGTGTTCATCTTGGTCATGCTTGGGATCCTCCCGTTATGCGGCTTGCCCGTCCGTCGCCCCCTGGGCGCCGGCTCGGACCGTTGATGGCGACGGTTATACCACCTCTTGACGCGGCGGGCGCGCGGCGCCGGACGACCCCGCGCTCCATGCGGATGTAGGTAGGCGCTCCCCGATCCAGGGGATAGGGCCAGTTACCGCCTTTTCGTCCGGCCAGAAACCGGTTTGTGGCGCGATATCGTCCCGTTTTTGGAATTTTTATGCGGTTTGTCGCCGTTCTAGACACCCAGGGCGGCGCGCGGCTCCTCGAACGGCAGGTCCTGGGCCTCGGCCACGGCCTTGTAGGTCAGCTTGCCACGGTGGACGTTGAGCCCGGCCAGCAGGTGCGAGTCGTCGGCCAGCGCCTTTCCCGCCCCCTTGCCGGCCAGCGCCAGGACGAAGGGCAGGGTCGCGTTGTTCAGCGCATAGGTCGAGGTATGGGCGACCGCCCCCGGCATGTTGGCGACGCAGTAGT
>PFFW01000108.1 GCA_002781745.1 Rhodospirillales bacterium CG15_BIG_FIL_POST_REV_8_21_14_020_66_15
CAGTTCCTTGCCCAATTCCACCCCGAACTGGTCAAATGAGTTGACGTTCCATATAACGCCCTGGACGAACACCTTGTGCTCGTAGAGCGCCAGCAGCATGCCGAGCGCGCGCGGGTCCAGGCGGTCGAGCAGAATCGAGGTCGTCGGCCGGTTGCCGGGAAAGGCCTTGTGCGGCGGTACGCCCGGGCCGACCTCGCGGCCCAGCGCCAGGGCCGCCGTCTGAGCCAGGAAGTTGGCGAGCAGCTTGTCATGGTGGTCGCCCGCCGGGTTGGCGGCGTCCACGGCGGCGATGAAATCGGACGAGACCAGGTCCGTGCCCTGGTGGAGAAGCTGGTAGAACGCGTGCTGGCCGTCGGTGCCCGCCTGGCCGAACACGACCGGCGCCGTGGCGCAGGCGACGGGCGCGCCGTCCAATCCCACGGCCTTGCCGTTGCTTTCCATCTCAAGCTGCTGCAGATAGGCCGGCAGTCCCGCCAGCAGCTGGTCGTAGGGCAGCACCGCATGGGCCGCCGCGCCCTCGAAGTTGCGATTCCAGACGCCGACGAGGGCCAGCAGCACGGGCAGGTTCGCTTGCAGGGGGGCGTCCAGGAAATGGCGGTCCATCTCGCGCCCCCCCGCTAGGAACGCGCGGAACACGTCCATTCCCGCCGTCAGGGCCAGCGGCAGGCCGATCGCCGACCACACGGAAAAGCGCCCGCCGACCCAGTCCCAGAAGGCGAACAGGGCGTCCGCCGTCATGCCGAAATCGCGGGCGGCGTCGACGTTGGTGGTGACGGCGCAGAAATGGCGGACGACCGCGTCCGATCCCAAAGCCTCGGTCAACCAGCGCCGCGCCGTCATGGCGTTGGTCATGGTCTCCTGGGTCGTGAAGGTCTTGGACGAGACGACGAACAGGGTCGTTTCCGGATCGCAGGCGTTGAGCGCCTCCGAGAGGTCCGTGGCGTCGACGTTGGAAACGAACCGGGGTGTCAGCCCGCGCCGCCGATAGGGTGAAAGCGCCCGGCAGGCGAGACGCGGCCCCTGGTCCGAGCCGCCGATGCCGATGTTGACGACGTCCGTGAAGGCCCTGCCGGTCGCCCCCCGGCGCGCGCCGCTCTCGACCTCGCCGGCGAAGGCGGCCATGCGGTCGAGCACCGCCCGGACCTCGCCGTGGACCGCCGCGCCGCCGACGGCAAAGCCGTCCTCGGCCCGGGCGCGCAGCGCCATGTGCAGGGCGGCCCGGCCCTCCGTTTCGTTGACGGGTTCGCCGGCGGCCATGGCGGCGCGCCGCGCCTCGACCCCGCGTTCGCCGGCGAGGCCGAGCAGCAGACCCAGGGTTTCCCGGGTGATGCGGTTCTTTGAAAAATCGATGAACAGGCCGTCGAGGGCGAAGGCGAGGGCGTGCGCGCGGCCCGGATCGCCGTCCAGAAGGTCCCGCAGGTGAACCCCATCGACCGCCCGGTGGTGGTCGGCGAGCGCCTGCCAGGCCGGCGAGGGGTGGGGGGACGGCATGGGAGTCTCTGGTCCTCCGGGGGAACGGTGCGCGGGCGAGAGTACCACCCGGCCACGGCGCCGCCAACGGCGGGGGTCAGGGCGCCTGCTTGACGTCCTTGGGCTGGCCGACCACGACGATGGTCAGGTCGTCCGGATGCAAGAGTTTCCGCGCGACGCGGCGGATATCGTCGAGGGTCACCGCCTCGATATAGCCGTTGCGCTTGTCGAGATAGTCCATGCCCAGGTCTTCCATCTGCATGCCGACCAGCATGGAGGCGATTCGTTCCGTCGCCGTGAAACGCAGTGGGAACGAGCCGGTCAGGAATTGCTTGGCGGCGGTCAGTTCGGCCTCGGTCACGCCGTCCTTGGCCAGCTTGGCCCATTCGTCGCGGACGACGTTGAGCGTTTCCGACACCCGCGCGTTGGCCGTGCCGGCTCCGCCCAGATAGACCGCCGAACGGTCCATGGGATGGAGATAGGAATAGACCGAATAGGCCAGGCCCCGCTTTTCCCGCACTTCGCGGTACAGCCGCGACGTGAACCCGCCGCCGCCGAGGATGTGGTTCATCACAAAGGCGGCATAGAAATCCGGGTCGTTGCGCATGATGCCCTTGTCGGCGAACAGGATGTTGCTCTGCTTCAGGGGCTTGTCGATGACGACGAGGCGGCCGTCGGTCCTGGGCTCGGTCAGGGGGACCTGCCACGGCGCGGCCTTGGCGGGCAGGGGGCCGAAGGTCTGGTCGAGAAGCGGCGCCAGTTGTTCCGCCGTGATGTCGCCGACGACGCCGATGTACAGAGTGTCGCGGGCCAGCCGTTCCTTGACGAACCGGCGCAGGTCGGCGACCTGGATGGCGGCCACGCTTTCCAAGGTGCCGTCCGTCGGCCGGCCGTAGGGATGGTCCGGATAGAGTGCGGCCATCAGCGCCTTGCCGGCGACGGCGTCGGCATCTTCGGATTCGTGGCGCAGCTTGGCCAGGATCTGGGCGCGCAGGCGCTCGACCGGTTCCGCGTCGAAACGCGGCATGGTCATGGCCTGGCGCAACAGGTCGAAGGCGAGGTCGCGGAATTCGGTCAGGGTCTGCACGCGCGCGCCGAAGCTGTCGCGCGCCGCATCGAAGCGCAGCGTGATGGACTTGTCCGTCAGGGTCTGCTGGAAGGTCTTGGAGTCCAGATCCCCGGCCCCTTCGTCAAGCAGGGTGGAAACCATGTTGGCGAGGCCTTCCTTGCCCCTGGGGTCGAGGGCGCCGCCGCCGCGGAACGCCAGGCGCAGGGAGATGATGGGGTTGAGATGGTCCTCGACCAGCCAGGCCTCGATCCCGCTGGGGCTGACCACACGCTCGATCTTCGTCGCCTGGGCCGGTCCCGCGTAAAGGACGAGGATCAGGGCCGCCGTGGTCAGGACGGCGCGTGCGAGACGGCCGCTCATTCCGGCGTCCCCTTGTCTTCGACAAGGAAGGCCGTCACCGAGCGTTTCTTGACGAACACGTACTTGGCGGCGGCCCGGACCTGTTCGGCGGTAACCTTCGCAATACGGTCGGGCCAGGCCTCCACGTCCGCCACCTTCTGGCCGACGGCCAGCGCCGACCCCAGGACCCGTGCCCCGGCGGTGAAGGAATCGCGGGCGAACACGGCGCTGGCGATCAGCCGCGTCGTGGCGCGGGCCACCTCGGCCGCGGTGACGCCCTCGTTCTTGATCCGCTCGATCTCGGCGTCGACGGCCAGCTCGACATCCGGCAGGCTGACTCCCGGCCGCGGGCTGGCGTAGACCGTGAATTGGCCGGGGCCCAGGGCATCCGCGGCATAGTACGTGCCGGCGCCGACCGCCTTGCCGTCGTCGATGACCAGTTTGCGGTATAGGCGCGAGGTGCCGCCGCCGCCCAGGATTTCGGTCAGGACCTGCAGGGCGTAGGCATGCTGCGTTTCGCCGTAAAGATAGCTGGGGGCCAGATAGGATCGCTGCCACTGCGGCTGGCGCACCTGGGTGTGCTGCATGGCGACGATGCGCGCCGCCTCCTGCGGCGGCTCGGCGGGGCGCTGGCGCTTGATCTCGGGCGCCGGCGGAATCACGCCGTAGTATTTTTCGGCCAGCGGCTTCAACTCCTTCGCCGTGATGTCGCCGGCGACCACCAGGATCGCGTTGTTGGGCGCGTACCAGCGCTTGTAGAAATCGACAATGTTACGGCGCGTCATGGCGACGATCTCGTGGTCGTAGCCGATGACCGGGCGCCGGTAGGGGTAATTGCGGTAGAGCGCCTCCGACACGTATTCGCTCAGGATCGCCGCCGGATTGTTGTCCGTGCGCGACCGCCGTTCCTCGCGCACCACCTGGCGCTCCGGTTCGATGATCTCGTCCGTCAGGACCAGATTGGTCATGCGGTCGGCCTCCATCTCCATCACCAGTTCCAGGTGCTTGCGGGCGATGGTCTGGTGATAGGCGGTGTAGTCATAGGAGGTGAAGGCGTTCTCCTGGCCGCCGTAGCGGGCGACGAGCCGGGAGAACTCGCCCGGCTTCCGCTTCCTGGTGCCCTTGAACATCAGATGCTCCAGGAAATGGGCGATGCCCGAATAGCCCGACTGTTCGTCGGCGGACCCCACCTTGTACCACACCATGTGGGTGACCACGGGGGCGCGGTGGTTGGACACGACCACCACCTGCATCCCGTTCTTCAGGGTGAAGGTCTCGGGGCTGAACATCCTGGCGCGGGCCGGATGGACGGCAAGCGTCAGGACCGTGGCCAGCAGCGCCATCCCCAGGATCAGCAGGCGCGGGTTCGAAACGGACCGGCGGCGGAGTGCGGGGGACGGGGACATGTCGGGGACGGCACCTGTGGCGGGTTGCGGACGGGCGGCGGACGGCACGGCCGTCTCTCGACACATAAGGGGTGCGACCGTTCGTGGCAATGTATTGTGGGGGAGATCACGGCCATTTCATGGCACGTGAGCCGCCGTCGGTCAAAAGCCGAGGATACCCTTCTTGCGCGCCTCGCGCCTGATCTCGGGAGTCTTGCCCTCGTTGATCGGCTTGCCCAGCGCCTGGGTTTCCAGAAGCCGCCGCTGTTCCGCCGCCGGGTCGACGACGGTGCCGGGGAATTCAGGATTGTCGACCCAGAAGATCAGCTTGTCGATCAGGCGGCGGTCCTCTTCGGACATCGCCAGGGTTTCCTCGTCGACGATATTGCGGATCGAAGGATCGGCTTCCGTCGCCCCGGTCATTTCCATGAGGGCGGCCAGGCCGGGCGTGGTCTCGACCAGGGGTTGCCTCTGCACCGGGCGGCGCAGGATCGCGGCACGGGCCTGATCGCGGGGGCTGTAGGTCTCAAGCTGCTCGCGTCCCGGCTCGGGCGGGCGCAACGCGTAATCGGGGGGCAGCGACAGCGGCGGGCGCTTGTAGACGGCGAATTCGTCGGGCGCCCTCTTGCCGCCGGAAAGCGCGCGCTTGGCGGATTCGCAGGCGCCCAGACTGACCGCCATCAGAAGGACCAGAAAAATGCCCGTCGCTCGTGCCAAATGCCGTTTCATGCCCAACTCGTCGCGCCCAGGGAAATTTCCCGCGGCGGGGCGCGTTCCGCGCCGTCCGCCGACACCCACCAATCTACGATGATTTATCCCGATGAAACAAGGAATCAAGGATCATGAGTCCCGCACCCAGGGTGATCGCGCTGTCCGCCACGTTGAAGGCGGGCCAGTGATAGCCGAAAGCATGCAGGTCGACGAAATCGGCCACGGCGCCGTGAATCACGCGGTCCACCACGTTGCCGAGCGCGCCCCCCACGATCAGCCCGATTCCCCATCCGGCGGCGCGCTCCGGCCCGCGGAACAGCCAGACCAGCAGCAGAATGCAGACCGCCACGGCGACGGCCGACAGGATCAGGGGGCCGTGGTCCGATTCCGTGTTGAACAGGCCGAAGCTGACGCCCCGGTTCCACACCAGGACCAGATTGGCGAAGGGCAGGACCTCGATCACCCGGGGCGGGTTCATGACGTCCGTGAGGATCCACCACTTGCTGGCCTGATCGAGCAGGATGACGAGAACCGCCAGCCCCAGGCCCTGGCGGCGCAGCGATGTCCGGTGATCGGTCACCCGGGGCCTATTCGGCGGCCAGCGGCGAATGGCGCACGGCGTCGGCGCAGCGGCCGCAGATCGTCGGATGGCCGGGGTCCGATCCGACGTCCTCCAGCACCTTCCAGCAGCGCTCGCACTTCGTCCCCGCGGCCAGCACCGGCACGACCGCGACGCCGGGCGCGTCGGAGGCGGTGAAGGCACCCGCCGGCGCCGGGGCCGTCGTGATCTCGCCCGACGAGGTGATGAATATCTCGGACAGGTCCAGGCCCGCGAGGGCCGCCGCCTGCTCCGCCGTCACGTGCACGGTGACATGGGCCTGCAGGGAGGCGCCGATGCGCTTTTCCGCCCGTTCCAGTTCCAGCGCCCCGGTGACGGCGCGGCGCACCTGGCGCACGATGCGCCACTTGGCCTCCAGCGTCTCGTCGTGCCAGGCGTCTGGGATATCCGGAAACTGGCGTCGATGGACGCTGTCGGCCGCGTCCGGCGCCGCGAGGCGCGCCTGCCAGGCTTCCTCGGCGGTGAAGCAGAGGAACGGCGCCAGCCAGGCGGTCAGGCAGCTGAACAGCTCGTCCAGCACCGTGCGCGCGGCCCGGCGCTCGACGGAATCGGGCCGGTCGCAGTACAGTGTGTCCTTGCGGATATCGAAATAAAAGGCCGACAGGTCGACGGCGCAGAAGTTGTGCAGCTCCGTGAACACGCCGTGGAATTCGAAACTGTCGCAGGCGTCGCGCAGCATCCTGTCGAGCCGCCACAGGCGGCCCAGCACCCAGCGTTCCAGCTCCGGCATCTCGGCCACGTCGATGCGCTCGCCCGCATGGAAGCCGTCCAGGTTGCCCAGCAGGTAGCGCAGCGTGTTGCGCAGGCGCCGGTATATGTCGGCGTGAAACTTCAGGATCTCGGGCCCGATGCGCAGGTCCTCGGAATAGTTGGAGCCGACGACCCACAGCCGCAGGATGTCGGCGCCGTGCTGATTGCAGACGTCCTGGGGGGCGACGATATTGCCCAGGGACTTGGACATCTTCTGGCCGTCCTCGGCCATCACGAAGCCGTGGGTCAGCACCGCCTCGTAGGGGGCGCGGCCCCGCGTGCCGCAGGATTCCAGCAGCGAGGAATGGAACCAGCCGCGATGCTGGTCCGTGCCCTCCAGGTACAGCGCGGCGGGCCACGAGAGGTCGTCCCGCTGTTCCAGGACGAAGGAATGGGTCGATCCGGAATCGAACCAGACGTCCAGGATGTCCATCACCTGCTCGTAGTCGCCGGCGCTGTGGTTGTCGCCGAGGAAACGCGACGGGTCGGAGGCGAACCAGGCGTCGGCGCCCTCGGCCTCCACGGCCTCGACGATGCGGGCGTTGACGGCGGCGTCGCGCAGCAGTTCCCCCGTTTCCTTGTGCACGAACACCGTGATCGGCACGCCCCAGGCGCGCTGGCGCGAGATCACCCAGTCCGGGCGGTTCTGTATCATGGCGTGCAGGCGGGCCTGCCCGGCGCCGGGCACGAATTGCGTCTGACCGATGGCGCCCAGCGCGACGTCGCGCAGGCTGGCTTGGCCGCCGCCGCCCGGCACGGCGAAGTCGCGGTCCATGGCGATGAACCACTGCGGCGTGTTGCGGAAGATGACCGGCTTCTTCGACCGCCAGGAATGGGGGTACTGATGCTTCAGCCGCCCGCGCGCGATCAGTTTGCCGCCCTCGGCCAAGGCCTTGATGACGCGGTCGTTGGCGTCGCCCTTCCTGCCCGCCTCGGTGATGACCTGGCCGCCCTCGAAGCCGGGGGCTTCGGCGGTGAAGCGGCCGTCGGCGTCGACGGTGTAGGGGATTTCCGCGCTGATATCGCGTTCGTTCAGCAATCGGACGTTGCCGGTCCATGCCTCGAAGTC
>PFFW01000173.1 GCA_002781745.1 Rhodospirillales bacterium CG15_BIG_FIL_POST_REV_8_21_14_020_66_15
GTGGTGCTTTTCGACATCGTCGACGGCATTCCCCAGGGCAAGGCTTTGGACATCGCTGAATCGGGCCCCGTCGAAGGCTTCGATTCCAACATGAAGGGCGCGAACAGCTACGCCGCCATCCGCGGCGCCGACGTCTGCATCGTCACCGCCGGCGTCGCCCGCAAGCCGGGCATGAGCCGCGACGACCTGATCGGCATCAACACCTCGGTCATGCAGTCCGTGGGCGCCGGCATCAAGAAGTACGCGCCGAACGCCTTCGTCATCTGCATCACCAACCCGCTGGACGCCATGGTTCAGGTCCTGCGCGACGCCTCGGGCCTGCCCCACCGTAAGGTGGTCGGCATGGCCGGCGTGCTCGACAGCGCGCGGTTCCGCCACTTCCTGGCCGAGGAATTCAAGGTTTCGGTCGAAGACGTCACGGCCTTCGTGCTGGGCGGCCACGGCGACACCATGGTGCCGTCGGTGCGTTATTCCACGGTCGCCGGCATTCCCGTGCCCGACCTGATCAAGATGAAATGGACGACCCAGGCCAACATCGACGCCATCGTCCAGCGCACCCGCATGGGCGGCGGCGAGATCGTCGCACTGCTGAAGACCGGCTCCGCGTTCTATGCGCCGGCGTCGTCGGCCATCCAGATGGCGGAGAGCTACCTGAAGGACAAAAAACGCGTCCTGCCCTGCGCCGCCTATCTGTCGGGCGAATACGGGGTCAAGGGCATGTACGTGGGCGTGCCGACGGTAATCGGCGCCCGGGGCGTCGAGCGCATCGTCGAGATTCAGCTGGATGCCGACGAGAAGGCCATGTTCAAGGCGTCCGTCGCGGCCGTGAAGGGCCTGCTCGCCGTGACCCAGCGCCTGATGAAGAAGGCCGCCGCGGCCGCCAAGAAGGCGCCGGCCAAGAAGAAGGCACCCGCCAAGAAGGCCGCGGCGAAGAAACCGGGGGCCCGCAAGGCCCCGGCGAAGAAGGCCGCGCCCGCCGCGGCACCCGCGACGCCGGACGAAACGAAGAAGTAGTTTTGAGCGACCGCCCGCGCCCGTCCCCCGGGCGCGGGCCGGTTTTTTTCAGGGAAACTTAACCAGCAGAGTTGGGAGTTTGAGGGGACGCAATGAATATCCATGAGTACCAGGGCAAGCAGCTGCTTGCCAAATACGGGGTCGCCGTGCCGAAGGGCAAGGTCGCCTATACCGTCGACGAGGCCGTTTCGGCCGCCCAGGAACTGGGCGGGCCCGTGTACGTGGTCAAGTCCCAGATCCATGCGGGCGGCCGTGGCGCCGGCAAGTTCAAAGGCTTTGAGGACGGCAAGGGCGGCGTCCGTGTCGTCAAGTCCGTCGACGACGTCAAGGCGAACGCGGGCGAAATGCTGGGCAAGGTTCTGGTCACCAAGCAGACCGGCCCCGAGGGCAAGGAAGTCAAGCGTCTCTACATCGAGGAAGGCTGCGACATCGCCCGCGAGCTGTATCTGTCGGTGCTGCTCGACCGGGACTCGTCGCGTATCGTCATCATGGCGTCCACCGAGGGCGGCATGGACATCGAGGACGTGGCCCACAACACCCCGGAAAAGATCATCAAGGTGTTCATCGACCCGGCCACCGGCATCCAGGCGTTCCACGCCCGGCGCATCGCCTTCGGCCTGGGCCTTGAAGGCAACCAGGTGAAGTCCGGCGTCAAGTTCGTGCTGGCGCTCTACCAGGCGTTCATGGACCTGGACTGCTCGCTGGTCGAAATCAACCCGCTGGTCGTCACCGGCGCGGGCGACGTCATCGCGCTCGACGCCAAGATGAACTTCGACGACAACGCGCTGTTCCGCCACAAGGACGTGGCCGAATTGCGCGACGAGGACGAAGAGGATCCCACCGAACTGGAAGCCGCCAGGCACGAGCTCAACTACATCAAGCTCGACGGCTCGATCGGCTGCATGGTCAACGGCGCCGGTCTGGCCATGGCGACCATGGACATCATCCAGCTGGAAGGCGGCTCGCCCGCCAACTTCCTCGACGTCGGCGGCGGCGCCACCAAGGAGCGCGTCACCGAGGCCTTCAAGATCATCCTGTCGGATCCCAACGTGGAAGGCATCCTGGTCAACATCTTCGGCGGCATCATGCGCTGCGACGTCATCGCCGAGGGCGTGGTCGCGGCCGCCAAGGAAGTCAGCCTGAGCGTGCCCCTGGTGGTCCGCCTGGAAGGCACCAACGTCGAAAAGGGCAAGCAGATCCTCGCCGATTCGGGGCTTCCCATCAAATCCGCCGACGACCTGGGCGACGCCGCTCGCAAGATCGTCCAAGCCGTGAAGGAGGCCGCGTAATCATGTCGGTTCTGGTCAACAAGAACACCCGGGTCATCTGCCAGGGCTTCACGGGTGCGCAGGGCACCTTCCATTCCGAACAGGCGATCGCCTACGGCACCAACATGGTCGGCGGCGTGACGCCGGGCAAGGGCGGCTCCAAGCACCTGGACCTGCCCGTGTTCGACACGGTGAAGGACGCCCGCGAGACCACCGGCGCCGACGCCTCCGTGATCTACGTGCCGCCGCCCTTCGCGGCCGACGCGATCCTGGAAGCCATCGACGCCGAAATTCCGCTCGCCATCTGCATCACCGAAGGCATCCCGGTGAAGGACATGCTGGCGGTGAAGCGCGCCCTTCAGGGCTCCAAGACCCGCCTGATCGGGCCGAACTGCCCGGGCGTCATCACGCCGGGCGAGTGCAAGATCGGCATCATGCCGGGCCACATCCACAAGCCGGGCGTGGTCGGTATCGTGTCCCGCTCGGGCACCCTGACCTATGAAGCCGTGGCGCAGACGACCAAGCCCGGCCTGGGCCAGACGACCTGCATCGGCATCGGCGGCGACCCCATCAACGGCACCAACTTCGTTGACTGCCTTAAGATGTTCGTCGAGGACGACGCCACCAAGGCGATCGTGATGATCGGCGAGATCGGCGGTTCCGCCGAGGAAGAGGGCGCGGCTTTCCTCAAGGCGTCAGGCACCAAGAAGCCGGTCGTCGGTTTCATCGCCGGCCGCACGGCTCCTCCGGGCCGCCGGATGGGCCATGCCGGTGCGATTATCTCTGGCGGTAAAGGCGGTGCGGAAGATAAGATCGACGCCATGAAGGCCGCTGGAATCCACGTTTCGGATTCGCCGGCGGCCCTCGGTGAAACGATGATGAAGGTGTTCAAGGGGTAACCCGCGCCTGGGATCGACCCGGCGCGGCCCCCCAAACCAGGGAGGGCGCGCCGGGCTCGCGCCTTATCGGCATGACGGAAATCGATCTCGATCCGACACAGTTCCTTTATTCCGGCAACAGCGTCTACGTGGCGGAGCTTTATGAGCGCTACATGGACGACCCCGGTTCCGTCGACCTTCGCTGGCAGGACTTCTTCAAAAGCCTGGAAGACGACGCGCGCAGCTTCGCCCGCGAGCAGGACGGCGCAAGCTGGGCGCCGCGATCGGAAAAAATCCTCGGCCACGGAGACGTCGTCCCGCTGACCGATCACCTGACCGCCGGCCAGCAGGGCCGCCGCCGCGACGAACGGCGGGGCGAGGCGGAGCCCGCGCAGGAACGCCTGAGCACGCCCAAGGTGCGCGAGGCGACACTCGACAGCCTGCGCGCCCTCATGCTGATCCGCCACTACCGCGTGCGCGGCCACCTGCACGCCAACCTGGACCCGCTCGGCCTGACCGAGCCGGAGCCTCATTCCGAACTGGACCCGGCGACCTACGGGTTCACGGACAAGGACTGGGACCGCGAAATCTTCATCAACTACGTGCTTGGCCTGGAAACCGCCAGCCTGCGCACCATCATGCAGATCCTGAAGGAGACCTATTGCGGGTCCATCGGGATCGAATTCATGCACATCCAGGATCCGGAGGAGAAATCCTGGCTGCAGGAACGCATCGAGCGCATCCGCAACCAGACCTCGTTCACGAACGAGGGCAAGCGCGCCATCCTCAACCGGCTGATCGAGACGGAAGGCTTCGAGCGCTACCTGGACAAGAAGTTCACGGGCACCAAGCGGTTCGGCCTGGACGGCGGCGAGTCGCTGGTTCCGGCCATGGAGCAGATCTTCAAGCGTGGCAGCCAGTTGGGCATCGAGGAGATCGTGCTCGGCATGGCCCATCGCGGGCGCCTCAACGTGCTGGCCAACGTCATGGGCAAGCCGTTCCAGGCAATCCTCAACGAATTCCAGGGTGGGGCGTCGAAGCCCGAGGACGTGGGCGGGTCCGGCGACGTGAAGTACCACCTGGGCGCTTCCGCCGACCGCGTGTTCGACGGCCGCTCGGTACACCTGTCGCTGACCGCCAACCCGTCACACCTGGAATGCGTCAACACGGTCTGCCTGGGCAAGGCGCTGGCCAAGCAGCGACAGCGCAACGACCCCGAGATGGAAAAGGTCATGACCATCCTCTTGCACGGCGACGCGGCCTTCATGGGCCAGGGCCTGGTGCAGGAGACCCTGGACCTCTCCAACCTCAAGGGCTACCAGACCGGCGGCACGATCCACATCATCATCAACAACCAGATCGGCTTCACCACCAACCCCAGGCAGCACCGTTCGTCGCCCTATTGCTCGGACGCGGCGAAGATCGTCGCGGCCCCCATCTTCCACGTCAACGCCGACGACGTGGAAGCCGTCGTCCATACCGCGCGCATCGCCACGGAATACCGCCAGCGGTTCAAGAAGGACGTGGTGATCGACATGATCTGCTATCGCCGCCACGGCCATAACGAAGGCGACGAACCGATGTTCACCCAGCCCCGGATGTACAAGACCATCCAGGTCCATCCGACGACGCTGAACATCTACGCCCAGAAGCTGATCCGCGAAGGCGTGATGAGCGAGACGGAAATAGAGACCCAGATGCAGAACTTCATCACCACCATGGATGAAGCGTTCGAGGCGTCGCGGGGCTACAAGCCCAACAAGGCCGACTGGATGGATGGCGTGTGGGCGGGCATGGCCGTGGCGTCGGGCGACGCGCGGCGCGGCGAGACGAGCGTGTCCATCGAGTTCCTGAAGGAAGTGGGCATGGCGTTGACCCGCGTGCCGGAGAACTTCAACGTCCATTCCAAGGTCGCGCGCCAGCTTGAGGCCAAGGCCCAGATGATCGAGACGGGCCAGGGCATCGACTGGTCGACGGCCGAGGCGCTGGCCTTCGGCACGCTGCTGGTCGAGGGCCATCCGGTGCGCCTGTCGGGCGAAGATTCGGAACGCGGCACCTTCTCGCAACGCCATTCCGTGCTGATCGACCAGGAGTCCGAGGACCGCCACACGCCGCTTTCCAACATCCGCTTCGGCCAAGCGCCCTTCGAGGTCCTGAACTCGCCGCTGTCGGAATTCGGCGTGCTCGGCTTCGAATACGGCTATTCGCTGGCCGAACCGCAAACGCTGGTCCTGTGGGAGGCCCAGTTCGGCGACTTCGCCAACGGCGCCCAGGTCATCATCGACCAGTTCATTTCGTCGGGCGAACAGAAGTGGCTGCGCATGTGCGGTCTGGTCATGCTGCTGCCCCACGGTTACGAAGGCCAGGGACCGGAGCATTCGTCGGCCCGCCTGGAGCGTTATCTGCAGGCCTCGGCCGACGACAACTGGCAGGTCTGCAACTGCACCACGCCCGCCAACTATTTCCACGTGCTGCGCCGCCAGTTGAAGCGCAACTTCCGCAAGCCGCTGATCCTGATGACGCCAAAATCGCTCTTGCGCCACAAGCTCTGCGTCTCACGTCTGGACGAGATGGGGCCCAATACCACGTTCCACCGCGTGCTGTGGGACGATGCGCAGTCGTCGGACGACCTGGCGCCAGACGGCAAGATCAAGCGCGTCGTTCTGTGCTCGGGCAAGGTCTATTACGACCTGTTCGAAGAACGCGCCAGCCGCGGCATCAAGGACGTCTACCTGATGCGCGTGGAACAGCTTTACCCGTTCCCCCATTCGGCCCTGGTCGAAGAGCTTCGGCGCTTCAAGAACGCCGAGATCATGTGGTGCCAGGAAGAACCCAAGAACATGGGGTCGTGGAATTTCGTCCTGGAGCCGCTGCAGGCGGTGATGGAGGAACTGAAGCTGCAGCAGGCCAAGTCGCTTTACGCCGGGCGCGCCGCCGCCGCCGCGCCCGCGACGGGCATCGCCAGCAAGCACAAGGCGGAGCTGGAGGCCTTCCTGGGCGCCGCGCTCACCGTCCAGCCGTCGCCCGGCACCCGGACCAAGGCGCCGGCCAGGGCGAGGAAGTAATACCGGGGCCGGTCGCAGGGTTTCGGGCAGTCGATAATAAGCAGGGGAAGAATTCATGACCGTTGAAGTAACCGTCCCGACATTGGGGGAATCCGTCACGGAGGCGACCGTCGGCAAATGGACCAAGGGGCCGGGCGACGCCGTCCAGATGGACGAACCGCTGGTCGAGCTGGAAACCGACAAGGTGACCATCGAGGTCAACGCCCCCGCCGCCGGAACGATGGGCGCGATCTCCGCCGCCGAGGGAACCACGGTCGCCGTCGGGGCCCTGCTGGCCACCATCGAGGAAGGCGCCGCCCCCGCCAAGGCCGCCAAGCCGGCGGCTCCCGTTGCCGCGCCCGCACCCGCCAAGTCGGGCGGCGGCAAGACGGTCGACATCGTCACCCCGACCATGGGCGAAAGCGTGTCCACGGGCACGCTGGGCGCCTGGACCAAGCAGGTCGGCGACGTCGTCGCCGCCGACGAGGTCCTGGTCGAGGTCGAGACGGACAAGGTGACCATCGAGGTCAACGCCCCCGCCGCCGGCCGGCTCGCCTCCATCGACGCCCAGGCGGGCGCGGAAGTGGGCCCGGGCGTGAAGATCGGCGCCATCGAGGTCGGCGCCGCCCCGAGTCAAACAGGCACCGCCGCTGCGGCCCCTGCCGCCGCTGCCCCCGCCAAGGCCGCCCCTGCTCCCGCCGCCGCGCCGGCGCCTGCGGCGGCGCCCGCCGCCTCCGGCAATCGTCCGCCGCTCTCTCCCGCCGTGCGCAAGATGGTCGAGGACAACGACCTGGACCCGACGCGCATTTCCGGCACCGGCCCCCAGGGCCGCCTTACCAAGGGCGACGTGCTGGCCGCCCTGCAGGCCGGCACGGCCCGGCGCCAGGCCCAGGCGGCGCCGGCGGCCCCCGCCGCCGCTCCCGCCCAGGCCCCGGTCCTGACGACCGAGAACATGTTCGCGCCGCGCCCGCCCCGCGCGCCCAACGACCGCGAGGAGCGGGTCAAGCTGTCCAAGCTGCGCCAGGTCATCGCCCGGCGCCTGAAGGAGGCGCAGAACACGGCGGCCATGCTGACGACCTGGAACGAGGTCGACATGGGCAACGTCATGGCGCTCCGCGCCGAATACAAGGACGTGTTCGAGAAGAAA
>PFFW01000087.1 GCA_002781745.1 Rhodospirillales bacterium CG15_BIG_FIL_POST_REV_8_21_14_020_66_15
GGGGCGTGGTGAAGCGGCTTAACACACCGGTTTTTGGTACCGGCATTCCCAGGTTCGAATCCTGGCGCCCCAGCCATCTATCCAGACAAGTAGTTCAATAGCTTAGAGAAATCGCGACGCCGCAGGCGGATCAGCGCCAATTTCGGCGTTTTGGTTACACAGCGTGTATACACAAGGCCATGCCGTGTCCCTTCGAAACACTCGGAGGCGCCGATGGCATTCCACCTTCTTATCAAACGTGGCCGCTTCTACTTCAGGCGGCGCCTTCCCCAAGCTCTGGCCGCATTGACAGGCCGCAGTGAAATCGTGAAGGCTTTGCCGATGTGCTCTAGACCGGAGGCCGTCGTGCTGGCTAGGTATGCGTCGGCAAGGCTCGATCCCATCCTGAAGCAGGCAATGAACGGCACAGAACTCGACAAACACCGACTTGACGCCATCGTGCGGGAAATCTTCGAGGACGTGCTGGCAGAGTACGACCGCACCCGCAAACTGCAATGGACCGAGAACGGCGTGGCGACGGCGCGGCGGCGGCATGAAGGCGCTGTCGAGCAGCTTCGGATGGGGTTCGTGGAGAATGCCCAGGAGTTCGTCGACGAGGCATTGGCTCAGGCCGGCATCGCCCTGGAACCCAGCAGCCCGGCTTATCGGGAACTCTGCCACAAGACGCTCAGGGCCTATTCCGAGGCGACCCGTATCCACCTAGCCAGATACGAAGGTGATTTCACTGCACAGCCCCTCGACCCACTGTTCACGGTTCCGGCCTCGCCTGCCGTCGATGCGGCACCCTCAACGTCCCTTTCGCTTTCCCAGGCCTACGGCAAATACAAAGAGGACAAAGAGGCACGGGGAGAATGGCGGGCCGACGCCATCCGGGAAAACAAGAACTCATACGACCTCGTGATTGAGTTTTTCGGCGACCGGCCGATCCGCGACATACAGAAGGCGGAGATCGCCGGATTCCGCGAAATGCTCCAAGTTCTGCCGAAGCTGCGCGGCAAGACCGGCCAGTTGAAGGGCAAGTCCATCAAGGAACTGGTGGCGCTAACCAAGGCCAATGAGGCGATTCCGCGCCTGTCCGCGACGACCGTGGGCAAGCACATGAAGAACCTGTCGGCATTTCTCGGCTGGGCCGAGCAGCAGGGCTTTGTTCAGGTGAATGTCGCCAGGGGTGTTCACAGACCTTCAGGCCGCAAACGTGATGTACGCGAAGAGCGGAATGCCTGGACGCCCGACCAGCTCAAGCAGTGGTTCACTTCGCCGTTCTACCAAGGATGCAGGTCTGAGCAGAGACGGCGCCTTCCAGGCGACATGGTCATTCGGGATCACTTTTTTTGGATTCCACTACTGGCGACCTTTCATCCGCTTCGTGCCGAGGAAATCGCCCAACTATTCGTGACCGACATAAAGCGCGACGGGGATGTGCTGTACATCGACGTGGACGGAGGCTTGGATGCCGACGAGGTCGAGAAGGTCGGGAAGCAGGTCAAAAGCCATGCGGCAAGGCGGCGGGTGCCTCTTCATGCGATGGTCCTGAGCCTTGGCTTTGCCGACTACGTCGCTGAGCAAGCCACAGCCGGTTCGACGCGCCTTTTCCCGTTGTTGACGCAAGGAGGGGCCGCCGGGCGTTTCTCTCAGTATTTTTGCCGGCGGTTTGGCGAGCACATACGGCATTTCGAGATTACTGGCGTCAGCTTCCACGGACTGCGGCATTCCGCAATCACGGCATTGTCGGAGGGCAACCCGAACCCGGACGTGACGAACGAACTCGCGGGTCACAAGATCGGAGGCGAGCGGGGTCGGTATCGTAAGGGCGCGTCCCTGCCCACGTTGAAGGCGGCAATCGACAGCATCGCCTACCCCGGCATCACCGCCGATCTATTCACTGGTGCGAAAGCTCCGTGACCGCCCGGTCGGCGATTTGACAGCGGACTCCCCGCCTCTTAGAATCTTCTCACCGCGCCGTTCCGCCCGAGCAACTGTGGATGAACGAGGCCTCGCGGTTTTCATCATTGAAAATCGACAAGCACTGCCGCTGGCAGTGCGCGTTCATCTCGGCCTTTGGAGGGCCATCAAATGACTACCCCCATGTCCGTCAACGACATCAAGTTCAAGACCTCGCAGGGCTTCCTGCTGACCGTCGCCGAAGTCGGCGACCTCTCCGAAGAACTGGGCCACAAGCGCGTGAAGCTGCATGGAGGGGACCTGTCCCTCCTGGTGGCCAACGGCGACATGGAATTGATCGGCGCCGACACGCTGACCTGGGTCAAGGGCAGGCTGCCGCGCCAGTATGACCTTGAAGAAGCCGTGTTCTACACGCTGCACGGCGTCACCGACGACGAACTGGCACAGTACACCCAGGCCGACCTGGAACGGATCGCGGCGTAGAGCCGAGCCGAACTTACGTCTTGACGTTCAGGGCCTCTAAGACGACGCCCACAGCGGCGATTATGGCTGGTATCGCTAGCATCATCCCGCCCGCGACCAAGACAATGTTAACACCCACCATGATTAGCAGGCGCCAGCCATAGCCCAAATTTTCTGGCAGTCGTTCGCTGGCGCGGTCTTGATAGTGGATCATGGCGTTCATGACTGACGTGAATACGGCGATGAAAAGTATCGCTACCAGCGCGAACTCGACAGAGCGCAAGCCAATGAGGTCAGTCTTTTGGTATAGCGCCTCAATTGCACCGATCAACAGCGTCCAGCCGGCGACCTTGAACAGCCGGTCGGCGACGTTCCAACCATGAGCCAGCACTTCCAGCCAAATCGCCTCAACAATTTCGGCGAACTTGTCTTCGAGGTCTCTTGCCATCGCCCGCTCTCCCCCACTCAAAAAGCCGATACTCTACGGGGCTCAATCTAATATCTGAGTTGCCGCGCGACAGGGTGACAGATTTTTTTTCCGACCGCCACGGAATGAGGCCATTGGGAAGCGGCCGGCCCACCGGCAGGGTTTTTCTTTTTCGTCAAGCGGAATACCGGGTGGGGGTCATACCCTAGTGCCGGCACGGGTCGGGCACATGACCTGTGCGGCACTCTCACGCCACGCCGAAATGCTCTGATCGATTGTCCGACGACCTCGACCGTGAAGATTTTTTGCGTCGAAGCGCCTGAACACTGACGCCGCCAGCATTCTATTAAGTGCATACTACGTTGTGCAGCCTGATTCGGCCCTGATAGCCTTGATGGCGTTACTTCAACAACTCAGCGGAGATCAGAATGCAGAAGATCACCATCACCTACATCGACAGCCGTTTCGACGACAGCGAGTTCAGCGACGGCGACAAGGCCGACCTGATCATGGCCATGATCGAGGGAAACGTTCTCGACCTGCGCGATGAATTCGTGTCGGGCCTGACCGTCGAGGTCGCCGGCAACTGACGCCAGCGGCGCCGACGTGAACAGGAAGGCCGGGGCTGTCGTCCCGGCCTTTTTGTTTGCGCCGTGAGTCGATTTCTGAGTCACGCAGCATGGGGAAGAAAAAGGGGGCTGGCTCTGAGTAGCCTTCAAACGCTTCCTGCGCTGTACGGGCCGCAAAACGGCCTATAGCGCATGTCTGATTTCAGGCAAAGAAAAGCCGGGCACGAGGCCCGGCTTTGATCGACATGGGGTGGAAGGCGTCAGGCGGCCTTCTGCTGGCCCTCCGGCTTGAAGGCTTCCAAGCCGGCGAAGGCGCCCACGCCCTTCTTCGGCTTCGGCGCCGGCTTTTTGCCCTTGGTGGGCGCGGCCTTCTTGGCGGCCTGCGCCTTGAGGGCCTGTTCCTTTTTGGCCTTGGCCTTGTCGGCTTCACCGTTCGCCGTCTTTTGCCACAGTGCCTTGCCGTCGACCATGATCGACTGGCTCGGTACCATTCTGGCCTTCCGGCGAACCGGCTGATCGTCGCGGGTGCGCTGGCCGGCGACGGGGCGCATCCTAAGCGAGAAACCTTCGGCCAACTTCGCGAGCAGGTCGGCCTCGCTGGTCACGACGACTTCGTTCCTGGCCATCTTGCGTTTGCGGTAGTTCAGGCCGCCCGCTTCGGCCATCGGCAAGCCCATACGGTAGTGGCCGGCGCGGAACTTGTGCGGCTCGCAAACGATGCCGGTCGCCGGCGCCACGTAGATGATGTTCTTCAGGGTCGTGCTGGATTTCATGGTAACTCTCCTTGCGTCATTGCCTCGGTCTGCATCGGCCCCGAGGCCTAGCCGGGTTGGTCGATGCAGATGACGCTAAGGGGTGCTCCGGAGAGCCCACAATGGACAAAACCTATGAAATTCCAGGATATTCCGGGTTGACAGGAGAAATCAATTTACGCGCAAAAGCCCTGCGCCTCGCGGCGGGGCTCCGCGTTCATTCGGCTTGTTTGGGGACATTGAACGCCAGGACAGCAAGATAAAGGTCACGGTCAGGATCGCCAGGCTGGCTGAACAGATACCTGACATGGGTGTCGCTGACCCTTTTCAGTTCCCGCTTGTAACTTGGGTGCTGTGGGACCGTGGCCGCGATTCCTTCAAGTACCTTCGAAAAATCGACATTCTTGCTGAACACAAGAAGAGCCGCCTTGGTATCGCGCCACGTCAGGTAGCCAAGGATTTGATCGATGGCGGCAGTCAGCGTCTTTGGCCCTTCCCAGAACTTACATTCCGCGATGAATGCATTCTTGCCGTCTGCGCGGATCAAGATGTCCGTCTTTCCCTGGGCATTGAATGTCTCGCCGGTCGCGTCCCCTTCGTAGTGCCCATTCAGGTTTACGAGAATGAGGTCGCGGATTTGTTCCTCGTGCATGTTCGCAAAGGTAGATGGGCTTCGCTCCATCGTGAGCGAGAGGCGCCCGACAATCTCAAGAACGTAATCGTATTCCGCATCAGGCAAGGCCCACTCTGGCTTAAACGCTGCTTTTGGCGTTGGCGGAACGACCAAAGGCCGCTTCTTTCTGGCGACTGGTACGGCAATGTTTGCTGCGCTCTCTGGCCGCCTTTTCATCGGGAGACCAAGAGCGCTTACCATGTTCGACTGTTGCAGGAGACGGGTTTTCCGATGGTGTAGGCATTGTGTCGCGATGGATGGCAATCGCTGATTCCAGGCGCCGCAATCATTAACGGTCCATTCCAGATACCGTTCGATCTCCCTGACCGTATTGTCGATCTCTTGCCGAACCTGCTCAGCCTTCAATTCTACGTCGCGGAAGGTGATCTGCACTACCTGGCCTGCGACACGCCCTCGCACAGCGCCGGTTGTATAGGAGGATGCGCGAAAGCCGAAAAGACCGCCATCCCCTTCAAACGGTATTGCAATCGTCACGTACTGTCCTGGCACAAGATGAGGGCCAGGGCGTCCCCAATTGTCATATTCAAACCGATGGCTGACATCGATCTGGCATTCTCCCTCATCAGCGACATGCACCTGGTCTTTGAGGATACGAGGCGGATCAAGCGTATACTTTTCAACCAGATAGGCGATCAGGTCTGGCTCGCTCGCCGCCAATACCTTGTTCTTGTCCCAGCCTTCGACTTCTTTCATGACTTCTGCTTCATATGCGCGGATCAGTTGGCCGAGATCCTTGCCATAGAAGAGAATTTCATGGTTGTTCATCGGAAGCCCTTACGTTTGCCCGTTGAATAGTCGGTCGACCGTCACCTGCCATGCCGGGTATATAGGATTTCGCGCAGTTCCATAACTTTCAGCCAAGGCGCCCTGGCATGCACCATCCGATGGCAATTGGCGCAGAGCATGGCAAGGTCGGCCAGCTTCGTTTTCTCGCCAGCCCGCAACGTATGGACCGGCCGCGTATGGTGGCACTCGATGTAACCGGCGCCGCGTTCTCCGTACCGTTGTTCGAAGTCGAAGCCGCAGGCCTCGCAGTACAGTCGCCCGTGGGCCTTCAGGAATGCTGCCTTCTTTGACGCCACCAGCTTCCGGCTGCGCTCGCGCCAGCGATGAAGGCGCGTGACCAGGCGGCCCTCTTCCGCCTCGGCGACTTCCGGTTCATCGAACTCGTCCCCGCCCGCTTCATCTGATGCCCCCTCGGCCAGCCGCGCCCGAATGGCGTCGGCGGACTGGCGCAAATGCTGCTGGTCGCCGGCGAACTTGTTCCAAACCACGGCTTCGTCCTTGTTGCCGCGCGTCAGGCCCTTCCTGCCTCGCTCCGCGACATCAGGGTCAAGCCTGCGGAAGTTCATCAACTTCATATAGACGCCGTTCACGTTCCGCAGGGTCGCCGATGGCGCATGTCCCAGCAGCCGGGCCACAGCATTGACCTCGCGGCTTAGTTCGGCGATGGCTTTGGACCTTTTGTCGGGCGTGCGTTCGCGGTGCTTGAGGTAGAAGTCGAGGGCGAGGATAAGTTCGTCACGGCTCCAGGCCGGATTACGGGCTTTAGAACCGCCTTCATTTCCGCCGCTGAGCTTATTCACCGTAAAACCAAGATTCCTCAGCGTGGTGGCGGCCTTGGCATCGCCGCCGCTGAGTTCATATGGCCCAAGAGCACGGGAATTCGGCGACGAGTACTTGATGGCGACCCCAAGGATGGCTTTCGAGTCGTACTTCTTTCGGCGATAGATCAGGAAGTACGACCTAGCTTTGCCGAAGCCGTAATCGCTGAGGAACCGTTCGCGCCCTTTCTTATCAAACTCGCTAATCGCGGATCGGACGGCGCTTGCGGTGACAAAATACTTGGACATGCCGCAACTATGACCTACGCAGGGTAGGCCCGGCAAACGTAAAAGTTATAGGGGTCAAAGTGCGTCGGACTAGGCCGTCAACCGCTCTAGCAGCCGCGCCACGGTCGTCTGACGCCATCGGCGGCCACGGGCCGTCCGGACACCCTTGGCGTTCAGCGCGTCGGCGATCTCGCGCAGGCTGGCGGCGCCGGCCTTCCGCACGTCGGCCAGAACCGGCGCCACGCTGGCGGCGAAGTCGTCGGCCTGCCGCGTGGCGGCCTCCCCAGCACGTTGATACTGATCGGCGGTCCGGGGGCCGCCCAACTTCGCGCCACGCGACTTCGCGGCGGCCAATGCGGATTTGGTGCGCTCCGAGATCAACCTGGCCTCTTCCTGTGCCAGGATCGCGCGGATGCCGATTTCAAGATCGCTGGCGTTTGGCATCTCGGCGAACACGACCGGGACGTTCGAATTGTCGATCAGCCCGAGGACGTGTGAGGCGCGGCGGCCAAGCCGGTCGGCTTTGGCGACGATCAATGTCGCGCGTAGGCCTCTACAGGCGGCCAAGGCGGCTTCTAGGGTCCGGACTCATTACAGCCACCAGATGACGGCTGCGGTAAGTGCGACGGCGGCCATGAAGTTCTGGATGTTGCGGTCGAA
>PFFW01000037.1 GCA_002781745.1 Rhodospirillales bacterium CG15_BIG_FIL_POST_REV_8_21_14_020_66_15
GTCGACGATGTCGAAAAGCACCACGTCGCCCAGTTCCTTGAGGCCGACCAGATGGGCCAGCGTGCCCCCGATGTTACCGGCGCCGATCAGCGCGATCTTGTTGCGTGCCATGTGTAAATCCCTTGCCGCGAGTCAATTGTGGTGATGCGAATTCCCGGATTCCGGATCGGGACAGGGCAACGCGCCCCGGAAGTCCCCAAGAACTCCAAGAATCTCAAAATGTTCGTAGCGCGAAACGATCCCCAGGGCAACCGGGACTGGCCGCCCTCCTCCTGGTATGAAAATGTGGTATACAATATCCCACGACGGGCGGTCGACGGCAAGCCCAATCCCGCCGAGCCGCGAAAATTTCCGCGGGCGGGAACTTTTCCGGTCATATCCCGGCGCCGACGCTATAGTCGCGCCATGACCGACGCCGCCGCGCCCGACAACACGGCCCGCTTCACGGGCCTCGCCGAAACCTACGCCAAGCACCGGCCCGGTTATCCGGCCGAGGCATTGGCCGCCGTCGCCGCCTATTGGGCGGAAAGGCCGGGCGTGCCGCGCCTGCTGGCCGACATCGGCGGCGGCACCGGGATCTCCACACTGGCCATGATGGCGGCGTTGGCGGAAGCCGGCGGCGCCCCGTGGGCCGCCCGCGTGGTCGAGCCCAACGACGACATGCGCGCCCAGGCCGAGGCGGCGCAGGCTGACCGGCCGGATGTCGGCGCCGTCAAGGGAACCGCGGAGGCTTTGCCGTTCGCGGATGCCGAGGTGGGGCTGCTGATGGCGGCGCAGGCCGCGCACTGGTTCGACCGCCCCCGTTTCTATGCCGAGGCCGAGCGCGTGCTTGCTCCGGGGGGCGTGCTGCTGATCCTCTACAACAACCGCGAACTCTACGACGATCCGCTGATGGCGGAATTCGAGACTCTGGTTGAGGACGCCGTCGCGGGCTATCGGCGCGATTACCGCACCTGGGACCTGCTGTCGGAAGTGCGGGCTCTCGACTGGGCGGGCGACGTGACCGAAATCGTCCATCCCTGGACTTGGCGCCTGTCGCCCGAGGGCTTCGCCGGGCTGATGTTGTCGCGCTCCAAGATGACGCCCTACAGGAATTTTCACGGCGAGGCGGCCTCCCGGGCCGCGATTCTCGACCTCGCCCGCCGTCATGCCGCCGCCGACGGCAGGGTCGACGTCCGCTACAAGACCCAGGCGGTTTGCAGTCGTCGTTGATGTCAATCAATTGCAAGGTTGGGGAGCTATGGTCTGCTCCCCGCCGAAGAGCGAGCAAAAAAAACACAGGAGTAGGCCGTGGACCACGCCGAACAGATCGAGCCCTTTGCCGACGCCGCGGAAGAGGCCGTGTCGCACCTGCAGGCGGGTGCCTATGACAAGGTGCCCGACGCGCCGTCGGGCCTTGTCGGCAGGATCAAGCAGGCGGCCCGCGGGCTCCAGGAACGGGGCCTTAAAAGCCTGAAGGGCATGGTCGGCATGTCCGTCAACCTGAACGAGGCCGTGACCCGGTCGGCCGAGATGATCCGCGACACCCGCGAGGTCGACCGCCGGTCCCAGGCCATCGCCGCCGCCGCCGAGGAACTGGTGGCCTCCGTCGCCGAGATCGCCCGCAACACCGAGGGTGCGTCCGGCGAGGCGCAGAACGCCCGCACCACCGCAGACCAGGGAGTGACGGCCGCCGACCGCGCCGTCGCCGCCATGGAGCGCATCGCCACCGCCGTCGAGGCCGCGTCGTCGCGGGTCGAGGCCCTGGCCGAGGCCTCGGCGCAGATCGGCGACATCGTCGGCCAGATCCGGGACATCGCCGGACAGACCAACCTGCTGGCGCTCAACGCCACCATCGAGGCCGCGCGCGCCGGCGACGCCGGCAAGGGCTTCGCCGTCGTCGCCTCGGAGGTCAAGAACCTGTCCAACCAGACCTCCAAGGCGACCGAGGACATCCGAGCGCGCATCGACAACCTGCGCGCCGAAATGGACGGCATCGTGACCTCCATGCGCGAGGGGGCCGAGGCCGTCGCCGAAGGCCGCGACGTAATCTCCGGCGCCGGCGCGGAAATGCGCACGATGTCCGAACAGGTCATCGGCATCGCCCTGAAGATGGAGGAGATCGCCGGCATCCTGACGCAGCAGACGGTCGCCAGCAACGAGGTCGCCGAGGGCATCACCGCCATCGCCGGCATGACCTCCAACAACGTCGCGCAGATCGAGGCCATCGTCGATTTCCTGGCCGCCACCGACGAGGAACTGGCCGCCGGGCTGGACGACCTGCTGGGTCAGCAGCTCCCCGACATGACCATCTACCGGGCCAAATCGGACCATATCATCTGGAAGAAGAAGCTCGCCGAGATGGTGGTCGGCCGCGCGCGCCTGAACCCGGACGAACTGGCGGACCATCATTCCTGCCGCCTCGGCAAGTGGTACGACGCCATCAAGGACCCCGCGATCCGAAGCCATTCCGCCTATGCCGCCATCGCCGCGCCGCACAAGGCCGTGCATGACCATGGCATCCAGGCCGCGCGGCTATACCAGCAGGGCGACCTGGACGGCGCCATGGACGAGATCGCCAAGGTCGCCGAGGCGTCCAAGGACGTGCTCAAGTATCTGGATGAATTGATCGCGCGGTAATCCAGATGCGGAAGACGATTAAGAAGGGCGGCTCGCGTGTCGCCCTTTTGTTTAGTCAGGCCGAAGGGTGAGTCATCGACGAGTGTCTGAATGTTAGGACTTCAAATAATCGATGGCTGAAGCGACCTTGTGAAAATCCTTAATTCCGAAAAAGCCAACCTTTCGGAACTGCGGCTTACGAGTGTTGCCCTTCCATTGTTCTTTTTGAAAGGTCACATCCCCGATGTCGTTCCCTCTGTCCAACGTCTCAGTCGGCTCCAAGTCAGAGGGGAAGTAGGATGTGAATCGCTTTGATGGAAAGGTTCTTGCGATGATTAAGCGCTGATCGGAAATCCCGTAAACGAGATATCTTGCCATAAAAAAATGCCAGAATGGCTTGAGCAGCTTGACCAAACTGTATCCCCAGCCCCAGGTAACCGCAGCCGCGACCAAATAGAATGCAGCTGCATTAACAGTCGGCTGGGCCCACAACATCGATGTAATGGCCAGCATGAATAGGCAGCCGAACAACCCATGGAAGCTCTCGCTCATATACTGTTGCGCGAGCGCGCCGGGCGACGGTTGATCGACCCAAACAAGCTCTTCATCGGTGTTCAGGTAGGGCTTGAAGACCTCCTCCATGGGTGGATTATTCCGCGAGGTCCAAGCCGATATCAACCGCCGGCGCGCTTTGCGTGATGCCGCCGACGGAGATGTAGTCGACGCCCGTTTCGGCGATGGCGCGGATGGTGTCGAGGCGGACCCCGCCCGAGGCTTCCAGCGGCACCCGGCCGGCGACCCAGGCCACGGCCTCGCGCAGCACGGGCGGCGCCATGTTGTCGAGCAGCAGCGAATCCGCCCCCGCTTCGACGGCTTCCCTGACCTGCTCAAGCGTGTCGCATTCGCAGCGCACCTCGAGCCCGGTGTCGGCGGCCTTGGCGCGGCGCACGGCCTCGCCGACCGAGCCGCCGCACACGGCCACGTGGTTGTCCTTGATCAGGATGCCGTCGTCCAGGCGCATGCGGTGGTTGGTGCCGCCGCCGGCGCGCACGGCGTATTTGGAAAGCCCGCGCAGGCCCGGGATGGTCTTGCGGGTGTCCAGCAGCACCGCCCCCGTGCCGGCGATGGCGTCCACGTACTGCCGTGTCAGCGTGGCGATGCCGGACAGCTTCTGCAGCAGGTTGAGCGCCGTGCGCTCCGCCGACAGCAGGCCCTGGGCCGTGCCGGTCAGGCGCGCCAGATGGGTGCCCATGGCCACGCGGTCGCCGTCGGCCACGAAGACCTCGACCTGGGCCTCGGGGGCGAGACGGCGGAACACCTCCAGCGCCACCGGCATGCCGCAGACGACGATGTCCTGGCGGGTGTTGAGGTCGAGGGTCAGCTGCGTGCCGGCGGGCACCGTGGCTCGTGTCGTCACGTCGCCCCGGCCGATGTCCTCGGTCAGCGCGGCGTCGACGGCGGCCTTGATGTCGGCCGGATCGGGGGGGGCCACGGTCATGTGTTCGGGATGGCGGCGGGGCGCTCAGGCCGCGGCCTTGGAGCGGCCCTTGCCTTTGCCGCTTTGGCCCTTGGCGTCTTGGGCGGCCTTGGCGGGCGGCGACATCTCCAGCATCTTCTCAAGCGGCTTCAGGGCCTGCACGCGCAGGGCCTCGTCGATCTCCACCCGCGGCGCCTCGTTGAGCATGGCGAGGTACAGCTTCTCCAGCGTGTTCAACTCCATATAGGGGCAGTTGGCGCAGTTGCAGGTGCCGTCGGCGCCGGGCGCGGCCAGGAAGGTCTTGCCCGGGGCGGACTTCTGCATCTGGTGGAAGATGTGCTGTTCCGTGGCGACGATGACCGTGTCGGCGGGATGGCCGATCACGTAGTCCAGGATCGAGCGGGTCGAGCCCACATGGTCCGCGTGCTTGAGGATGCCCTCGTGGCATTCCGGGTGGGCGGCGACGGGGGCCTCGGGATGGCGGGCCTTCAGCTTCATCAATTCGCGTTCCGAGAACCGGTCGTGCACCACGCAGGTGCCGTCCCAGAACGCCATCTCGCGGCCCGTCTGACGCTGGATATAGGCGCCCAGGTGCTTGTCCGGCGCGAACAGGATGGGGCGGCCGGCAGGCAGGTTGCGCACGATGTGCTCGGCGTTGGACGAGGTGACGATGACGTCCGACAGCGCCTTCACCCGGGCCGAGGAGTTGATGTAGGTGACCACGATGTGGTCCGGATGCTCGGCCCGGAACCTGGCGAAGTCGTCGGGCGGACAGCTTTCCTCGAGCGAGCAGCCCGCTTCCAGGTCCGGCAGGACGACGGTCTTGGTCGGGCTCAGGATCTTGGCGACCTCGGCCATGAAGCGCACGCCGCAGAACACGATCATGTCCGCGTCGGTGGCCGCCGCCTTGCGTGACAGGTCCAGGGAGTCGCCCACGAAATCGGCGAGGTCCTGGATTTCCGGATCCTGGTAATAGTGGGCCAGGATCACCGCGTTCTTCTCCTTGCGCAGGCGGTCGATCTCCGCCCACAGGTCGATGGACGGGTCGACATCCGACCAAGCGGTGGCCTCGGGGCCCGCCGGGATCACCGTATCGGGCACGATCAATCTGGTCATGTCGGCGGCCATTGCCTGAAAGCTCCTTGAAACTTCTGCCCCTGCCGGCGGCGCAGGGGCCAGCCTCATAGGGTGTCTCTACGCCCTAATATAGGCCCTGAAATTAAGAAAACCACAATAACGCGGCGGGTCAACGGGATTTTTCGAGTCGCCGAAACAGTTGTTCCGGAACGGAACAGATGTCAGTCGCCGCCGCCGTGGGGCAGGGCGATGTATTCGGGCGACTGCATCTCGATCAGGCGCGACACGGTGCGCTCGAATTCGAAGGCGCCGTCGCCCTGGGTGTAAAGTTCCGTCGGCGGCGCGTCGGCGGTGCAGACGAAGTTGACCTTGGCGTCGTAAAGGGTGTCGATCAGTGTCACGAAGCGTTTGGCCTGGTCGCGCTTTTCCGGGCCCAGCCGGGGCACGCCGTTCATCACGACCGAATGGAATTTCTCGGCGATCGCCAGATAGTCGCCCGCCCCCAGCGGCTTGGCGCAAAGGTCCGAAAAGGTGGTGAAGGCAACCCCTTCGGCGGCCAGCGGGATGTCGATGGAGCGTCCGTTGACGTTGAGCGTCACCGCGCGCGGCTCCATGCCCACGGTCAGGTCCTTGAACGCCTTTTCCAGCTTGCGGTCCGCCTCGGCCGAATTGGGCGTGATGTAGATGTCCAGTTCCTTGAGGCGCTGCAGGCGGTAGTCGGTGCCGGAATCCAGTTCGATGACCTCCATCTTGTCCATGAAGACGTCGATGAAGGGCAGGAAACGCTCGCGCTGCAGGCCGTCCTTGTAGAGGTCCCTGGGATGCCGGTTGGACGTGGCGACCACGACCACCCCCTGTTCGAACAGGGTCTCGAACAGGCGGCCCAGGATCATGGCGTCGGCGATGTCGGTGACGTGGAACTCGTCGAAGGCGAGCAGCCATGCTTGGTCGACGATGACCCGGGAGAGGGCGATCAGGGGGTCCTTCTCCGGGCCGACCTTGCCGGCCTTCTGGGCCTCGCGGAAGGCGTGGATGCGGCGGTGGACCTCCTGCATGAAGGCATGGAAATGGACGTGCTTCCTGGCCTCGACGGGGGTGTGTTCGAAGAACAGGTCCATCAGCATGGTCTTGCCGCGCCCGACGCCGCCCCACATGTAGATGCCCCTGGGCGGCGGCTGTCTGCGCCCGCCCAGGCCCAGCCGCGCGGCCCAGCCCTTGCGCCCCATCTGCGCGCCATATTCCACCAGCTCCTCCGACAGGGCCTGAAGGCGCTGGATGGCGTGGGCCTGCGCCGGGTCGGGGCGCACGACGCCGCTGTCGATCAGCGCGTCGTAGGCTTGCCGAGGGGTGCTGGTGATCGACACCTGCGGATCACCTTTCATGTCTTCGGGGAACGGGCGGGGCCGCTCATGCTGCGGATGCGAAGCACTCTATCATGTCCGCCCGGGCCGTCCAGCCCCGACCCGGCGGCCGGGTCGAACCCGGAAGGCCCGGCCGGGGCGTCAGTCGCCGGCCGCCGCAACCTGGTTGCCCTTGGGCGGGGTGGGGGTGCCCGGCGGGGCGGCGGGGACAGTCGCCGGCTGCGCTGCGGCGACCTTCGGCGCGGGGCCGAACAGGGTCTCCATCTCGCGGCGGAACAGATAGGTGGGCTCGGACCGGTCCTGCTCCACGTCGTCCCAGCCGACGACGGCGCCTTCCTTTACCGGGCGTTTCAGCTTGACCTTCTGGGCAAGCCCGATGGGCAGCGCGCGCGTCCGCAGGCTGTCGTGGGCCGGCATCAGCTTGCCCCAGACCGTGAAGCCCCCCTCGCCGTCCAGTTCCTCGCCGGCCTTCAGGTCGCGCTTGGCGCAGGCGACCACATCGCCGACGAACCTGGTCGCGGACCCCGGCGGCTGATTGAGGATCGCCGCATGGGCCACGGACACGCCCAGTTCCAGGCCGATCAGGTGATAGGGCCGCAACAGCGCCGAAAAACCGCCGCCGGCATCGGTGATCATGCCGTAG
>PFFW01000171.1 GCA_002781745.1 Rhodospirillales bacterium CG15_BIG_FIL_POST_REV_8_21_14_020_66_15
AATTTATGCAAATCCCCTTGTACTAGCGCCTAGGTTATATGGTATTCTTTTAAGTAACTTTCGACGAGCAGTCATGATAAGTTACTTTTCCAGCGCATTAAGCTATCACGTAAACCAGAACCGGCCACCCAGTCACCAATGCAGACTTTCTGCTCTGCGGAAGCGATAATGTCGTCGTGAACAGTGCCCGGCGTAGCGAGTGTGATGATGGAAACGGATCGGCCGCCCATGATGGTTCCACGCTCGTTTGCTTGGTTGCGGATAATAGCGTCATAAGTGCTTGAATACCAGATGATAGCGTCACAGGGCAATTCAAGTCCTCGGCCACCAGCTCCGGCCCGCGGCCCGGCCAGCCGTCGAGGGCCTGGCCGAGGGCGTCCCGCGCCTGTTCCAGGGCCCTGCGGTGGCGGGCCCGTGTCGGCGCCGGCGACGCCCCCGCCCCGGCGAGGGCGAGGTTGCGCACCTCTGCCGTCAGGCGTTCGAGAAAGGCATCGATCCCGGCACCCGTACGGGCGGAAATCGCCGTCACGGGGGCGCCCGCCAGGTCGCCCGCCGCCGCGACGGGCCTCAAATCCGCCTTGTTGACGACCACCAGGGCGCGCCCGGCGGCGGCCAGCGCCCGCAGGTCCGCCGGCACCTCGGGCCAGTCCGCGCGGTCGAGCACGATCAGGCGCAGGTCCGCCCAATCGGCGCGGGCGGCGGCCCGGCGCACGCCCTCCCGCTCGATCTCGTCGGCGCTCTCGCGCAGGCCCGCGGTGTCGGCGACGATGACCGGCACGCCGCCCAGGTCGAGATGTACCTCGATCACGTCGCGCGTGGTGCCCGCGGTTTCCGAGACGATGGCCGCGTCGCGCCCGGCCAGCAGGTTCAACAGCGTCGATTTTCCCGCGTTGGGCCGACCCAGAAGCGCCAGATGCACGCCCGCGCGCAGGCGCTCGCCGCGCCGCCCGTCGTCCAGGTGGGCGGCGATCTCGTCGCGCAGCGCCGCCACGGCGGCGCGCGCCGCCCGGTCGACGTCGTCCGGCAGGTCCTCGTCAGCGAAGTCGATGCCCGCCTCGACATGGGCGACGGCCGAAATCAGCCGCCCCCGCCAGTCCTCGTAGAGCCGGCCCAGGGTCCCCGCCGCCTGGTCCAGGGCCTGGCGCCGCTGTTCCGAGGTCTCCGCCGCCACCAGGTCGGCGATCGCCTCGGCCTGGGTCAGATCCAGGCGGCCGTTCAGGAAGGCGCGCCGCGTGAACTCGCCGGGCTCCGCCATGCGCAGGCCGGCAAGCCGGCCGAGGGCGCTCAGCACCCCCTCGACCACCGCCGGCCCGCCGTGCAGGTGCAGTTCGACAACGTCCTCGCCGGTGAAGCTGCGGGGGCCGGCGAACGCCAGCACCAGGGCCTCGTCCAGCACCTCGCCCGTCGCCGGATCGGTCAGCCGGCGCAGCGCAGCGCGCCGCTCCCCGGGCGCGGCGGCGCCCGCCGCAAGCGAACGCAGGGCGCCGACGGCCCCGGGCCCGGACAGCCGCACCACGGCGATGCCGGCCGGCCCCCCGCCGCTCGCCAGCGCGAAGATGGTGTCGCCGCCTACCGCGTTGCGATCTTGAGACTGCATCTCGGGCACTGCCCCGGGCGCCCCGGCGGCGCCGCTATTTCTTCTTCTCGGGATCATCCCCGGGACGCAGCATCAGGTCCGCAACCCGGCCGCCGTCCCGCACATGGGCTTCGAGCACGCGGTCCACGTCCTCGCGCGTCGCGCAGCGGTACCACACGCCCTCGGGATAGATCACCATGGTCGGGCCCAGTTCGCAGCGGTCGAGACAGCCGGCGGAGTTGATGCGCACCCCGGCCAGGCCCAGTTCCTTGGCGCGCGCCTTCATGTAGTCGCGCAGCCTCACCGAGCCCTTGCCGCTGCAGCAGCCCCGGGGATGCCCGGCGGGGCGTTCGTTGGTGCAGACGAAGACGTGGCGGTCGTAGAACGGGGCCGGGTCCTCCCGCGACAGGGAATCCCGGGAATCGGGGGAGTCGGGTGGTGCGGTCACTTCTTGTCGTCCTTCTTGGCGGCGGCATGGGCGTCGTCCCGGGCCATGCCGGACATCTGGTTCCAGAACATCTTCTGCATCTGTTCGAACCCCTGCACGCCGGCGGGGAACCAGGTGTTGAACATGGTTTCCGGATCGAGCGCGGCCAGATTGGCGCGCATGCGCTCTTCCAGATCCTTCATCAGCGCCTCCTGCATGGGCTTCACGTCCGGCAGGCCGAGGAACCTGCGCGCCTCGTCGGGCGTGCAGTCGATGTTCACGGTGATCTTCATGCCAACGCCCTCCTTGCCCGTGACGCCGCCGGGCCGGACGCCCTTTGCATCGGCGATTAACAGCTTGTATGCAGAACCCGGAGCCCCAACCTAGCCAGGAGACGGTGCCCTTGGCAATCGCCGAGCGCGCGCCGGCCCAGGCGGAGAGACCATGACCGAGAACCTGCTCGCGCGCGAAACCAGCCCCTACCTGCTGCAGCACAAGGACAATCCGGTGCATTGGCGGCCGTGGGGCGCGGACGCCCTGGCCGAGGCCCGCGCGGCCGACAAGCCGATCCTGCTGTCGATCGGCTACGCGGCCTGCCACTGGTGCCACGTCATGGCCCACGAAAGTTTCGAGAACCCGGACATCGCCGGCCTGATGAACCGCCACTTCGTCAACATCAAGGTCGACCGCGAGGAACGCCCGGACCTCGACAACATCTACCAGCACGCGCTCGCCATGATGGGAGAGCACGGCGGCTGGCCCCTCACCATGTTCCTGACGCCGGACCTGGAGCCCTTCTGGGGCGGCACCTATTTCCCGCCGGCGCCGCGCTACGGCCGCCCCGGATTTCCCCAGGTCCTGCAAAGCCTCGCCGCCACCTACGCGGGCGAGCCCGAGAAGATCGCCGACAACGCGCGGCGCATGCGCGACGCCCTCGCCACCCTGGAAGCCCCCGCGGCCGGCGGCGCGATCACTCCGGCCGCCCTCGACGACGTCTCGGCGCGGATGCTGCGCCATGTCGACCCCGTCCACGGCGGCACGCACGGCGCGCCCAAGTTCCCCCAGGTCAACTTCTTCCAGGCCCTGTGGCGCGCCTACCTGCGCACCCGCGGCGCCATGTACCGCGAGGCCGTGACGGCGACCCTCGCCAACATCTGCCAGGGCGGCATCTACGACCACCTGGGCGGCGGCTTCGCGCGCTATGCCGTCGACGCCGAATGGCTGGTCCCGCATTTCGAGAAGATGCTGTACGACAACGCCCTATTGGTCGAGCTGATGACTGAGGTCCGGCCGCAGCTCGACCCGGGGCCCATGGCCGACCTGTTGCGCCAACGCACGGCCGAGACCGTGGCCTGGATGCTGGCCGACATGCGCTCGGCCGACGACCCGGCCGCCCCGTTCGCCTTCACCTCGGCCTACGACGCGGATTCCGAAGGCGACGAGGGCAAATACTACGTCTGGACGGCGGCCGAGATCGACGCCCTGCTGGGCGCCGACGCCGACACCTTCAAGGCCGCCTACGACGTGACCCCGGGCGGCAATTGGGAGGGCCGCAACATTCTCAACCGCTCCGGCGACGCCGCGTTCGGCGATCCCGACCGCGAAGCCCTGCTCGCCCGCTGCCGCGAACGCCTGCTCTCCCATCGCGCCCGCCGCGTCCCGCCCCTGCGCGACGACAAGGTCCTGGCCGACTGGAACGGCCTTGCCGTCGCCGCCCTGGCCAAGGCCGCCGCCGTGTTCGACCGGCCCGACTGGCTCGACACCGCCGAGCGCGTGTTCGCCTTCATCCTCGACAACCTGGCCGCCGCGAGCGGCCGCCTGCACCATACCTGGTGCGCCGGGCGGGCCGCCCATCCCGGCGTGCTCGACGATTACGCCAACCTGGCGCGCGCGGCCCTCGCCCTTCACCAGGGCACCGGCGCGGCGGCTTACCTGCGACAGGCCGAGACCCTGACCGCCGTCCTCGACCGCCATTTCCGGGACGCCGCCGGCGGCGGCTACTTCATGGCCGCCGACGACACGCCGCACCTGCTGACCCGCTCCAAGCCCGTGCACGACAACGCCGTGCCGTGCGGCAACGGCACCATGGTCGAGGTCCTGGCCCGCCTCCACCACCTGACGGGCGACGCCGCCTACCGCGACCGCGCCGACGCGCTGATCGCCGCCCTCGCCCCGCAAGAGTCCGCCCACCTCGCCCTTCAGCCGACCTTCCTGACCGGTTTCGAGATCCTGGAAAACGCCGTGCAGGTCACCGTCGCCGGCACCGGCGACGGCGCCGCCGCGCTCGTCACGGCCGCCCTGGCGTCGGGCCATCCGCGCCTCGTCCTGACGCGCACGGCCGACGGCGCGGACCTGCCGCCGGGCCACCCGGCCGCCGGCAAGGGGCCCGCCGACGGACGGCCCGCCGCCTACCTCTGCGTCGGCAACACCTGCTCGCTGCCCGTGACGGACCCGGCGGCCCTGGCGCAGGCCCTGAAAGACCAGCGATGAGCGCCTTCCACACCTCCCTGAACTCCCCCGTCGGGCCGCTCACCCTGTTCGAGGACGCGGGCGCCGTGACCGCCGTCGAATGGGGCCGCGCGCCGTCGCCGCGCTCGACGCCGCTGCTCGACGAGGCGGCGCGGCAACTCACCCTCTATTTCGACGGCGCGCTCGACGTCTTCGACCTGCCGCTCGCGCCGCGCGGCACGGCGTTCCGGCAGCGCGTGTGGCGCGCCATGCTGGACATCCCCTACGGGCGGACGGAAACCTACGGCGCGATGGCGGCCCGCATCGGCGCCGACGGCACCGCAAGCGCCCGGGCGGTCGGCGGCGCCTGCGGCGCCAACCCTATCCCCATCCTGATCCCCTGCCACCGCGTCGTGGGCGCCGGCGGCCGCATGACCGGCTATTCCGCCGGCCGGGGGATCGAGACCAAGCGCGCCCTCCTGCGCCTGGAGGGCGCGGCCCTACTTTAGCGCCCGCGCAACCCGTCAACGGGCTTGCCCCCGCCGCCGCCCGTGACCAAGATGTCGCCACCCAAAAAACAGACGTCCGGCCGCAGGCTCGGCCGGGCCGGCCACCAAGGAGGAGTTTCCACATGACGAAGGCCATCCGTATTCACGAAACCGGCGGACCCGAGGTCCTCAAGTACGAGGACGTCGACGTCGGCGACCCCGGCGCGGGCGAGATCCGCATCCGCCAGACCGCCTGCGGCCTCAACTTCATCGACATCTACCTGCGCACCGGGCTCTATCCCCTCGACAACTTCCCCGAGGTCATCGGCATGGAGGCCGCCGGGGTGGTCGAGGCCGTGGGAGACGGCGTGACCGACAAGAAGGTCGGCGACCGCGTCGCCTACCCGATGCTGAAGGGCGCCTATACCCAGGCGCGCTGCATCCCCGCCTGGAAGGCCGTCAGCCTGCCCGACGCCATCGACGACCAGACGGCGGCCGGCATGATGCTGAAGGGCATGACGGAGCATTACCTGCTGCACCGCACCTATCCGGTGAAGCCGGGCGATGCCGTGCTGGTCCACGCCGCCGCCGGCGGGGTCGGCCAGATCCTCTGCCAGTGGGGCACGGCGCTCGGCGCCACTGTCATCGGCTGCGTCGGCTCCGAGGAAAAGGCCGAGATCGCCAAGGCCGCGGGTGCCGCCCATACCATCAACTATTCCAAGGAGGACATCGCCAAGAAGGCGCGCGAATACACCGGCGGCGACGGCGTCGCCGCGGCCTACGACAGCGTCGGCAAGGCGACCTTCATGGCGTCCCTCGACTCGCTGCGCCCGTTCGGCGTCATGGTCACCTACGGCAACGCGTCCGGTCCCGTCGATCCGGTCAGCCCGGCCATCCTCGGCCCCAAGGGCTCGCTCTACCTGACCCGGCCGACGCTGGCGACCCACACCCGCAACCCGGAGATCCTCGCCGAGGGCGCCAACGCCCTTATCGACGCCGTGGTCTCGGGCAAGGTCAGGATCAACATCAACCAGACCTATCCGCTGGCCGACGTGGCCAAGGCCCACGAGGACCTGGAAAGCCGCAGGACCACGGGCTCGACGGTGCTGATCCCGTAAGTCCCGGCACTACGGACAAAGGAAACCCCGGTCGGATCGCTCCGCCGGGGTTTTTCCTTGCCGCCGGCGTGCGGCGGTTGATTTCGCACAAATCGACCGTCGCGGCCGTCCGGCCGCTCGGGTTTTGCTAGCTGTTCATCGACTCGAAGAAGTCGTTGTTGGACTTGGAGTGCTTCAGCTTGTCCAGCAGGAACTCCATGGCGTCGGTCACGCCCATCGGCATGAGGATGCGCCGCAGCACCCACATCTTGGCCAGGACGCCGCGGTCGACCAGCAGTTCCTCCTTGCGGGTGCCCGACTTGGTGATGTCGATGGACGGCCAGGTGCGCTTGTCCGACAGCTTGCGGTCGAGAATGATTTCCGAGTTGCCGGTGCCCTTGAACTCCTCGAAGATGACCTCGTCCATGCGCGAGCCGGTGTCGATCAGCGCCGTCGCGATGATGGTCAGCGAGCCGCCTTCCTCGATGTTGCGCGCCGCGCCGAAGAAGCGCTTGGGCCGCTGCAGGGCGTTGGCGTCGACGCCGCCCGTCAGCACCTTGCCCGACGACGGCACCACCGTGTTGTAGGCGCGCGCCAGGCGGGTGATGGAATCGAGCAGGATCACCACGTCCTTCTTGTGCTCGACCAGGCGCTTGGCCTTTTCCAGCACCATTTCCGTCACCTGCACGTGACGGGTCGCCGGCTCGTCGAAGGTCGAGGAGATGACCTCGCCCTTCACCGAGCGGTCCATGTCGGTCACTTCCTCGGGCCGCTCGTCGATCAGCAGCACGATCAGATAGCACTCGGGGTGGTTCTCGGCGATGGAATGGGCGATGTTCTGCAGCATCACGGTCTTGCCGGTGCGCGGCGGCGCGACGATCAGCGCGCGCTGGCCCTTGCCGATGGGGCAGATCAGGTCGATCACCCGCGACGTCGGATCCTTGTGGGCCGGGTCCTGGATTTCCATGATCAGGCGTTCGTCGGGATACAGCGGCGTCAGGTTGTCGAAGTTGATGCGGTGGCGCACCGCCTGCGGGTCGGCGAAGTTGATCTGGTTCACCTTCAACAGCGCGAAGTAGCGTTCGCCGTCCTTGGGCGCCCGGATCTCGCCCTCCACCGTGTCGCCGGTGCGCAGGCCGAAGCGGCGCACCTGCGAGGGCGACACGTAGATGTCGTCGGGACCCGGCAGGTAGTTGGCCTCGGGCGAGCGCAGGAAGCCGAAGCCGTCCTGCAGCACCTCAAGAACGCCGTCCCCGTAGATCGCGACGTCGTTGTCGGCGAGCGTCTTCAGGATCGCGAACATCATGTCCTGCTTGCGCAGCGAACTGGCGTTCTCGATCTCCAGCTCCTCGGCATAGGCCAGGAGGTCGGCGGGCGATTTCTGTTTGAGTTCCTTGAGGTTCATGTCGGGCCTGATGGATCAGTGGGGAAAACCGGAGGAGCTGGGCGGCCGGAACGGCGTCTTTCGGCGGGGCGTACGGTGCGCGGCGCTGCACCGATCTGCGCGGCGCCGGCCGGAACCATTGCTAGACATCGGACGCCCCGGGCCGGGTAGGTCGATGGAATTTGGATTGGGCGGGGCCCTTGTCAAACCGGACCCAGGGTTGGCGGGATGCCGTCCGCGTCGGCACAAGGGGGATCATTAACGAATGCGGAAAATCAAGTCAATTGAACTTTTTGCTCCGGCCCGTTCACACGGCCCGCCAACGTCCGCCGGGCCCTGTCCTCATCCCGGCTGCACGACGACCATGACGACGATGACGATCATCAGCACCGTCGGCACCTCGTTCACGACGCGGAAGAAACGGCCCGAATGCGCGTTGCGGTCCTCGGCGAAGGCGCGCCGCCACTTGCCCAGGAACACGTGGACGACCAGCATGCCGACCACGGCCGCCGCCTTCACGGGAAACCACAGGGTCTGCCAGATCGCCGGTCCCGACGCCGCCATCAGGACCAGGCCGAACACGACCGAGGCCACCATCGCCGGATTCATGATCGCCCGCATCAGGCGGCGTTCCATCACCTTGAAGGTCTCCGACTTGTCCGATCCGGGTTCCGCGTCCGCGTGGTAGACGAACAGCCTGGGCAGATAGAACAGCCCGGCCATCCAGGCCATCACGCCGATCACGTGAAGCGCCTTGATCCAGGCATAGGCGGAGGCGGAAAGTTCCATGGCCGCTCCCCCGTCACGCCGCGCAGGGGCAGCGGGTCCACCGGCCGGGGCACAGCCGCGCCCCCCCGGACTCCCCGAAAGGACGGCAGGTCCGGGCCGCCGATCCCGACGCCTCCTCGACGGCCCCGGCCAGCGCCGCGATGAAGGCCGGCGCCGTGCCCACGGCCGGCACCCGGTGATAGGCGGGCACGCCCGCGTGCTCGGCGACCTCGCGGTATTCGATGTCGAGTTCCACCAGGGTCTCCGAATGCTCCGACACGAAGGCGATGGGCGTCACCACCAGCGGCACCCGGTCGGCGCCCGCGCGCCGGATCTCGTCCTCCGTCGCCGGGCCGATCCATTCCAGCGGCCCGACCTTGCTTTGATAGCAGACCACGGGATCGAAACCGCCGACCCCCCGCGCGTGCAGCGCGTCCACCACCGCCGCCGCCGTCCGCTCGACCTGCCACTGGTAGGGGTCGCCCTTGGCGATGACCTTCTTGGGCAGGCCATGGGCGGAAAACAGGACGCGCGGCGTCCCCGTTTCCTTGGCCGCGGCGATCCCTTCGGCGACCAGGTCCGCCTGCGCCTCGATGAATCCGGCCGCCGTCGGATAGCAGCACACCGCCCGCGCGTCGCCCGTCACCCCGGCGCCCCCCGCCGCCCGCCGCCAGTCCGAAAGCGAAGAGGCCGACGTCGTCGTCGAATACTGGGGATAGAGCGGCAGCTCGACCACCTGGTCCGGCGCGAAGGCCGCCACGTCCGCGGCCGTCTCGGCGCTCATGGGATGCCAGTAGCGCATGCAGATGAAGACCCGCGTCTCGGGCTTGCCGGGGCCGTTGAGACGCACCTCGAGCGCCGCCGCCTGGGCCTGCGTCTCCTCAAGCAGCGGCGACCCGCCGCCGATACTGGCATAGATCTCGCGCGCGACGGGCGCGCGGCGGCGGCTGATCATCCGGGCCAGCAGCCAGCGCAGCGGATTGGGCAGGGCGATGATGGCGGGATCGGCGAACAGGTTGAACAGGAACGGCTCGACCGCCTCGGGTCCATCCGGCCCGCCCAGGTTGAACAGCACCACCGCGCGCTTTTGCGTCATGACTCCCCCGCGCCGCCGCGCAGGCGGTTCAGCACCCGGGCGACGTTGTCCGGCGGCGTCTGCGGCAGAATGCCGTGGCCCAGGTTGAACACGAAGGGATGGCCCCGCATGTCGCGAACGATGCGCGCGACCGCCGCATCCAGGTCGTCGCCGCCGGCGACCAGAAGCTGGTTGTCCAGGTTGCCCTGCAGGACCATATGCGCCGGCACGTTGCGGCGCGCCCACGACAACGGCACCTGGCTGTCCACCGACACGCCGTCGACGCCCGTCGCGGCCGCATAATCGATCACCATCGGTCCGGCGCCGCGCGGAAAGCCGATGATCGGCACCGTCGGATGGACCTCCTTGACGCGGGCGACGATGCGTTTCGTCGGCGCGATCACCCAGCGCGCGAACAAGGTCTCGTCGGCGATGCCGGACCAGCTGTCGAACAGCTGCAGAACCTCGGCCCCCGATTCGACCTGCCGGCACAGGTAGGCCACCAGCGCATCCTCCAGCACCGTCATCAGCGCCGCGAAGTCCCCCGGGCTGCCATAGGCCATCCGCTTCAGCTTGCCGCCGTCCACGCCGCCGCGGCCCTCGATCATGTAGAACGCCAGGGTCCAGGGCGCGCCGGCGAAACCGATCAGCGCCGTGTCGTCCGGCAGCTCGCGGCGCAGGCGCCGAAGCGTCTCGAACACGGGCGCCAGACGGTCCAGCACGCTGCCGGCGCGAAGCGCCGCGATCCCCAGCCGGTCGCCGATCGGATCGAGCAGCGGACCCACGCCCTCCTCGAACCTGACCTGCTGTCCCAGCGCGTCCGGGATCACCAGGATGTCGGAGAACAGGATCGCCGCGTCGAAGCCGAAGCGCCGGATCGGCTGCAGGGTCGCCTCCACGGTCAGGTCGGGCGAATAGCAGAACTTCAGGAAATCGGGCGCCTGGGCCCGCAGTTCCCGGTACTCCGGCAGGTAGCGCCCCGCCTGGCGCATGAACCAGGCCGGCGGCCGGTTCGGGGTCTTGCCGAGAAAGGGTTCAAGGAATGGACGCACGGGATCGGGTCTCCAACGGAACGTGTTCGGACGGCCTCACGACCGGCCAGGGCACAATAGACGGGCACGCCACCTATTCAAATAAACAAGTCTTTTAAGGAATCTTGTTGAGGTAGTTGGTGGATGGAATGACGGGGATCAAATGCGTCAACAGGTTATCCAGACTCGGTCGCCGGTGTCGCCGCGTCGTTGCGTCATGCTGTGCATGGACACGGGAGAACCCCTCGTACCCGATTGATTCGCCATCTCCTTGCCTATCTTCGAAGAAACGGGAAAAGCCGGGATGACCGGCCGCCGGTGACGCGGTTTTCACCGCTCGCCAAGGGGGTGAATTCTGTTTTACAGGCGCTTTTCGCCTGTGTATCCATGGACGGTCAGCGGGTGGGAAACGGGGCGTTGAGAAAATCGCCCCTGTTGTCCACAGCCCGTCCCGAATTCATACCGACCTTGTGCTGGAGTTTTCCCGACCGTGAAGGATTTCCACCTGCATCTGATCTCGGACAGCACGGGCGAGACCGTGTCCCTGGTCGCGCGCGCCTGCCTTGCCCAGTTCGACGGCGTGCAGGCGCACGAACACATGTGGAGCATGGTCCGCAGCCCCGAACAGATCGACCAGATTCTCGACGTCATCCACGACCAGCCGGGCATGGTGCTCTATACCCTGGTGCACGACGATCTGCGCAAGCGGCTCGAGGACGGCTGCCGCCGTCTCATGGTGCCGCACATCCCGGTGCTCGATCCCGTGCTCGGGTCCATGGGGGTCTATTTCAACGCCAAGGTGCGCGCCCGGCCCGGCCGCCAGCACGTGATGGACGCCGAATACTTCGACCGCATCGAGGCCATGCATTTCGCCCTCAGCCATGACGACGGACAGTCGACCTGGGACCTGGACGAGGCCGACGTGGTGCTGGTCGGCGTGTCGCGCACGTCCAAGACGCCGACCAGCGTATACCTCGCCAACCGCGGCCTCAAGACCGCCAACGTCCCCTTCGTGCCCGGCGTGCCGCTGCCCGACGACCTGTTCAGGCTGAACCATCCGCTCGTCGTCGGCCTGACCAAGGATCCCCGGCGCCTGGTCGAAATCCGCCGCCAGCGGCTGCGTCTTCTCGACCAGGACGAGAACACCGACTACGTGGACCTGGACATGGTCTCCAAGGAGATCACCGAGGCGCGGCGCGTGTTCGCGAAGTACGATTGGCCGGTCATCAACGTGACCCGCAAGTCGATCGAGGAAACGGCCGCCAACGTCATTCAGCTGTTGAGCCGCCGCCGCGGGGAAACCCCGGGGCCGCTTACGTGACGGCCGCCGGCACGCCGCGGCTGGTCCTGGCGTCGGGCAGCCGCGTGCGCGCCGCCATGCTGCGGGCGGCGGGGCTCGATCCGGCCGTCGATCCCGCCGGCCTGGACGAACACATCATCGAAGTCGAATGCCGCGCCGCCGGCCTGACGACACCCCAGGTGGCCGAGGCCCTGGCCGCCGCCAAGGCGACGCTCGTCTCGAAACGCCATCCGGATGCCCTCGTCGTCGGCGCCGACCAGATGCTCGAACTCGACGGCGAAACCCTGCGCAAGGCGAAAACCCGGGCCGCCGCCGCCAAGGTCCTGACCCGTCTTTCGGGCCGTGCCCACACGCTGATCTCGGCGGTCGCGCTGGCGCGCGACGGCGAGGTTCTGTGGCGGCACCAGGAGACCGCGCGGCTTACCATGCGGCATCTCGACGACGCGGCGATCGCCCGTTATCTGGGGCGCGCCGGCGACGGCGTGCTGGCCTGCGTCGGCGCCTATCGGCTTGAAGACCTGGGCGCCCAGTTGTTCGAACGCGTCGAAGGCGACTATTTTACCGTCCTCGGCCTGCCGCTGCTGGCGGTCCTGGACAGGCTGCGCCGGCTCGGGGAAACGCCCCCGGGTCTTTTGCTGTAATAAGGGAACGGACAAAGGCGATGACCATAACCGGACGGGCGCGGCTGGCGGGCGTGATGGGATGGCCCGTGGCCCATTCCCTGTCGCCCGTGCTGCACGGTCATTGGCTCGAGACGCTCGGCATCGACGGCGCCTACGTACCGTTGCCCGTGGCGCCGGACGATTTCGCCCAGGTGCTCGCGGCGCTGCCCAGGATGGGATTCCGCGGCGTCAACGTCACGGTCCCCCACAAGGAGACGGCGCTCGCCGCCGTGGATCACGCCGACGCCCCGGCCCGGCGCGTCGGCGCAGTGAATACGATCGTCGTCGGCGACGACGGCCGCCTGACGGGCACCAACACGGACGGCTTCGGCTTCCTCGAAAACCTGAAGGACGGCGCGCCCGGCTGGACTGCCGCCGCGGGTCCGGCGGTGGTGCTGGGCGCCGGCGGCGCGGCGCGCGCCGTCGTCGTCGCCCTGATCGACGCCGGCGCGCCCGAGGTCCGTCTCGTCAACCGCACCCGCGCGCGGGCCGAAAGGATCGCCGCCGACCTGGGCGGCCCCGTCACGGTCCGCGACTGGGACGAGCGGGCGGCGGCGCTCGGCGGCGCCAACCTGCTGGTCAACACGACGACCCTCGGCATGACGGGTAAGGCGCCGCTGACGATGGACCTCGCGGCGTTGCCCGGGGACGCGCTCGTCAACGACATCGTCTACGCGCCGCTCGAGACCGACCTCCTGGCGGCCGCGCGCGCGCGCGGCAATGCGGCGGTCGACGGCCTCGGCATGCTGCTGCACCAGGCGCGGCCGGGCTTCGAGGCCTGGTTCGGCCAGGCTCCCAAGGTCACGGCGGGCCTGCGCGATCGGGTCCTGGCGCGGCTCGGACAGGACTGAACGGGACCGGCCGCGATGTTCATCCTCGGCCTCACCGGCTCCATCGGCATGGGCAAGTCGACGGCGGCGGCTCAGCTCCGGTTCCTGGGCCTGCCGGTCCACGACGCGGACGCCGCCGTGCACGCCCTGATGGCGCCGGGCGGGGCCGCCGTGGCGGCGGTCGGCGCGGCCTTTCCCGGCGTGGTCGGGGACGGCGCCGTGGACCGCAGGGCCCTGGGCGCGCAAGTGTTCGACGACGACGCGGCGCTCCAGCGCCTGGAGGCGATCCTCCACCCCCTGGTGCGGGAATCCGAGCACCGGTTCCTCGCCGCCTGTGCCAGGCGGCGCGCGGACCTGGTCGTGCTCGACATTCCGCTGCTGTTCGAAACCGGCGGCGACGCGCGCTGCGACGCGGTGCTGGTCGTCCACTGCCGCGCGGCCCTGCAGCGCCGCCGCGTGCTGGCGCGGCCCGGCATGACCGAGGCCAGGTTCCGGGCCATCCTGGCGCGCCAGGTGCCGGCGCGGCAAAAGGTCCGGCTCGCCGATTTCGCCGTCAACACGGGCATCGGCAAACATGCGGCCTTGCGGCGGCTCGCCGCCGTCGTCACACTGGTGCGCGGATGCAAGGGGCGGGTCTGGGCCCCCTCCTCTCATTGGTGAGCCGGACAGGGAGATCATCCATGCGGGAAGTGGTGCTGGATACGGAGACGACGGGGCTCGATCCGCTCAACGGCCACCGCATCGTCGAAATCGGCTGCGTCGAACTGGTCAACCACGTCGCCTCGGGCCGCACCTTCCACCAGTACGTCAATCCGGAACGGGACATGCCGGTCGAGGCCTTCAACGTGCACGGCCTGTCGGCGGAATTCCTGACCGGCCATCCCGTGTTCGCCGACGTCGCCGACGCCTTCGTCGATTTCGTCGGCGACGCCCCCCTGGTGATCCACAACGCGTCGTTCGACATGGGCTTCATCAACGCGGAACTGGCGCGCCTCCGGCGTCCGTCGATCCCGCTTGCCCAGGCGGTCGACACGGTCGCCATGGCGCGCCGCAGGTTCCCCGGCGCCGGCGCCAGCCTGGACGCGCTGTGCCGGCGCTTCCAGATCGACATCAGCCACCGCGACCTGCACGGCGCGCTGAAGGACGCGCAGCTTCTGGCCGAGGTCTATCTGGAACTGATCGGCGGGCGTCAGCCGGACCTGGAACTGGCGGCCGGGATCGAAACCCGCGGCGCGGCCGTCGAACGGACCGCCCGCCCGCCCCGGGCGCACGCGCCCGGGCCCGGGGAGGACGCGGCCCACCGCGCCTTCCTGGAAAAGCTGTCGGACCCGGTGTGGTCCCTGTGAGGACCGCCGGCCGGGCGCCCGGTCAGTTGGTGGGGGTCACCTGGCTGCGCAGCTTGTCGATGTTCTGGTTGTACAGCGCCGCGAAATCGATCGGGTTGAGAACCAGCGGCTGGAACCCGCCGTCGCGGGTGACGTCGGCCAGGATCGCCCGGGCGAAGGGGAACATCAGGCGCGGGCATTCGACGAACAGCAGCGACGCCCGGTGCTGCTCGGGCACGCGCAGGGTGAACAGGCCCGCGTACTTCAACTCGACGATATAGGTGACCTGTCCGGCGATCCTGCTCTCGGCCCGGAGGTCGAGAACGGTTTCGAACACGTCCTCGGCCAGCCCTTCGACCTGCACGTCCAGGTTCAGGTTGATGTCCGGCTGACCCTTGGGCGAATCGAGGAAGATCTGCGGCGCGCCCGGGACCTCGAAGGAGAAGTCCTTGATGTACTGGCCGTGGATCATCAGCGGCACCTGGTCGCCAGGCTTGATCTCTTCCGTGCCGGCCGCGGTTTCGGGCGTCGTGTCGTCGCTCATGATCGTCTCCGTGTCAAAGGCGGATAGCTGCTAACACGGATCGGGGCCGGGAACAACCGCCAAGGCGCGGCGGCTTTGGGCCATCGTGCACCCGCGCGGGGAAACGATGCTATCGACCAGACCCGCCTTCGTGTTCTTTCGTCTGCCTATCGAGTGCTGCGGCGAGTTCAAGCAGGTCCGCCTCGAAAAGTTCACGCCCGCGGTCGGTCGGATCGATCGCCCCGGGCAGTTCCTTTTTGAGGCGGCTGAGGCCGGCCCTGATCCCGTCGGCGACACGCCGAGCCCCCTCGGGCTCGGCCTCGACCGCAGCCTTAAAGTCCTCCGGTGCCCAGCGCTCGGCCGCGAGCAGATCGAAGACGTCGCGTGCCGGTGCCCGGCTGCCGCGCCACCGCAGTTTCTTCGCGAGGATTTCGGCGACGGTCTCCCGCTGAACGGCGCGGCCCTCGAATTCCCACAATCCGAAACCCGGGGCGGTCAGAAGGGGGGCCGCAATGAAGTCGATCTCGCCCTTCGGCCGCACGATCTTCACGTAATGACCGGGCACCTGAATGTTTTCCGAAAGACCGCGGACAACGGCGTTCCTCGCCGGATGGAGGTCCCGAAGCGCCCGCGTGTCCGGAAGAAACAGGTCGATGTCATGGGACGTTCTGTGCGCCAGGTGCGACGCCAGCGCCGTCCCCCCTCCCCAGGTCCAATCGGGCGCCGGGTCCAGGCTGTCGAGCGCCCGCAGGGCCAGCCTCAACAGGCTACGCCACCCGGTTCTTTTTGCCGGTTCGCTCATTGATCCACTCCACCGTCGGGCCGCGGCCCTCGACGTGTGCCGCGATCCTGGCTAAAGCCGGCAGCGATGCGGAGCCTTCCAGCACCAAATCATGAACCTGACTCACCGGGATCTCTTCAATCAGGCCGACCAGGTGCGAGAACAGCCGCCCGTTCTCCGCAGAGGGGCGAAAGCGGAGAAGCAGGCGTTTGAATTCCTCCGGTGTCGTCTTCACTTTGCGGCCGGCGTTCAACTTCGTCACGACCGATTGAAGCGCGCGCCGGTCTTTGTCGCTTTCGCCCTTGGCGGTCACCGTTACCTCGACATCGGCCGCCGCCAGCAGGCGTTCGAGCGTGTCGGCGCTGAACCTGCCGGTGCCGCGGGCCCTCGATAGGTTGCTCGGAGAGATTCCGCTTCTCGTGGCCAATGCGGCGGCGTTCAGGCCGCGCGACCGGCCCGCCTTGATGATCTGTTCGATCAGCGACTTGGTTTTTCTCATGCTGGCCTCCGCATTTTATTATCATTTACGATAATATTACGCAAGGCGCGGCCCGCGCGGCGCTTCCCTCTACGGCTTCTCCGACCTGTCGTCGCCGGGACCGTCGCCGGGGCGGCGGCCGGGCGCCCCGGTGCCCGGTTCGACCTCCTCGAACTCGCCGTCGATGACCGTCCCGGCGCCGCCCGGCGCGGCACCGCGCGGCCCGGCACCCGGGCTTCCGCCCGATGTCGCCACGTGGACCCGGCCGTGGGTCAACAGGTAGCGCACGATGGCCTGGGCCGCCGCGGCGCGCAGCGGCGGCACGAACAACAGGAAACCCAGGGCGTCGGTCATGAACCCGGGCGTCAGCAGCAACGCCCCCGCCATCAGCAGGCACAGGCCGTCGAACATCTCGGCCACGGGCAGGCGGTCGCGGGCCAGGCTGTCCTGCACCCGGCGCAGGGTGTCCAGGCCCTGATGGCGCAACAGCGCCGTGCCCAGCGCCGCCGTCAGCACGACCACCGCCAGGGTCGGCCACAGGCCGATCGCGCCGCCGACCTGCACGAACAGGGCGATCTCGACGATCGGCACGACGATGAACAGGATCAGAAGGGTCAAGGCCACGGGTTGTACTTCTCCGGCTACACGATTATCTCAAGGTCCAGGCGCAGGCATCCTCGCGCGTCCCGCCGGCGGCCCGCTCCGCGGACCGGCGGCGCGGCCCGTCCGCGCCGTGCTGGACCTGGGCACGTGGAGCCGCTAACCTTGGCGCGCTAAGGACGCGTACGATCTTAAACCACGGGTGCCGGCGGCGGGTCCAGCCGCATCGGCACCGAAGTTCCTTTCAGGACAGGCCGGCACGGCCCTCCGGACGGGGGCTCAAGCATAAGGTCCGAAACGACATATGGGCGGCGGTTTCCAGTTTATCGACATCATTCTCATCGCCATGGTGGCGGCGTTCTTCGTGCTGCGCCTGCGCAGCGTGCTGGGCCGGCGCGACGGCCACGACGGCAGCGGCCACCGCGATCCGTTCAAGCCCGTGGCGCCCGAGGAAACGAAGGACGGCAAGGTCGTTCCGCTGCCCGACCGCCGGCACGAGGACGACGTCCGGCCCAAGGCCGACGCCGACGCCTTCGCCGCCGAAGGCACGGTGGACAACGGGCTGGTGCAGATCCGCGTGGCCGATCCCGACTTCGCGCCCGACGAATTCCTGGCCGGCGCGCGCGTCGCCTTCGAGATGGTGCTCGACGCCTTCGCGTCCGGCGACACCAAGGCGCTGCGCACGCTTCTCGACGAAGGGGTCTATGGCGATTTCGAAAAGGCCATCCGCGATCGCGAGGAGCAGGGCCTGACGGTCGAGGACACCCTGGTCGGCATCAAGTCGGCGGACATCGTCGAGGCCTACATGGAAGGCCGCGTCGCCAACATCACCGTCAAGTTCGTGACCGAACAGGTGAACGTGACGCGCGACGCCGAAGGCCAGGTCGCCGAGGGCAACCCGAACGAGGTCATATCCGTCACCGATTTCTGGACCTTCGCCCGCGACACCAAGGCCCGCGACCCCAACTGGGCCCTGGTCGCGACCCACAGCGCCGATTAGCCGTCTCATGGGGGGGCGGGCCGCGCGCAGTCCGATGATCCGCGCCGGGACGCTGGCCCTGGCGGTTTTGGTTTCCGGCCTGGTTTCGGGCTGCGGCCTCCTGCCCGCGGGCGACGCCCCGCCGCCCGCCGCGCCCGCCGCCCGGTTGATCCTCGAACCGGCCGAGTTCAAGACCCTGCCCGGCTGGCGCACGGACGCGCTGGCCGACGGCCTCGCCGCCTTCCTCGCCTCCTGCCCGGTGCTCGCCCGACAGCCCGCCGACCAGCCGCTCGGCTACCTTCCGGAACACGGCACCATGGGCGACCTGCAGCGCATCTGCGAGGAGGTCCGCACGCTCGACAGCAAAAGAACGGCGCAGCTTCAGTTCTTCATGGAGCGCAGCTTCCGTCCCTTCCGCGTGCGCGACGGGCAGACCGCAACGGGCAAGTTCACGGGCTATTACGAACCGCTGCTGCGCGGCTCCTGGCAGCCCGATGCGCGCTACCGCCATCCCGTCTATTCCCGGCCGCGCGACATCGTGGTCGTCGACATGGAAAAGTTCGATCCGGAACGCCGGGGCGAACAGCTGGCCGGCCGTGTGGTCGACGACCGCCTGGTGCCCTATTACGACCGCCGCGAAATCGCCGGGGGCGCCCTGCGGGGCAGGCAGCTGGAACTCTTGTGGGTCGACAGCGCGGTCGACCTGTTCTTCCTGCACGTCCAGGGCTCGGGCCGCATCCAGCTGCCCGACGGCAGCCACCTGCGGCTCGCCTTCTCGGGCCGCAACGGCCACCGCTATTCCTCGATCGGCCGCGAACTGGTGGCCCAGGGCGTGATGAAGGTCGAGGACGTGACGATGCCGTCCTTGCGCGCCTGGATGGCGGCCAATCCGCTCGCCGCCGAACAGTTGATGCTGAAAAACCGCTCCTTCATCTTCTTCCGCGTGGAACCGGACGGCGTGGTGAAGGGGGCGATGGGCGTGCCGCTGACGGCGGGCCGCTCGCTCGCCGTCGATCCGGAATACGTGCCGCTCGGCCTGCCGCTGTGGCTCGCGACCACGGACCCCCTCGATCCGAAGAACGAAAAGCCGCTGACCCGCATGGTGGTGGCCCAGGACACGGGATCGGCCATCACGGGCGTGATCCGGGGCGACCTGTTCTGGGGCTTCGGGGCCGAGGCCGAGGCGCGCGCCGGCCTGATGAACGAGGGCGGCACCTACTACCTCCTGCTGCCGCGCAAGCCGCTCCACTGAGCCGGCCCGCCGGCGGCCCATTCCCGCTTGTCAATCGGGGGCTCAGCCCGCATTCTGCGCTGGCCATGAACGATCACACATCCCCCGCCGCCGGCTCCGCGCCCGGCCCCGCATCCGGCCCCCATGTCGGCCTGTTCGCAACCTGCCTGGTCGACCTGATGCGGCCCAGCGTCGGCTTCGCCACCGTGAAGCTGCTGGAGGACGCCGGCTGTCGGATTTCCGTGCCGACGGCGCAAGCCTGCTGCGGCCAGCCGGCCTACAATTCGGGCGACAGCCGCGACGCGCGCGACATCGCCAAGGGCGTGATCGAGGCGTTCGAGGGCTTCGACTACGTGGTGGCGCCGTCGGGCAGTTGCGCGGGCATGATCTCCCACCACTACCCCCGCCTGTTCCAGGAGGATTCCCGGTGGCGGCCGCGGGCCGAGGCGCTGGCCGCCAAGACCCACGAGCTGATCTCCTTCCTGGTCGACGTGCTGAAGGCCGAGGTCGCCGCGCCGGACCTCGCCGCCACGGCGACCTATCACGACTCGTGCTCGGGCCTGCGCGAACTCGGCGTCAAGACGCAGCCGCGGGACCTGTTGGCCAGGGTCGGCGGCCTGACCCTTGTCGAGGGCAAGATTCCGGAAACCTGCTGCGGCTTCGGCGGCCTGTTCTGCGTCAAGTATCCGGACATTTCCGAAAAGATGGTCGACGCCAAGGCCGACGACGTCATCGCCACGGGGGCGGACCTGCTGCTGGCCGGCGATCTCGGCTGCCTGGTGAACATGGCCGGGCGGCTGAAGCGCCGGGGTGCGTCCGTCCAGGCCCGCCACCTGGCCGAGGTCCTGGCCGGCATGACGGACCTGCCCGCCATCGGCGAGGGCCCGGCGGACGACCAGGAGGACGCGGGCTGATGGAATCGCAGACCCGCCGCTTCAAGGACAACGCCCGCGAGGCCATGGCCGACGGCCAGCTGGCCCAGGCCCTGACCCGCCTCGGCCAGGGCTTTCCGCTGCGCCGGGCCGAGGCCATCGACCGCCTGCCCGAGTTCGAGGCGCTGCGCGAGGCCGCCAAGGCCATCAAGGACCACACCCTGGCGCACCTCGACCTCTACCTGGAACAGTACGAAGCGCGGGTAACCGAGGCCGGCGGCCAGGTCCACTGGTGCCGCACGGCCCAGGACGCGCGCGACAGGATCCTGGAGATCTGCCGCAAGGTGGACGCCCGCACGGTGACCAAGTCGAAGTCCATGATCGGCGAGGAGATCGCCATCAACGATTTCCTGGAGGAAAACGGCGTCGAGCCCGTGGAGACGGACCTGGGGGAATACATCATCCAGCTTCGCAAGGAGCCGCCCAGCCACATCATCGCCCCCGCCGTGCACCTGAACAAGGGCCAGGTCGAGGACACCTTCCGCAAGGCCCATACCAACCTGGACCCGGCGCGCGACCTCGACGACCCCAGGTCGCTTTTGGAGGAAGCGCGGAACGAACTGCGCGACAAGTTTCTCAATGCCGACGTCGGCCTGACCGGCGCCAACTTCCTGATCGCCGAGACGGGGACCAACGTGCTGGTCACCAACGAGGGCAACGCCGACCTGACCTATTCCCTGCCCCGCGTGCACATCGTCATCGCCAGCCTCGAAAAGGTCATCCCGACGCTGGAGGACACGGCGACCGTGCTGCGCGTCCTCGCGCGCTCGGGCACCGGGCAGGACATCACCGTCTACACCACCTTCTGCACCGGGCCGAGGCGGCCGGCCGACCTCGACGGGCCCGAGGAATACCACGTGGTGCTGCTCGACAACGGGCGCACGGAGCTGGTCGGCACCGAGTTCCAGGACATGCTGCGCTGCATCCGCTGCGGCTCCTGCCTCAACCACTGCCCCGTCTATCACGCCATCGGCGGCCACGCCTACGGCTGGGTCTATTCGGGGCCCATGGGGGCGGTGCTGATCCCGGGCCTGATCGGCATCCACGAAGCGGGCGACCTGCCCAACGCCTCGACCCTGTGCGGGCGCTGCGAAAGCGTCTGTCCCATGCGCATTCCCCTGCCCCGCATGCTGCGCGCCTGGCGCGAGCGGCAGTTCGAACGCAAGGCCGGCGCCGCGACCAGCCGCTGGGGCCTGCGGGCCTGGGCCTGGCTGGTCAAGCGGCCGCGGCTGTACCGCGCCGTCACCGCGCCGACGATGACGGTGCTCGCCCTGCTCGGCCGGCGCCGCGGCCGGTTCAGGTGGCTGCCGCTGGCCGGCGGCTGGACCGGCCCCCGCGACCTGCCCGCCCCCCAGGGCGACAGCTTCATCGCGCAATACCACAAGGGGCCCGTCGGCGCCGTGGTGCGGGGCGGAAACCAATGACGGGGCGCGACCTGATCCTGGGCGACCTGCGCCGGGCGCTTACGCGGTCGGACGACGGCGCGCGCCGCGCCGCCGTGACGAACCGCCTGGCCGCCCGGGCGCGCCACGTCATCCCGCAGCGCGGGCGCGACACGGGCACGGCCGCCGTCGACCGCTTCCAGGCCGAGGCCGAACGCGTGCAGGCCACGGTCGCCCGGGTGACGTCGCTCGCCGACCTGCCGGGCGCGGTGGCGGATTTTCTCGCGGCGCAGAACATGCCGGCGGCCCTGCGCATGACGCCCGACCCGCGCCTCAAGGCCGCGCCCTGGGACAGGACCGCCCTCGCCGTTTCCGAAGGCCCGGCCGAGGGCTCGGACACGGCGGGCCTCAGTCACGCCTTCGGCGGCGTCGCCGAGACGGGATCGCTGGTGTTCCTCTCGGGGCCCGAAAGCCCGACCACGGTGAACTTCCTGCCGCCGGTGCACATCGCGGTCGTCCGCGCCAAGGACATCGCCGGCAACTTCGAGGACACCTGGGCGCGCCTGCGTTCGGAGAGGGCGAACACCGAAGGCAACGGCCGCTTCATGCCGCGCACCGTCAACTGGATCAGCGGGCCGTCGCGCACGGCGGACATCGAACTGACCCTGTTTCTCGGCATCCACGGGCCCAAGAAGCTGCACATCGTCATCATCGACGACGGAGACGATGGCTGACCGCCGCCCGAAGGACACCCACCCGGCCGAGGACGGCGACGCCCTCTGGGCCCGCGTCACGCGCGACGTCAAGCCGCTCGCCGTCCGCGCGGACCGCATCGATCCTCCGGTACCGCCGCCCGCCCCCGAAAAGCCCACCCCGGTAAAACCCAAGTCCCGGCGCCGCGCCGCCGCGCCGTCGCCGCCGCCGGCTCCGGCTCCGCCCGCCGCGGCGCGCGACCTGAGCCACGGCGCCGCGCCCGGCCTCGACCGCCGCACCCAGACCAACATGCGGCGCGGCAGGCTGGCGGTCGAGGCGCGCCTCGACCTGCACGGCATGACGCAGGCGGAAGCCCACGGCGAACTCATCGCCTTCCTCACCCGCGCCTACGGCCGGGGCCTGCGCTGCGTGCTGGTCATCACCGGCAAGGGCACCCGCGACACGGGCGAGGTCGGCGTCCTGCGCCGAGCGGTTCCCGGCTGGCTCAACGCGCCGCCGCTCAAGGACCTGATCCATGCCTTCGACCACGCGGCGCGCGCCCACGGCGGCGAAGGCGCGCTCTACATACTTCTCAAGCGCAACAAGGCGCGCGGCGACGCGCCCGCGGGGGGCGCGCCATGACCCCCTTCGGCCAAAGCGTGCGCCGGCTGCGCAAGATCAATCGCATAACCTTGAAACAGTTCGCCCAGGACATGGGCGTGTCGTCGGCCTATTTCTCGGCCCTCGAACACGGCTACCGGGGCCGCCCGGGCCCCGGCCTGGTGCAGCAGATCGCGGGCTACTTCAACCTGGGAACCGAGGAAACGGACGAGCTGAAGCGCCTCGCCGCGCTGTCCCATCCCCGCATCACCGTGGACACGGCGGGGCTCAATCCCAAGGCGACGGAACTGGCCAACATGCTGGCCGAGCTGATCCACGAACTGGACGAGGACACCATCGACTGGATCATCAACGAAATCCGCGGCCGCCGCCTGAACCGCGCGCGCGGCGGGCCGACGCATTAATCCTTCCGCTTTTTGCCGGGGCGTCCCGGCCTTTTGCGTTCCTTGGATATCGATTTTTGAGCCGCTTTCAGGCTCGCGATGGTTTCGTCGGCTTCGGCATGACGCGCCAGTCGGCGGTTTTCGCTGAATATCGCGTACTGCGCCTTGGCATGGGATTGCGCATCTTCGCTTTTCACGGTGCCGCCGCCGCGCAAGACGGCGCGATTCAACTGTTTCAACTGTTGTTCAAGCAGCTTCTCGGCGTCGGCCATCGTCGTCAATTTGCCGATGTCCAATTGGTCTTCGAAGATATCCAACAGGATCGTCGTCAATCGGTTGAGTTCGGTGATCTCCTTCCGTGTCAGGTAGTTTTTGGCGACGGAGGAATCCGTTTTCCGGATGTTGTCATGCGCCCAGGTTTGCAGGCCCATATTGGGCGCATCGGCGTCGGCGCGGGATACGATGATTTCCGAAGGCGTTCTGGAGGCAACCGCCCACATCAGTTTCGCCTGGGTCTGCTGATAGAAATCGCGCCAGGATTGGGATTCCGGATCGTAGTCCTGGCACATGGCGCAGATGCTGCGCAGTTCGCGATAAACGTTCTTCTCGTCCGAGCGGATGTCCCGGATGATCTCGCGCAGTTCGGCAAAACGGTCCGCTTCTTCGGGAGCCTTCAGCCGCTCGACATCGACCACGAATCCCTTCGTGGCGAACTGAACGAGCTTCTCCGTCGCCCATTTCCGGAACATCGTGCCTTGGGTGGAGCTGACCCGGTATCCGACCGAAATCACCATGTCCAGGCTGTGCAACGTTATGGGTTTGCCGGAGGCAATTTGCATTTTTTGCAAATTGCTCTCCTCTTCAAGTTCTCCGTCCGCAAGAATGTTGGCGACGTGACGGGAGATTACGGATACGTCGCGACCGAACAGGTCGGCCATTTGTGCCTGCGTCATCCAAAGCGCGTCGCCGTCATACCGGATTTCGACCTTTACGCCGCTTTCCGTGGAATAGATGAGAAAGCGCTCACCCGTCTCCGCATCCTGGACCAAATGCACGGGTTCGGATCGGTTGCTCATTCAAATACGCCGGCCGCGTTCGTTCATGTAATGTTCCCCGTCACCCTACCACGAAGGGCCGCGCCGACTCAAAGGATAAACTTTGAGCGGCGCGCAGACGCATTGATCTTTCGGTCGGCGGTCAGGAGCCGCAAAGGCGCGGATGGGCGACCCCGCTCCGTGTTCTCCGTGAATTCTCTGTGCGCTCTGTGTCCCGTTACCAAGTCGATCCAGGCGAGGCCCTGTCCGGGATCGGCCAATAAATGGGTCACAGAGGGCACAGAGGATACACAGAGCGCACAGAGCACTCGACCGTGTCCGGCGACTGGAGCGTATCGGTCGTGCGCGGCGGGCCGACGCATTAGATTTTCCCCTCAATCGCCGGGCGGGCGCATCCGCGCCCTGGGCTCGCTGCGCTGACGCTCCGCGGGGCCTCAATGGCCCAGTTGGAGAACGCCGACAAACCGAGCCCGTCAGGGCGAGGCAAGCGCAAGTGCGCGCCGCCGCTTATGCGGCGAAGGCCAAGCGCCCGGATGGGCGCGCCCGGCGATTGAGGGGGAAACCTAAAGGATGAACTTCGACAGGTCCGCGTTCCTGGCCAGCGGCGCGACCTGCTCGTTCACGTAATCGGCGTCGATGGTGATCGTCTCGCCGGAGCGTTCCGAGGCCGAATAGCTGATCTCCTCCACGAGCTTTTCCAGCACCGTGTGCAGCCGTCGCGCGCCGATGTTCTCGATCCCCTCGTTGATCTCCACCGCCAGGCCGGCGACCGCGTCGACGGCGTCGTCGGTGAAGATCAGTTCGACCTCCTCGGTCTTCATGAGGGCGGCGTACTGCTTGAGGAGCGACGCCTCGGTCTCGGTCAGGATGCGCTTGAAGTCGTCCTTGGTCAGCGCCCTTAAGTTCACGCGGATGGGCAGCCGCCCTTGCAGTTCGGGCAGCATGTCCGACGGCTTGGAGACGTGGAACGCGCCCGAGGCGATGAACAGGATGTGGTCCGTGTTGACCGGCCCGTGCTTGGTCGCGACGGTGGTGCCCTCGATGAGCGGCAAGAGGTCGCGCTGCACGCCCTCGCGGCTGACGTCGCCGCCCTTCATCTCCGAGCGCGCCGAGATCTTGTCGATTTCGTCCAGGAACACGATGCCGTGGTTCTCAACCGCGTGGATCGCGTCCTTCACCACGCGGTCGTCGTCGAGCAGCTTGTCGCCCTCCTCGGCGAGCAGCACGTCGTAGCTTTCCTCGACGGTCATGCGCTTCGGCTTCTGCTGCTGGCCGAACGCCTTGCCCAGCACGTCGTTCAGGTTGAGCATGCCCATCTGCGCGCCCGGCATGCCGGGGATGTCGAAGGTGGGCAGGCCCAGGCTGGGCGTGTCCGTCACCTTGATCTCGATCTCGCGGTCGTTGATCTCGTTGTTGCGCAGCTTGCGGCGGAACGTCTCGCGCGTTTCCTTCGACGCGGTGTCGCCGACCAGGGCGTCGAGCACGCGCTCCTCGGCCCGCGCCTCGGCCTTGGCGCGGACCTGCTTGCGCAGGCGCTCGCGGGTCATGTGGATGGCCGTTTCCACCAGGTCGCGGACGATCTGCTCGACGTCGCGGCCGACGTAGCCGACCTCGGTGAACTTGGTGGCCTCGACCTTGATGAAGGGCGCCTGGGCCAGCTTGGCGAGGCGGCGCGCGATCTCGGTCTTGCCGACGCCGGTCGGCCCGATCATCAGGATGTTCTTGGGCAGCACCTCCTCGCGCAGGCTTTCGGGCAGCTGCTGGCGCCGCCAGCGGTTCCTGAGCGCGATGGCGACGGCGCGCTTGGCGCCCGACTGGCCGATGATGTGGCGGTCCAGTTCGGACACGATCTCGCGCGGCGTGAAGCTGGCGGCGCCGCCGGACAGGCTGTCGTCGGCGTCACGCGGGGCGGGCGTCTTTTCGGCGGGTTCGGTCATAGGGCCTCGATGGTCAGGTTGGCGTTGGTGTAGACGCAGATGCCGGCGGCGATGCCCAGGGCCTTCTCGGCGACGGCGCGGGCGTCCATGTCGTCGCGGTCGATCAGCGCCCGCGCGGCGGCCAGCGCGTAGTTGCCGCCCGAGCCGATGCCGATCAGCCCGTCCTCGGGCTCCAGCACGTCGCCGGTGCCGGTCAGGACCAGCGAGACCTCCTTGTCGGCCACGGCCATCATGGCCTCCAGGCGCCTCAGATACCGGTCGGTGCGCCAGTCCTTGGCCAGCTCGACGCAGGCGCGGGTCAGCTGCGTCGGATACTGTTCCAGCTTGGCCTCCAGGCGCTCGAACAGGGTGAAGGCGTCGGCCGTGGCACCCGCGAAGCCGCCGATCACGTTGCCGTCTCCGAGCCGCCGGACCTTGCGCGCGTTGGCCTTGATCACCGTATCGCCGAGCGACACCTGGCCGTCGCCGGCGATCACCACGCCGTCCCCCTTGCGCACGCAAAGGATGGTGGTGCCGTGCCAGAGGGGGGTGTTGTCGCTTGCCATAGGGATCGTTCCTTGAGCGCTGGTGGCGGGCAGGCGCCGCTGGGTGGCGGCGGGAAGCGGGGATGATAGGGAACCATGTGGTCCGGTCAACGGTGCATATCAAGTCGGGCCGCCGCAGCACCGGGCCGCGCCCCGGCGACCCTTTCTATAAAATTTATTGTAAAAAGGGGGCGTGCGGCTGGTAAAAGACCGCATCCGCTATCCCATGCGGGACTTTGCAAAAGGAACTGGGGCCATGCGCAGGGCCAGCGTCGAACGCAACACCAAGGAAACGCGGATCAAGGCCACCGTGAACCTGGACGGCACGGGGGAATATTCCGTGGCGACCGGGATCGGTTTCCTCGACCACATGCTGGAGCAGCTGTCGCGCCACTCGCTCATGGACCTCGCGGTCGAGGCCCAGGGCGACACCCATATCGATTTCCACCACACCACCGAGGACACGGGCATCGCCATCGGCGAGGCGGTGAACCGGGCGCTCGGCGAGCGCCGCGGCATCGCGCGCTACGGCTCGGCCCTGGTGCCCATGGACGAGACGCTGTCGCGCGTCGCCATCGACCTCAGCAACCGGCCCTACCTGATCTGGCGCGTGAACTTCACCAAGCCCAAGCTGGGCGACATGGACACGGAACTGTTCAAGGAATGGTTCCAGGCCTTCGCCCAGGCCGCCGGGGCGACGCTGCACGTGGAGAACCTGTACGGCGAGAACAATCACCATATCGTCGAGTCCTGCTACAAGGGCCTGGCGCGGTCCTTGCGCGAGGCCGCCGCCCTCGACCCGCGCAAGGCCGACGCCGTGCCCTCGACCAAGGGAACCCTGGGCGGTTCGCTGTAGTGTCTCGCGGTCCACGCTCCGGCGCGGACCAAACCCTGACGAAACGAAGTCCCATGCGCGTCTTCACCGTTCACATTCGCCGCCACGGCCTGGACCCGGAAAAGGACGTGCGCCTGGTCAAGGAAGGCTTCTCCTGGCCCGCCTTCCTGTTCACCTTCCTGTGGGCGCTGTGGCACCGCATGTGGTGGACGGCGCTCGGCCTGTTCGTGATCTCCTGGGGGGCCGCGCTGGCGGTCGAAACCCTGCTGCCGGACCATGTCGCCGGCCCGGCCGTGCTGCTCGCGCTCTATGTCGCCATCGGCTACCTCGGCAACGACCTTGAGCGCCGCCACCTGGCGGCGTCGGGCTTCGCCGAGGCCGGGCCGGTCTGCGGCACGGACGGGGACGAGGCCCTCTACCGCTTCCTCGACGCGGATCCGGTGCTGGCCCGCGACCTCGCCACCGCCGGTGTGCGGGCCTGAGGCGCGCGCCCATGACCATCGCCCTCATCGACTACGGCTCGGGCAACCTGCGCTCGGCGGCCAAGGCCTTCGAGCGGGTGCTGCGCGGGCTCGGCCGGACCGACGCGGTCCGCGTGACGTCGGATCCGGAAACCGTCGCCGCCGCCGACCGCGTGGTGTTGCCCGGCGTCGGCGCGTTCGGCGACTGCCGCGCCGGAATCCAGGCCATCGACGGCATGGCGGAGGCCCTGACGGAGGCCGTGATCGCCCGCGGCCGGCCCTTCCTCGGCATCTGCGTCGGCATGCAGCTGATGGCGACCAGCGGCTTCGAATTCGGCGAACACCCCGGCTTCGGCTGGATTCCCGGCGCCGTGCGGGCGCTCGATCCGGTCGACAAGACCCTGAAAATCCCGCACATGGGCTGGAACGAGCTGTTCTGGGTCGGCTACCGGGAGCATCCCGTGCTCAAGGATCTGGCCAACGGACAACACGCCTATTTCGTCCACTCCTTCCATCTGGTGCCGGAAAATGCCGAACATCTGCTTGCCGTGACCGATTACGGCGGCCCGGTGACCGCCGCCGTGGGGCGCGACAACCTGGTCGGGACCCAGTTCCACCCCGAGAAAAGCCAGGCTGTGGGACTTAAGCTCATCGAGAACTTCCTGGAGTGGAAGCCGTGACCCCTCGAAGCCCCGCAACGACAGTAAGGCCGGCTTCGAGAGGGCCCGGAGCGCCAATAGGCGCGAAGGCTTTCGCCATTACGGTATTGGAAACAGGGCACCGGCCGAAATGATCTTCTTCCCCGCCATCGACCTCAAGGACGGCAACTGCGTGCGCCTCTACCAGGGCGACATGGACCGGGCGACGGTGTTTTCCGACGACCCGGCGGCCCAGGCGCGGGCGTTCCAGGATGCCGGCTGCGAATGGGTTCATTTGGTTGATCTTAACGGCGCATTCGAAGGCAGGCCGGTGAACGGCGCGGCGGTGAACGCCATCCTGGCGGCCCTGGACATCCCCGTGCAACTGGGCGGCGGCATCCGCACCATGGCGACGATCGACGACTGGCTGGCGCGCGGCGTGGCGCGCGTGATCCTGGGCACGGCGGCGCTGACCGATCCGGACCTGGTGCGGGCCGCGTGCACGGCCCATCCGGGCCGCGTCGCCGTCGGCATCGACGCGCGCGACGGCAAGGTCGCCGTCGAGGGCTGGGCCGAGGTCTCGGAGCTGACGGCGCTGGACCTCGCCAAACGGTTCGAGGATGCGGGCGTCGCCGCGATCGTCTTCACCGACATCGGCCGCGACGGCGTCATGCAGGGCCCCAACCTGCGGGCGACCCTCGATCTGGCGCGCGCCGTCTCGATCCCGGTCATCGCCTCGGGCGGCGTGTCGTCCATGGCCGATCTGGAGGATTTGAAGACCCAGGGCGGCGGATTGCTCGAAGGCGTGATCTCCGGCCGCGCCGTCTACGACGGCAAGATCGACCTGCCCGCCGCCGTCAAACTGCTGAAGGACGCGGCGTAAATGTTGAAAGCACGGGTCATTCCCTGCCTCGACGTCAACAAGGGCCGCGTGGTCAAGGGCGTCAACTTCGTCGACCTGATCGACGCCGGCGACCCGGTGGAACAGGCGCGCGTCTACGACGCCGCCGGGGCGGACGAACTCTGCTTCCTCGACATCACCGCCAGCCACGAGGAACGCGACACCATCTTCGACGTGGTGGCGCGCACGGCGGAACAATGCTTCATGCCGCTGACCGTCGGCGGCGGCGTGCGCACCGTCGACGACATTCGTAAATTGTTGCTGGCCGGGGCCGACAAGGTCTCGATCAACACCGCCGCTGTGCACAACCCGGAGTTCGTGCGCGAGGCCTCGGAAAAGTTCGGCGCGCAATGCATCGTCGTCGCCGTCGACGCCAAGCGGGTCGATGCGGCGACGGGCGCACCCACCCCCGACGGCGCCCGGTTCGAGATCTTCACCCACGGCGGGCGCAAGCCGACGGGCATCGACTGCATCGCCTGGGCCGAGAAGATGGCGGCGCTGGGGGCGGGGGAAATCCTGCTGACCTCGATGGACCGCGACGGCACCAAGGCGGGCTTCGACCTGGAACTCACCCGCGCCGTCGCCGACGCGGTTTCCGTGCCGGTGATCGCGTCCGGCGGCGTCGGCACCCTGGACCATCTGGTCGACGGCATCGTCAAGGGCCATGCCTCGG
>PFFW01000033.1 GCA_002781745.1 Rhodospirillales bacterium CG15_BIG_FIL_POST_REV_8_21_14_020_66_15
TCGCGTTCCTCGGCGGCGCGCATGACGTCCATCACGATGAAGGGCGGCACCTGGCCGCGGCTGGAGGATTTCAGCGCCATGTCCCTGCCCGGCCGTGGGTCTAGCGGTCGCCCACCGCGCCCAGGCCGAATCCCCTCGGGTCGGCGAAGGCACCGCAGGACTGGTCTTTCGACGGCACGCCGGTATCGCAGTATATGGCGTTGACACGCGCGGCCGAGGCGCCCGGATGGAGCGTATGGCCGCGCCGGCGCAGCGCTTCCTGCTGGTCCGCCGGCAGGCCTGGTTCGATGACCAGGGCGTCGGTTCCCTCGGCGTAATAGATGCGCGGGCCGCCAAGCACCGTTTCCAGGCTCTGCCCGGCGCCGGAAGCGCGCAGCGCGAGATCGACCAGGGCTTCCGTGGCGCCCGCCCCGCCGGTCACCGTGGCCGCCATGAACACGCGCTCTTCCTCTTTCTTCCGGCGTTCCTCGCCGACCAGCAGAACCGGCGTCGCGGTGACTGGCGGCAGGGCGTCCGCGCCGGCCGGCCGGGCGAGCAGAAAGCCGAGCGACGGCGCTACCTTGCCCGAGCCCATGGGCCCGTTCATGGAAACCGTGCAGGCGACGGCCGAGCCGAACTTGTCGATGGCAACCAGGCCCGAGGCATCGGCACCCGGCGGCAGCGGGATCGCCGCGTCGCCCGTGGGCGGCCGCTGGGCATGCCCGTCCTTATCGAGAGATCGGGCGATCAGGCCGTGGCGGTCTGCATCGGCCAGATAGTAGGCGGGTTGCGTCACCAGACCGTCGCGCCGGAGCCAGTCCGTGCGCCGCGCCTGGGCGGCCATCGCCGCCTCGGCGAACAGGTGCAGGCGAGCCCCCGGGTCACCGACTTCGAAATACCTGGCCTGGGCTAGGATCCCCGTCAGATCGGCCGCCAGGACGCCACCCAGAACCGGCGGTGACGGGAATATAAAGCGGGTTTGTTCGATGTAGGGCAACTCGATGGCCGGCCGCACCTCGGGCAGATAGCCGCGCAAGTCGTCGATCGTCAGGGCGCCGCCAAGGCGGTTGGCGTCGTCGATGAACTCGCGCGCCAACTGGCCCTGGTAGAAATCGCCGACCCCGCGCACGCGCAGCCTGCCGAGCACCCCCGCCAAACGCAGGCGGTCGATGCGGTCGCCCTCGCCGGCCAGATGCTGCGCGCCCCGCTTGCGGAACAGAGCCGCTGCTTCGGGCAGGCCCGCCAGACGCCCCGCCTGGGCCCGCAGGTCCGTGGCGAAGGCGCGTGACACGATGTTGCCAAACCTCGCCAGATTCTCCGCCGGCTGGACCACCTGGCCCCATTTCAGGCTGCCGAGGCGGGCGTGCAGGACCGCAAAGCCCCGGGGGTTTCCGGGAATCGGTATCCGGCCCCGTTCGGCACCGCCGGCGTCGCGCGGCAGCAGGGCCGGAAAGGACAGGACGTCGTTGCGCTTGTTCACGTTGTCGCGGATGACGCAGACGCCGCCGCCGCCCAGGCCTGCGTTGGTCGGCTTGGCCACGGCCAGCGCGAAGTACATGGCCGTGGCCGCGTCCGCCGCCGACCCACCGGCCGACAGGATGTCGCGGCCGACGACGGCCGCCTGGGGGTCGTCGGCGACGACGCCGCCCAGGAAGCCGCGCACGAAGCCGGTCTCGCCCAGTTGCTTGGTGTTCTCTTCCTTCTTGGGACCGAACGGATTGGGGAACCCGCCGGAACAGCCGGTGACCAGCCCAACCGCAACGGTCACAACTAATAACAGCACGGTCAATTGACGCGGCCCCGGGCCGCGACTACGTTTACGGGGCCCGGAAACGAAACGGAACGCGTCCCAACCGGCGCTGATCGCTTTGAAAAGCCGCATCTTCAAACCGTTATTTTTGCTCGCTGTTTTCGCCATCGGCCTAGTCTGGTGGTCGACGGCCCCCCTTGCGCGGTCCCTGCCGATGATTCGGGACGTCGAGATTGAAAATATCATTCGGGAATACGCCACGCCAGTGTTCGAGGCTGCGGGCCTGAACCCGAAGTCCATTAAGACCTACCTTGTAAACGATCACCGACTCAACGCCTTTGTCGCCGGCGGGCAGAACTTGTTCATCAACACGGGCCTGTTGATGCAGGCTGAAGCTCCCGGTCAGGTGATCGGCGTGATCGCCCACGAAACAGGTCACATCGCGGGCGGACATCTGGCACGCACGCACGACGCCCTGTCGCGCACGGCGGCGGCGACCATCGCGTCCATGATCCTGGGCGGCGCCGCGGTGCTGGCCGGCTCGCCCGACGCCGGTGCGGCGATCCTGGGTGGCGGGCAGAGCATGGCGCAGCGCTCGTTCCTGGCCTACAGCCGCAGTCATGAAGGGGCTGCCGACCAGGCCGCCATGACCTACCTGGAGCGCACGGGACAATCGGCCAGAGGCCTTCTGGATTTCATGGGCAAGCTGGAATCGAACGAGTTACTGATAAACGCCAGCCGCGATCCCTACCTGCTGACCCACCCACTGACCCGCGAGCGTATCGACGCGCTGGAAGCGCATGTCGCGCGGTCCAAGTATTCCGACGTGAAGGACGACCCCCGGCTGGTCGCCATGCACGAACGCATGCATGCGAAGCTTCTCGCCTTTTTGTCGCCGGGCCAGGCACTGCGCAAGTACAAGGACGACACCAGCGTTCCCGCCCGGTACGCCCGGGCCATCGCCTACTTCAGAACGGCCCGCATGGACGACTTCGTGAAAGCCATCGACGGCCTGATCGCCGAACATCCGAACGACCCCTATTTCCACGAGGTCAAGGGCCAGGGCCTGTTCGAGAACGGCGACGCCAAGGCCGCCATGCCCGCTTACGCCAAGGCCGTGGAACTGGTGCCGAATTCGGACCTTCTGCGCCAGGAACTGGCACGGGTCCAGCTTGCCACCGAGGACCCGGCGGTGCTCGACAACGCCATTGAGAACCTGAAGTTCGCCGCCCATTACGAACGCTTCTCGCCCGGCATCTACCAACTTCTCGGCAACGCCTACTACAAGAAGGGCGACGAGCCGCGGGCCCGGCTCTATCACGCCGACGCGGCATTCCTTCGCGGCGAGATGGAAAAGGCCATTTATAACGGCGAGGTCGCCGCCCGCTCGTTCCGCGAGGGAAGCCCCGAATGGCTGCGCGCCAAGGACATCATCAACGCCGCCGAAGTCCAGAAACAGAAGCGGAAGGACCAATAGGCGTGACGACACGGCGCCGCCGCGGCGCGTGGTGGGCGCTGATGACGGCATTCGCGTTGACCGGCGGATTGGCCGCCTGCGCCACCGGTCCGGACTCGCCCGCCCCCTCGGCGACCGAAATCCAGACCATCATGGCCACCCTGGGTCCGTCGCCGCTGTTCGCCGGCCTGGACCCCGGCGACCGCTGGCTGGTTGTCGGCGATCCGTCGGAAAACCGGGTGCGCATGGCGGTCGACGAAGGGCTTCCCGCCGTCCTGATGGCGACAGGCGCGGACGACCTGATCCTGGGCCGGCGCATCGACCAGCACCTGCTGGCCGCGCCGTTCCTGACCTGGACGTGGAAGATGTCGCCGCACGCCCCGCCCTACCATCCTGTGCGCATCGCCGTCGGCTTCGCCGACACGTCGCGGCCGCTCGACCCCAAGGACGTGACCCTGCGCCGCCTGCCCGACGGCGTGCGCGTCCTGGAACTGGTGTGGAACGACAAGGCGCTGCGCCGCGGCACCATGGACATGCCGCACGACGGCGGCCCCGCCCGCTATACGGTGCGCGGCGGCGAGGAGGCCCTGGGCAAGCGATGGCAGGAAGGAATCGACCTGGTGTCGCTGCACGACCGCGCCTGGCCGGGCCTGTCGACCAGCCACACCCGCATCGTGTTCGTCGCCGCGCGCGCCGTGCCGGCGCCGCCGCCCAGGCCCGGACGTCCGGCTCCGGCAGCGCTCCTGTCCGACCTGCGGCTGACGCGCTGACGCCATGACGCAATCGTGACGCGGGCGCGTTCGCCCCGCCTTGCCCCCCGCGCCCGTCTGGATCAATATGCGCGCACCATTCGGAAAGGAACGACCATGACCCTTCGGTTTCCGGCTCGGCCGGCCGCTTGCGCCTTGATCCTGGCGGCTTTCGCCGCCCTCATTCCGGTTTCGGCGCCACCCGCCCAGGCCCAGGACAAGGCCCCGGCCAAGGGTGCGCCCGCCTTGGACTCCCAGCAGCGCGGCCAGATCGAAGGCGTCGTGCGCGACTACCTGCTCGCCAATCCGGACGTCATCATCGACGCGATCCGTCTTTACCGCGAACGTGAACAGCGGGCCCAGGAAGAACGCGCCCAGAAGGCGCTTTCAGCCCACAAGGACTCCCTGACCAACGATCCCGCGGCGCCCGTCGCCGGCAATCCCAAGGGCGACGTCACGGTGGTCGAGTTCTTCGATTACCACTGCAGCTACTGCAAGCGGATGTTCCCGGTACTGCGCCAGCTTCTGGAGACGGACAAGAACCTGCGCTGGGTGTTCAAGGAGTTCCCGATCCTGGGGCCGGAATCGGTGACCGCATCACGCGCGGCGCTGGCCGCCTGGAAACTGGATCCCTCCAAGTACCTGGCCTTCCACTCGGCGCTCATGGGCACGTCCGGCGGGCTGCCCGAAGACCGCATCCTGAAGATCGCCAAAAGCGTCGGCTATGACGCCGACAGGATCAAGGCAGGCATGAAGGCGGAGACCGTGACCGCCGAGATCAACCGCAACCATAGGCTGGCGGAAACCCTAGGCATCCGGGGGACCCCGGCGTTCATCGTCGGCGACGAACTTGTTCCCGGCGCGGTCGACGCCGATGCCCTGCGCCAATTGATCGCCAAGGCGCGCAAGGGCTGACGAGAAGGTCATCCGCACTGCGGTTCGGGCAGCGGCTGGATTTCCTTCAATGCCTGAACGATGATGAAGCCGCCGATGTCCATTTCCATATGACGCGGCACGCCGTTGTCCAGAATCTCCATGGTCAACTGAAAGCTGGGCGTGGAGGGCGGCTGATCGCCCTGGATTTCAAAGAACGCCGACGACACCCGCCAGCCGGGGCCCGTTCCCATCGGCCCCCAGGACGTCCGCATGCCCTTGCCTTCGCCGGCCTTCAGGCGGGCGGTGATGACGCTGGACATCAATTCGGGTCCGTTCTCCTCGGTGCCGTCGAAGACGTGGAACTGCACCTGTTTGTCGCCGGCCCGGGCGGCGGCCAGCAGTTGCCGCACATTGCCGACGGGTAGATAGGTGCCCTCGGGCAGTTTCACCTTCTTGCCCGGCGGTTCCGCATAGACGGCCTCGCCCGCCGCCCCCTCGCGGGGCACCTCCAGTCGGCCATTCAGCTTCTTGTCCTCGTCGCCGGCCTTGCTCTTGATCGTGGCGGCGAAGCGGTAACGGGTGCCGTTCAGGGCTTCCCAGCTTGTGAAGCGGATTTCCCGGTCAATGACGCCGCCGACGCGGGTCAACACCCGCATCACCATGTGCTCGGCGACGATCCAGCCGTCGCAGGTGCGTTCGACGGAGCGCGTAACCAGGCCCTCGACCCCATCATAGGGCGTCTGTCCCGACATCGGGCCGGGCAGCAGGTCGTAGACCGCCTTGTGGGACGCCAGGCCGTCGGCGGCCGCGGGTGCCGCCGAGATCGCGGCCAGCATGGCGGCGGCCATCAGGGAAACCGGTTTTACATCCATGATCGTCTCCGCCGGTCGATGCCTCGCGGGGTCGAACACCCCGCCGCCAAGAGACCTTAGTGCGTTATGGACCGGGCCGTAAAGCCGATGCGCCGATGCGGACGCTGGATCGGGACAGGAATTCCGGATAAATTGTATACAATAAAAAAGGGCGGAACCGCCCGCCGCGGCGCAGATGCGCGCCAATCCTTGGGAGGACGTTCGCCCGTGAAGATCACACCTCTGCATCCGCTGTTCGCCGCCGAGGCGACGGGCATCGACATCAGCGTCGATCTGACGCCGGACCAGATCGCCGAAATCCGCGAAGCCATGGATACCTACGCCGTCCTGGCGTTCCGCGAGCAGACGATCGACGACGCCCGGCAACGCCGGTTTTCCGAATACTTCGGCCCCCTGGAAACCAGCCGCAAGCTGCACCGGAAGGGCTACGTCCCCCGCCTGGACACCAAGATGAGCGACATCTCCAACCTGGACGAAACCGGCAGGCCGCTTGCCAAGGACGATTTCCGCCTGCTCAACATGTACGCCAACCGCCTGTGGCACACGGACTCGTCCTTCAAGCGCATCCCCGCGCGCTATTCGGTCCTGGCTGCACACGTGCTGCCCAGGGGCGGCGGCGGCAACACGGAATTCGCCGACATGCGCGCCGCCTACGACGACCTGGACGGCGCCACCAAGGCGCGGATCGAGAACTACGTCTGCATCCATTCGATTATGAATTCACGGGAAAGGCTGGGCTATACCGACTTCGACGAGGGCGAGCGCACGGGCCTGTCGCCGGTCCGTCAGGTCCTGGTCCGCACTCATCCGGGATCGCAGCGCAAAAGCCTCTACCTGGCATCCCACGCGGGCAGCATCGAAGGCCTGCCCGTGCCCGAGGGCCGCATGACCCTGATCGACCTGACCGAGCACGCGACCCAACCGAAGTACGTCTACAGCCACGCTTGGAGGCCCGGCGACGTGGTCATGTGGGACAACCGCTGCACCATGCACCGGGGACGCTGGCATGATCCCGGCGACATCCGCGACATGCGCCGCACGACCGTTTCCGACGAAATCCCGACGGTGTCCGAGGACGCCCCGCGCCGAGCGGGATGAACGGGCGCAGCCACCCGCCGCTCATTACGTTTTATTAATGTAAAGACGCAATCCTGGACGACGTATATGGTCCGGTCCGCCCTTGCGGACCGCCGCCGGGGAGTTTCGCCATGCATGTCGCGACCAGCCAGCACATCGCCCGCCCGACCCGCTACGCCTATCACAAGCCGGCACAGGGGCGGTTCGCCGGCAGCACCTTCACGGGGAAGGTCGAAAACGTTTCCGCCTCGGGCGCCGCGATCACCCTGGGCGAAACCGGGGTCCAGGTCGACAACGGCATGTTCGTCGACATGCACGTGGAAGGCCTGGGCCAGATCAGGGGCAATGTCGCGCGCACCTACGAAGGCGGCTTCGCGGTCCAGTTCGACGCCGAAGGCACCGACCTGGACGCCATCGCCGAGAAACTGCGGCACCTGGACTATCGCGCGTAGCGGTATCTGCAAACGACCCGATCCCCCGGAATATAGACCAAAGTCAGGGTTACCCCCGACTCCCCGCTCGCTGTAGTCTTGTCTAATAAACCGACATGCCGTCAAAAACGTCGGGTGTTCGAGACATACGGTGAAATGAATAATCTGCCTCCCACCACGTTGGACGGCGACAAGCGCCCCGTCGTGAATTCGGTTGCGGTCGACCCGCGATCGCTCGACGACCCGCATATCGCGGCTTGCCTGGACTATTGGACCGAGGCAAAGGGCGATGTCTTCGCCCCCCGATGGGTGGATTTTCATCTTCACCAACTGCCGGCACGGGTGCTGCCCTATGTGCTGGTCCTCGATGTGGACGGAGACCCGCCGGAATTCACCTATCGGTTCTGGGGCTCCGGCCATACCCCCTATCACCGGCGCGACTACACGGGGAAAACGCTGACCGACATGGCCGATGCTTGGTCGAGGGATCTGTTGACGCAGCAGTACACCGCCGTTCTGGAGGCGCGCCGCCCCCTGGTCTTCCTCAATTCCTACGAGGGGATGGAGGAGCCGCTGCGTTCCCTGCGCATGCCGTTGTCCGACGACGGCCGGACGGTCACCCATATATTCACCTTCGCCGACCGCCGGGGCGTTACCGACGCCCTCAAGGCCCTGTTCTCGCCTGACGTGACGACGGACCCGGACTGAGGGCCAAGCCCGCCGCTTGCCAGCATCCGCCGCCTTGCGTAGGGTCGGACGGTCACATCCGGGAGGACACCGTCCATGAGTGAACGAAAGCGCGCGGCCCTGGTCACGGGGTCGGGCAAGAATATCGGCCGGGCCTGCGTCCTGGCCCTGGCGGGCGACGGCTTTGACGTCGTCGTCAACGGCTCCAGCGATCGCGCGGCCTGCGACGCCACCGCAGACGCGGCCCGCGCCCTCGGTGCCGAGGCCCTGGTCATCTTGGCCGACGTCGGCGACAAGGCGGCCTGCGACGCGATGGCGGCCGAGGCGATCGCCCATTTCGGCGGCATCGACGTGCTGGTCAACAACGCCGCGATCCGGCCCAGCCACGGCTTTCTCGACATCACGGACGATACCTGGGAACGGGTGCTGGACGTCAACATGAACGCCGCCTTCCGCCTGTGCCGCGCCTGCCTGCCGGGCATGGTCGAACGCGGCTGGGGCCGCATCGTCAATTTCGCCGGCATGAACGCGATCCACGGCTACAACGGCCGCGCCCATGTCAGCGTGTCCAAGCACGGTTCCTGGGGCCTGACCAAGTCCCTGGGCAAGGAGTTCGGACCCAAGGGCATCACCGCCAACATCATCTCGTCGGGCCCCATAGCCGGCGACCACGCCGACCCGGCCATGGCCGAGCACATCGCCTCCATGAAGGCGCGGGTACCCGTGGGCCGCCTCGGCACGCCCGAGGAGATCGCCGCCATGATCTCCTACCTGGTGTCGGACCAGGGCGGGTTCATGAACGGCCAGCTCATCCAGATCAACGGCGGCACGGAAACCTGAGGCCGCCTGGCGCCGAAGCCCCGCCCGGATGGTGTTGCCGCCGGTTTTTTGCTAAGAATTTTCGATACTTGGCGAAATCGAGGCGGCGATGAAGCTGATCCGGGGGACGTCCCTGTTCGTTGTGGCCTGGCTGGCGGCGGCGCCGCAGCCGGCGCGCGCGCAGGCGTCCGACTGCGCCGACACGGCGCTGCCCGCGGCCATGCGCGTGTTCGCCTGCTCCGAGGCCATCAGCCGGGGGGAGACGGACCCCGAAGCCTTCGCCGAGCTGTTCATCAACCGGGCCGAGGCGCTGACCAACCAGGGATTCCTCGACAAGGCGCTGAGCGACCTGAACCGCGCCGTGCGCCTGACGCCACGGCGCAAGCGCGTGCATTTCCTGCGCGCCCGCATCAATCGCGCCGCAGGGTACACCCAGGTGGCGCTTTCCGACGTCGACGCAGGCCTGGCGCTCGATCCCGCCAACGCCGACGCCCTGGCGCTGCGCGCCGGGATACTGAGCGCCCTGGGGCGCCAATCGGAGGCCGCCGAGAGCGCCTCCCGGGCAATCGACCTCGATCATCGGCACGTCGCCGCCCTGGTTCAGCGGGGCACCGCCTACATGCTCCAGGGACGCTTCCAATTGGCGCGGGCCGACCTGGACGCGGCTGTCCGTCTGGCGCCGGACGATGGCGAAACCCTGCAGGTCCGGGGCGCCCTGTTGCATCGGATGGGCCTTTACCGCCTGGCCATCGTCGACCTGGATCTCGCGATCCGCAATCTTCGCTGGCCGCTGGAGGGCTTCCGCGAGCGCGGCCTGGTGCACCTGGCGACCGAGGAATACGAACTGGCCGCCGCCGATTTCGGCGAGGCCCTGGACATGGCCCCCGGCGACGCGGAGCTTCTGCGCCTGCGCGGCAAGGCGTCGCTGGCCGACGGCAACCTGACGTCGGCGCGCGCCGACCTGACGGCTTCGCTCGAGGCCGACCGCCTCGTGGCGGAAACCTGGGCGCTTCGCGCGGAAGCCTTCCTGAAGATGGAGCAGCTTCAACTGGCCCTCGACGACATCGACCAGGCCCTCGCGCTGGCCCCCAAGGACAGCGGCCATCACCTGCTGCGCGCCCGCATATACCTGCGCCAGGACAGGGCCGGCATCGCCCTGGACGACCTGGATGCGGCCGTCGCCGGCGCTCCCGGCAACACCGCGGCGCGTTTCATGCGCGCCGAACAGCGGTTCCTGCAGGAGGATTTCGCCGCCGCCGTCGACGATATGAATGCCGTGCTGCGCGCCCACCCGACCCATACGGCGGCCCTGGTGCTGCGCGGCCAGGCCTTGGCGCGGATGGGCCAGCCGAACCACGCCGTGCAGACCATGACCGCCGCCCTGGCCCTGGCACCGGAGAACGGCGAAGCTCGGCTGGTGCGCGCCACGGCCTATCGCGAGTTGGGCCAGACGGACCGTGCCCTGACCGACCTGGACCGTTTGCTGCTCGCCGACCCTGGCTCTCTCGCGGCCCTCGACCAGCGCGCCGCCCTGCACGGCCAGTCCGGGCGCCCGGCCAGCGCCCATCGCGACCTCAGCCGCATCCTCGAGAATCGGCCGCAAGACGTGGAAGTCCGCCGGCGCCGTGCCGCCGCGGCCCAGGCCATGGGCGACCACGCGGGCGCCATCGCCGACCTGGACAAGGTGCTGAAGCGCGCGCCGGATGATGTGGCGGCGCTGCTGGCCCGCGGCGATGCCAACCTGGCGGCGGGACATCCCGATGCCGCCATCGACGACGCCACCGCCGCCATCGCCCTGGGCGGCCGCCCGGACACGGCCGTGGCGGCCCTGATCCTGCGCGGACGGGCCTATCGCCGCCTGAACAAGACCGAGCCGGCGATCGCCGATTTCGACCTTGCCCAACACATGCAACCCTATCAGGCGCGCGCCCTTCGCGAAAAGGCGCGGGCACTGTTATACGGCGGCCGGTGGGGCGAGGCCTCGGCGGCCTATCAACGCTTGGTTCCGCTCAGCCCGCGGGACGCGGAACCGCACGGGGTACTGGCGTTCCTGCATCTCGGCACCGGCGACCTGGCCGGGGCCGAAGCGGATCTGGCGCGCGGCCGCGCGGCCGCGCCGGACGATCCCTTCCTCGGAGCCCTGAACGCGGAGTTGCTGCGGCGCCAGGGCAAAGCGGATCAGGCCGTCAACGCGGCCTCGGCGCTGATTGCCGCAGGCAAAGCGACATCCCTGCTCTTGCGCATCCGGGGTTTCGCCCGGTTGGCGTTGAACAGCATCGACGACGCGCTGGCCGACTTCCGGGCCGCGACCGAGGCCGATCCAGGGGATGCAGCGGCCTGGGCAGGCCGGGCCGAGGCGGAGAAGATCCTGCGCCGCTACGGCGACGCCATCGACCATTTCACCCGCGCCCTGGATATCGACGGCAGCTTCGCCGAGGCCTATCTGGGCCGTGCCGAGGTGCATGCGGTGCATACAGACGCGGCGGCCGCCGAACGGGACCGGGCCGAGGCATTGCGCATTGACCCCGACCTGCGGTCGGTCGTAGACAAGCCCGGTGGCCGGCAGCCGGGGAACCGGTTGAGCCTGGCCGATCTGCCCTATTCCTGAGACCTGCCGCCCGTCAGACCGCATTTCACCTTCGGACCAGAACATGGACGCAGAACAGCAATTCCAGGCCGCCGCCCAGCTTTACCAGTCGGGCGATTTCGCCGGCGCGGAGGCGCGGCTGGAGGCCCTGTCAAGGGCGGTGCCCGGAAATCCCAACATCATGCACCTGTTGTCCCTGGCACGGCTGCGTCAGAACAAGGCGGAAGCCGCCGCCAACAGCCTGAAGGAACTGACCGATCTGGTCCCGGGCTCGGCCGAGGCCCATGACCTTCTGGGCTGTGCGCTCCGCCAATCAGGCCGGGTCGGCGCGGCCATCCGCCAGTTCCGAAAAGCGCTGGAGATCGCGCCCGAGGCCGCGAACATCCATTACAACATCGGCAACGCCTATCGTGACGACCGCCAGATCACCCAGGCGACGGCCCATTACAGGCGTGCGACGGAACTGGACCCGGACAACCTGAACGCCCAATTCAACCTGGGCCAGGCCTGTTACAATCAGCGCGACATGGTCCGGGCGACGGCGGCTTTTCTCGCGGTCGTCCGCAAGGCGCCCGATGACCTGGAGGCGCAGGCATCGCTGGCCCGCGCCGCCTTCCACGCCAAGCAGTTCCCTATTGCCCGCCAGGCCTGCGAAGACATTTTCGCCCTGGTGCCGGAAAACGAGGGCCTCCTGGAGATCCATGCGGTATGCGCGGCACAGCTGGGTGATTTCCAGGCGGCGGCCGCGAGCTACGACAAGATGATCGCCGCGCACCCCGGCGAGACGGACCTGCTGATTTCCAAGGCGGCCGTACTGCGCGCCATGGGCGACGTGGAGGGGGCGCTGGCGCATTACCGGCGGGCCGTCGACACCGACCCCGGATCGCCGTTGAACCGGGCCGAACTGGGGCGCATGCTGGAACGGATGAACCGCTTGGACGACGCCTGGGCGGCGATCGAGCCGGGCCTGCAAGGCCGTCCCAACGATCCCGCCCTGGCCCTGGTCGCGGCGCGTCTGGAACGCCGGGCCGGCGCGCACGACAAGGCGCTGGCGCGGCTGAACGCCCTTGATCCGGGGGAACTAGAGGCGTCGGCCACGCAGGGCGAGATCTCCTTCGAGAAGGGCTTCCTCTACGAGCGGCTGGACCGGCCCGGCGACGCCGTCGAGAACTTCGAGAAGGGCAACGCCTTCCTTGCCCGGGACGTCGAGGCGGTGGAAATGTTTCGTGCCCGGTCCGAGGAATACCTGAATCGCCTGAAACGCGCCTACGAAAGCCCCGCGGCGCGTCCCCAGACGGCCCCCGCCGCGGCCGACGGCAGTGCGGCGCCTGTGTTCCTGGTCGGCTTCCCACGCTCGGGAACGACGCTGCTGGACCAGGCGATGGACGCCCACCCGGGAATCCAGGTTCTGGAGGAACAGGCCACCCTGTCCGTCGTGCGCGACCGGCTGCTGCGGCGCGGCGACAGCTTTCCTGCCGACCTGTTCGACATCCCGGACGCGGACATCGCGGCGTTGCGCACGGACTATTTCGATGCCGTCGACCGCCTGATCGAACGCGATCCCGCCGCCCGCCTGATCGACAAGCTGCCGCTCAACATCCTGGACGCCGGCCTGATCCATCGTCTGTTCCCCGATGCCAAGTTCATTCTGGCGCTGCGCCATCCCTGCGACGTCTGCCTGAGTTGCTTCATGCAACCGTTCGACCTGAACGCGGGCATGGTCCATTTCACCCGCCTGGACGACACCGTGCTCTTCTACGAGGAGGTCATGAACCTGTGGCGGATTCAGCGGGACACGCTGGACCTGAACGTGCACGAAGTGCGCTACGAGGACCTGGTGACGGGGCTCGAGCCGGTGGCGCGCGGCCTGTTGGCGTTCCTCGACCTGCCCTGGGACGACCGGGTGCTGGACCCGGCCGGTCACGCCCGCGCCCAAGGATTTATCGGCACCAACAGCTACCACCAGGTCGTCCAGGAGGTGAATACCAAGGCGGTCGGCCGCTGGCGCAAGTATGAAATCCACCTGGCGCCCCATCTGCAACGCCTGCGCCCCTTCATCAAGGAGTTCGGCTACGCCGATGACGGAAGGTAAGTCGCCGCGCCGGAAATCCTGGTATTCCCTGGGAGCCGCCCCCATTTTAGGATGAAAGTTCGAAAGCGGCCGGTGCCCACCCGCGCGGCCGAGGGCAAGGCCCTGAAGACGGGCCGGACACGGATGCAAGACTTGGGAATTTGACAAATTATGCGGAAATACCTGACCATCGACCTTTCCACCCGCACCATCAAAAGCGAAGAGCTTTCCGGCGAGGCCCTGGCCCGCGCGGGGCGCTACCTGATCGCCAAGACCCTGGTCGACCGCGGCCTGGCCAACATCGACCCGCTGGGGCCGGAAAACCCCCTGATCTTCTCGGCGGGGCCCTTCGCCGGCTCCAACTTCTCCAACGCCAACCGCATCAGCGTCGGCTGCAAGAGTCCACTGACGGGCGGCGTCAAGGAATCCAACGGCGGCGGCACCATGGCGTTCGCCATGGGCCAGATCGGCATCGCCGGGATCACCCTGGAAAACCAGTCGGACGACTGGGTCGTCATCCGCATCCCGCTTGAGGGCGAGATCACCTTCGAGGACGCCACCCCCTATCTGGGCAAGGGCGTGTTCGAGACGGCCAAGATGCTGTTCGCGAAATACGGCGACAAGGTCAGCTTGGGCATCTGCAGCCCGGTCGGCGAATACGGCGGGCTGATTTCCGGCATCGTGTTCACCGACCCGGAAGGCCGCCCGACGCGCATCTCGGCGCGCGGCGGCGTGGGCGCCGTCATGGGCTCAAAGAAGGTCAAGGCGATCGTCTGCGACAAGCACAAGATGCCCGACTTCCACGAGCGCAAGAAGCTGATGCAGTCGATCAAGACCTACGGCGGCATGATCAAGGACGACCCGGCGACCCAGAACCTGGGGGCTCGCGGCACCGCGCTGGTCGCCGACGTGATCAACCACCTGGGTGGCCTGCCGGTGCGCAATTTCCGCTCGGGGCAGTTGGTCGACACCGCCACCGAACGCCTGAAGATGGGCGGCGACTACATCCGCGAACAGAACCTGGCGCGCGGCGGCGAGACGACCCACGCCTGCATGCCCGGTTGCATGATCAAGTGCTCCAACGTCTATGCCGACGAAAACGGCAACGAGCTGGTCGCGCCGCTGGAGTACGAGACCATCGGCCTGCTCGGCACCAACTGCGGCCTGACCCATCCGGACCAGGTGGCGCGCGTCAACGCGGTCGCCAACGACCTGGCCATCGATACGATCGAGACGGGCGCCATGCTGGGCGCCATGATGGACGCGGGCATGGGCGAGTACGGTGACGAGGCCTTCATGATGGAAGCCCTGGCCGACATGCGCGAGGGCAACGAGCGCGGCCGCCTGCTGGCCCAGGGCACGGCCCGCGTGGCCGAGCGTTACGGCATCACGCGCGCACCGGTGATCAAGAAGCAGTCGATCAGCGCCTACGATCCCCGCGTCATCGAGGTCACGGGTATCTCCATGATGCTGACGGCCCAGGGCGCCGACCACACCGCCGGCAACCTGCCGACGTTCGAATGCGCCGGCAAGTCGACGGAGGAACTGACCCTGGAGAGCCTGAATATCCAGGCCAAGTGCGCGGCCGTGGATTCCCTTGGCCTTTGCGTGTTCGGACGCTCCGTCACCAACGTCAATCCGGATCTGATCGTCGCCGCCATCAACGACGCCGTCGGCACGGACCTCGGACCCGAGTTTTTCGACCGTCTGGGCAAGGAAACCCTGGTCCTGGAGGAGCAGTTCAACAAGGCCGCCGGGTTCGACACCGGCGACGACGAACTGCCCGAATTCTTCTACCAGGAGCCCCTGGCACCGACCATGAAGATGGCCCGCCACCACGCCGAGGACGTGAACCGCATCCGCGACCGCTGGCTCGCCGAATAAGGATCGGGCACTGGGGATGAGCTGGCAGCCCGCCGACACCCCCCTAGCGTAACGCTGCGTCGGAAGCGGGCGCGGTCGAACTGGTCATCACGCTAAAGGAACACGACATCCGCGGCCTGGTAATGCGCCGCACCCCGCCCAACCGCGAGCGGCGCGCCGCTGGATACCGCCCCCGGCGCGCGGCTCAACCAGCCGCGCCACATGTTCTGGAACTTCGTGTCGCATTCCCGGGACCGCATCGAGCGGGCCAAGGACGACTGGCGAAACGGCCGCTTCCCTGCGGTGCCCGACGACACGGAATTCGTCCCGCTTCCCGACTAGGCTCGGGCGCGCTACCATTCCCAAGGCCACAAAGGAGACACGGTCATGATCCGTCCCCTGTTGGCGGCGGGCGCCGCGTTGATCCTGCTGTTCGCTTCGCAGCCGGTCAGCGCGGATGTCGTCGATGTGAAGACCCGGGATACGACGATACGTGTTCTGATCGAAGGTTCCGAAAAACCCAGCCACGTGGTCGTGTTGTTCGCCGGGGGCGACGGTGCCGTCGGGATCGACGACGACGGCGCGATCGGCGACCTTGGCGGGAATTTCGTGGTCCGAACGCGCAACATGCTGCACGACAGGGGGATGGCGACCGTTGTCCTCGCGGCACCAGGAGATATGCCGAGTTTGCTGGGCATGCGGGATCGCGACAACTATGCCCGGGACGTCGAAAACGTGATGGTCTATCTGCGCGGGCGGTTCAAGGAAACGCCCATCTGGATGCACGGGACCAGCCGCGGGACGATCTCGATCGTCTTTACCTTGCCCAAGTTCGGGGCCGCCGCGAACCGGCCCGACGGGGTTGTCCTGTCGTCGGCAGTGACAAGAGGGGCCAAATATCCGCACGTGTTTCAAGGTGAGCCCGGAACGATCACCGGCGCCGTCCTTGTCCTGCATCACAAGGACGACCCCTGCAAGGTGACTCCCGTCGACGGCGCCAAGCGCCTGTTCAAGAGCCTGACCGCCGCGAACCCGAAAAAACTTATGTTGATGGAAGGCGGCGGCCAGAACGCCAGGGGAAAACCCTGCCACGCCTTCAGCCATCACGGATTCATCGACATCGAGGAACGGGTCATCGATGCCATGGCCGGCTATATCAAGACGCCGAATTAACCCCCGCGGCCGGCCAAGCCTGCGGGCCGGCGGCCGGGACCGCCGCCAAGCCACCCGCCATGATCCACAACACCGCCCGTCAACCGGCCGCGCGCCGCCGTTCGCCCCAGATGTTCAGGAAGTTGCCGGAAAAGATCACCGCGGCACCGCCCAGGACCCAGGGGTCCAGCGCCTCGCCGTAGAACACAAGACCGGCGACGGCGATCAGCGGTAGGCGCAGGAACTCCATGGGCACCACGACGATCGCATCGGCCTCGGAGAACGCCCGCGCCAGGCAGTAGTGGGCGCCGAGGCCCGTGACGCTGACGGCGACGACCCACGGCCACATGGCCGCCGACGGCGTCACCCAATCGAACAGCGAGGGGATGAGGCCGAGCGGCAACTGCACCAGGCACATGTAGAACACGATGGCGAGCGCCGTATCCGTGCGCGTCAGCTTCTTCGTCAGGGTATAGGCGAAAGCGTAACCGACGGCCGCCATCAGGACGCCGAGGGCGGCCGGAGAGATGGGCACCACGCCCGGGCGGACCACGACCAGGATGCCGGCGAAGCCGATGGCGACGACCAGGGCGCGGCGCGGCGTGATGGTCTCGCGCAGCAGAAGGGGGGCGAGCAGCGTCGCCCAGATGGGCATGGTGAACTCAAGCGCGAAAACCTGGGCCAACGGCAACAGGGAGATGCCGTAGAACCAGCCGAACTGGCCCATGTAATGGGCCATGTTGCGCAGGACCTGCATGCCCGGCTGCCGCGTCCGCAGATGATGCCGGCCCGCCCAGCGGATTACGGCCAGGATGATCAGAAGGCCGATGGCGCTGCGGAAGAACAGGATCTGCAGCGTCGACAGTTCCGCCGACAGCTCCCGCCCGGAGATGGCCATGAGCGCCAGGGAGGTCAGCGTCCCGAGCATCCACAGCGCGGCCTTCAGCACAGGCGGCATGGGGCTGGCGGTGCCTTTGCCGTCGACTTAGAAGAACAGGGTAAGGTCGCGCGGATTGGCCTGGCAAGCGGCAACCTCCAGCGCCTGTTCCTCCGACAGCTTCGGCTGCTGCCGCAGCCCGATGTTCATCCGGATCGCTAACTCGTAGGCGGTCAGGCTGGGTGCCAGGTCGGTCAGCGCCTTCTTGCGCCAGGCGACCTCGGCGGCGAAGACCTGTTTCGCCGACACCAAGGCCTTCAACGCCTTCTCCTTGTCGGGGCTGTCGCCGCGCAGGGCCCGGCGGGCGTCGGCCAAGGGCTTCTCCACCTCGCGGCTGCCCGGCACCTCGCGCACCTTCTTTTCTACCGCGTTGATGGCGTCCATCGCCTTCTCCATGTCCGTCGCCTGGGCGATGGTCTGCTCCAGGGCCGCGATCCCGGGCTCCAGCGCGGCCAGCCGGTCGGCCGCATTGATGACCTTGGTCACCTCCGCCACGGGCTCGTAGGCGCCGTCCACGTTGCGTTCATAAAGCCGTCTGGCCAGGGTCTCGGCCTTCTGCAACTTGACGAAGGCGGCGTGCTCCGACTTCCAGTTCTCCGGGATCCGCGACAGGTAGCTTTTGATCTCGGCCTCGATCTCGGCGAGGCGTGCCTCCATCTTTGCCTTGCGTTCGGGCTTGGCGTCGCCGGGCAGGCGGTTGATCGCCGTACGCAGGACCTTGGCCTCTTCCTTCAGACGGTGCGCCTGGCGCTGCAGTTCGCGCACCTGCACGTGGAGCGGGCGGTACTTGACGGCATAGGCGTCGGCGACCTTGTCGGCCTCCTTGGTCTTGGCCACCAGGCCGAAGGTCTTTTCGGCCTTGTCGAAGCTCGACTTCAGGTCGCCCCGCATCTCGTCGGGCAGCATGGAGATGTCGAGCTGCCGCGCCTTGGCGATGGCGGCGCGAATGGCGTCGCCCTCCTCGGCATAGACGCGGAACAGGTGCCGCTCGACGCAGGCCGAGATGCCCGGATTACGTGGCGGCGGCGCCGTCTCCGAGGTCAGGCTCACCCGGTAGGGCAGGTAGTTCACCATCTGCGGCGTCAGGCCGACGATGACGAGGGCGATCAGCTGCAGCGAAATGAACGGAATCACACCCTTGTACATCTGAATGGTCGTCACCGAGGGCGGCGCGACGCCGCGCAGGTAGAACAGGGCGAAACCGAAGGGCGGCGTGAGGAAGGAGGTCTGGATGTTGAGACCGATCATCACGCCCAGCCAGACCGCGGTGACGTTGGCCGCCGGATCCATCAGCAGGATCGGCGCGACAATGGGCACGACGACGACGGCAATCTCGATGAAGTCCAGAAAGAACCCCATGACGAAGATGACCGCCATGACGATGATGAACTGGGCCCAGAAGCCGCCGGGCATGCCGGTCAGGAACTCCTTCACCAGTTCCTCGCCGCCGAAGGCGCGGAACGCCGCCGTCAGCATGGCGGCGCCGATCAGGATGATGAAGACCAGCGAGGTCGTCTTGGCCGTCTCGACCATCACGCCCATCAGCGTGTCCTCGATCTTGAGGGCGCGCCAGCCGCTCCAGATCAGGGCGGTGAGCAGAACGATGACAAAGAAGATGCCGAGGAGAAGGCCAATGACGTCGAAGTCCGTCTCGATCTTCTTCACGTTTATTTCGAAGATGGAACTGACGACCGCGAGCGCGACCAGGGAGCCGAGCGCCAGGATCGCCGGCGTGTAGGCGTGCTTGCGGCCTTCGCAGAGCCGGTATCCGCCCATGACCAGGGCGCCCGCGGCACCGATGGCGCCGGCCTGGTTGACCGTGGCGACGCCGGTGATGATGGAGCCGAGGACCAGGAAGATGAGCGCCAGCGGCGGCACAAGGGTGACGACGACCTTGACCGCGAAGGCGCGATCGAAGGCGCCTTCGCGATGCACGGCGGGGGCCATCTTTGGCCGCAGCAGGGCGAGCGCCAGGACGTAGACCATGTACAGGCCGACCAGCACGAGTCCGGGCACGAAGGCGCCAAGGAACATTTCGCCGGCGCTGGTCGAGGTCACGTCGAAGGCCGACGGCATCAGCAGGTCGCCGGTCGATTCCTTGAACAGGTCCTTGCGTGCGGTCGACGCCTGGTCGACGGCGCTGGCCAACTGGTCGGCCAGGATGATGAGGACGATGGACGGCGGGATGATCTGGCCGAGCGTGCCCGAGGCCGCGATCGTGCCGGTCGACAGCGAATTGGAATAGTTGCTGCGCATCATCGCCGGCAGGGAGATAAGGCCCATGGCGACCACGGTGGCGCCGACGATCCCGGTCGTCGCCGCCAGCAGGGCGCCGACGAAGATGACGGAGATGCCGAGCCCACCCGGCACCGGCCCGAACAACTGCGCCATGGTGACCAGCAGGTCCTCGGCCAGCTTCGAGCGCTGCAGCATGATACCCATGAAGATGAACAGCGGAATCGCGATCAGGGTGTCGCGTTCGACCTCCCAATAGACGCCGCGGAAGTTGGTGACGCCGGCGCTGAGCCATTGCCAGGCGCTGCCTTGGGCAAAGAAGGCGTCCACGTTCCCGGCGAACAGCCAGCCGGTGAGCGCAGCCAGACCGATGGTCAGGATCGCCGAGCCGGGCAGCGCGAAGGCGACGGGAAACCCGATGCCCAGGGCGTAGGCCATGGTCAGGATTAGGATGATCAGAAAGAGGATTTCCATTACGGCTGATTTTCCCTTGCTCAGGCTACCGAATGGCTGGAATGGTCGCGGCCGCCGGGTTCGCCGCGTACGTCGGCGACGGATTCCATCATGTAACTGACGAACTGAATCATCATGGATATGGCGAACACGGCGAGAAAGCCGGCCATCATGTACTTCACATACATGCTGAAGCCCGTCTGCGTCGTTTCCCAGTTCAACAGCGGCGCGTTGATCACCGAGTTGGCGCCGCCCATGCCGACGGTCAGGATGATCCAGCAGAGCGTCATGCCGAGAATCATGGAGCCCATTGCGTTGACCAGCCCCCGGCGCTTGGCCGAGAAGGCGGAGTAGAATACGTCGACCCGCACGTGGCCTTCCTCGATCAGGGTATAGGCACTGGCGAACAGGAACAACGCGGCGTACCAGAAGCGCACCAGATCGCCCATGAACCCCTGTTCGTAGGAGAAGATGAAGCGGGTGATGACGATGCCCAGTTCGGCGACGACGATCAGCAGCGCCAGCCAGGTGAAGCCGAGCGTGCGCGAGAAGATGGCGGTGACGATGGCAAGCGCCGACAGCGGCATGTGCACCCAGGGACCGCGGAACTGCGACCTGCCGAGTTCGAGCGCATAGTGGTCGCCGAAGAATACCGGCAGCAGGCCTTCGACCCGCATGAAGGACAGGACCGCGTCCACGACGCCGATGTAGAGCACGGCAAAGAAGGCGGCGCGAATCAGAAACGTGTTAAGAGCGGAGACGCGGGCGCAGTCCTCGCGCAGCGTCAGCCGGCTTGTCGCGCGCACGTAAATGAGCGCCTGGACGAAAAAGAATGCATAGAGGCTTAGCTGCAGCCAGGACAAATAGGACGTTTCCTGCTTTCCGCCGATGCCGAGAACGGCGCCCGGTCCGGGCCACTGCATCCAATAGGTAAGATAATTGTTGGCGAGGTAGGCCGCCAGGGCGCCCAGCACGGTCCACCCGAACAGGCGCACCAGAAAGGTGACGCCCGCCGAAACCCGCGGTGCCTCTTGGGCGTTTTCCGCCGTCATTGTGTTCTGTTCCGCCGACATGGCCCGTCAGATCCTGATTGTTACCGGTAAGCAAAGCGGATGGGACGGGGGGTCACCCCGTCCCATCGCACCGTTGTCAATCGGCAGACAATTAGACTTTGATGCCCAGCACGCGGTTGCGCTGGTTGGTGTAGCCGGCATCGGCGAGGATCATCCAGCGGCCGACGTCGTCGCGGGTCTTTTCGAAGCTGGCGTGGATTTCCGCCGCCAGCGGGCTATGCGCCTTGACTTCCTCGAAGACCTGCGTCGCCGCCTTGCCGAAGGCGTCGTAGACGTCGTCGTTGAAGGCACGCACCTTGACCCCGTGATCCTTGATCAGCTTGGTCAGGAAGGTACCGTTGTTGGCGTTGGTTTCCGCCATCTGGTGCGAGTTTTCCTCGGCGCAAGCGGCGACCAGGATGGCCTGGTCGGTCTTCGACAACGAGGTGAACCACTTCTTGTTGAAGCCCATGCACAGCTGCGAGGCCGGCTCGTGCATGCCCGGATAGTAGTAGTACTTGGCGGCTTCGTAGAACTTCATGAAGTAGTCGTTGTAGGGACCGACCCATTCCGTCGCCTGCACGGCGCCGGACACCAGGTTTTCATAGATCTGGCTGCCCGGCAGGGACACGACCGAGGTGCCCAGCTTGGCGAGAACGTCGCCACCGAGGCCCGGGATACGCATCTTCAGGCCCTTGAAGTCCGACGGCGAGTTCATTTCCTTGTTGAACCAGCCGCCCATCTGGCAACCGGTGTTGCCGCAGGGGAAGCCGATGATGCCGAAACCGTCGCCCAGCTTTTCGAGCAGCGTCTGGCCACCGCCGTACTTCATCCAGGCATCCAGCTCCGTGTAGGTCAGGCCGAAGGGAACGGCCGTGAAGTAGGCCCAGCCCGGATGCTTGCCCTTCCAGTAGTAGTCGGCGGCGATGTAGGCCTGGGAGTTGCCCGAGGCGACGTCGTCGAACGAATCGAAGGCGCCGACCTTTTCGCCCGACGCGAAATACTTGGTCTGGATGCGGCCGTCGGTCAGGACGGGAATACGCGCGGCCAGGCGCTGAGCGCTGAGGCCCAGACCGGGAAAGTCGCGCGGCCAGGTGGAAACGATGGCTAGTTCCTTGCGGCCCTGCGAAATCGCAGGCGTGGCAAGCGTCGTGGCCGCCGCGCCGGCAACACCGGCGACCGCAGCTTTTTTGATGAACTCACGTCTTTTCATGAAGATTCTCCCTGTTGGCGTGGTTGGCAGTTATAGGCAATTTTCATTGTTGGGACCGATTTTGCACAGGCAGGCATGCGTTGGCTACTGCCAATTGACCTTTACGCATCACATTCGTGCAACATGATGCATAGGCACGCAATTGGCCAGGTATTGGGCAATTTCGCTTTTCCGCGATGCGCCATTCGCCTGATTTCTCCCGATCGGGCGGAGAAACCTAGTCCGGAACGTCCAGATGCATCAACGGCACGTGCTGCTGGGCGCCGTAGACGTCCGTGTCGCCCGGCGAGCCCGAGCGCACCCGGCGCGGCACCGTGATCTTGATGGCCCGCGCCACATCGAATGGGATGATGGCGACCTCGTTGTCCGTCACCCCGTAAAGGGGGGCGATGGCGCGCGGCGTGATCGCGCCCGAATCGCGCACACGGCGGTACGTCGCATCGTCGTCGAACATGACGTCGAGGGTCAGATAAAGCGCGCCCGCGTTCTTGCCGCGCACGACCCGCGCGATGTCTCTCAGCTTGGCCATGATCTTTCCGTCCTTCTTCTGCGCCGCGCGGTTAGTCCAGCTTGGCCGCCTTCGGCCCATCGACCGGAACCTCCATCAGGTCGTGGCCGAAGAACAGGTTGCCCGCGTAACGCGCGCCCATTTCCCGCAGAATGCGTTCGCGCACGCCGGGCCGGTCCATCTGTTCGGTGACGTGGCTGACAACCAGGTTCCTGACCCCGGCCGCCGTTCCCAGGTCGGCCAGTTCCAGGTGGCCCATGCAGCCCTCGGCGAACTCCTTGCCCAGTTCCGTACCCGACAGGTAGTGGCACATGTTGACCAGCACGTCGGCACCCTCGGCCAGTTTCTCGATCGCCTTGCAGGGCCCCGTGTCGCCGGAATAGACGAACACGCCGCCGTCCGTTTCCAGGCGGTAGCCGTAGCAATGCAGGAACGGCTGCACGTGGCGCACGCTGGCGCAGGTCAGCTTCCAGCGGTCGGTCTCGACCACGTCGCCGCTTTTCAACTCCGTCACCTGCGGATTCGGTCTTGCACGCGTCCCCTCGCCGCCGCGCGCCGCGTAAATCACCGTGCTCAGCGGGTGTTCCGTGCGCGCCTTCAGGTCGGGCCCCCAGATGCCGTCGGCGCCGAACAGAAGCTCCGTCATGCGCGCCGTGAAGGGCGGGCCGTAGACCTGCAGTTCCGGCACACGCCCCACGCCCTGGTCCCAATGGGTCAGCACCAGACGCGCATAGTCCAGGCAGTGGTCGTAGTGAAGGTGCGAGAACAGCACGTGTGTCACGTCGGTCGCCCGCCGGCCCGCCTCCAACAGCCGGTGGTGCGCCCCCGGCCCATGATCGAACAGCATCACGTCGCCCGCGACCTCGACCATGTAGCCGGAACTCATGCGTTTCAGCGACGGCGTCGGCGTGCCCGTACCGAGAAGGGTGATCTTCATGGGTTATTTTACCCCTTTCTTTTACGCAAATGCGTCGTCGCGGGCCTGAAATCGACCCGCTCGGGATTTGCGATTAAACCTCCAGCCATTCCATGCGCACCGGCTCCATGGGATCGCATTCCATGACGTGCCAGACGTTGAACTCGTAGACCGGGCCCACGTGCATGTCCGAGGGCGAGAACGGGATCGCCAGGTTGCCGGAGATGCACATGCGCCCGGGAAAATCCGTGTGCAGGAAGGCATAGCGCGACTTGGCCAGCACGGCGCGGCTGACGTCCTCGGTTCTGCCCAGCACGTCCAGCAGCAGGCCCAGTTCGTGGACCGGGGCGTCCATTTCCGGCTCCAGGTCGCCCATCACCGCGTTCTTGCCGTAAAGGTGGACGGACAGGGTGTAGTCCTCGGGCCCGATGCCCAAGGCCGCCACGTCGCGCGCGATGCGGCCGCGGCAGGTCTCCACGAAGTCGTCGATGATGTCGATCAGGATCGGGTCGCGGATGCCGGCGATGAACACGGTGCGGTAGCCGAGCGGGCGGGCACCCTCCAGCTTCACCGTGTATTTTTCCGACCGCTCATAGCGGCTGCCGGAAACCTTGACCGTGCGTTCGTCCAACTGCTCGAACTTACAGCGGTCGGTGATCAGGACGCCGTCCGGCTCCTTCAGGCGATAAGGCTCCGGGTTCTCGTAAAGGGTATGGGCGGAGACCCGGGTGACCGTGGCGCGGCGGATGGGCGAGCCCGGCTCCACCGTGAAGTGATCGTCATGGATGGTGCCGATGACGCAGTCCTGGCCCTCGCGCGGCTCCACCACCTGGGCGCCGCATTCGATGATCTTGGCGAGGTGCCAGGCCAGGCCCGGGTCGGCCCCCCTCATCAGCGGCAGGGCCGCGAACAGGGCGGCGTCCGTGCCGCGTCCGGCGATCACCACCTCGGCCCCGTCCTGGAGTGCCTGCTGGTAGGCTTCCGGGCCCATCATGGCGACGATGCGGGACGAGCCGTCGATGGCGTCCTCGGTCAGTTCGGCGATGGGGCCGAGCGGCGAAATCTTGCCCGCCCGCAGCTTGGCCTTCAGCGCCTCCTTGGTCTGCTCCGTGCGGATCACCCGGACTCTGGGCCTGAGCCCGTTCTCGGTGCAGATTTCGCGCAGGATGTCGAGCGTCCAGTCGACCTGGGCATCACTGCCGCTGCCGCCGGCCGAACCGATCATCACGGGAATGCCGTGTTCCAGACCCGCCCGCACCATCAGGCCCAGGTCGCGCTTGGCCGCCGCGCGCGACACGAAGGCCGTGCCGCTGCCCAGGTAATGAGGGCCCGGATCGGACGACCCGGCGTCGCACGCGATCAGGTCGGGCTTCATGGCGACGCCCGCGTTGAAGGCCTCCTCGGTGAAGCCGTAGCCGAGGATACCGGTGGTGGCCATCAATCTGATGGGAGACATGTCCCCTCCCGCCCGGTTTCAACCCGGACTTGTTGAAAGCGCCCCGCCTTCTTGACCGCCATCCTGCGGGATTTTTCCCGCGCCGCCAAGTCCGCCGCGCGCCGGAACGCGGCGTTCATGAAGGACCCGGACGTGGCGCTTGACGCCGCGTATTGGGGATTGCCGTCTGCACCACGGCGTTCGAGGAACTGGACGGCCTGCTGCAGGCGCTTGCGGCCTGACCGGTTTCGTCTAACGTTTCCCCTGGCGCCATTCCCACGGTGGGACAAAGGCGCCGGCCCACAGGCCCGCGCGCTCTGCGCGGGCCGCTTCCTCGGCCGCCACGTAGGCAGGAATGCGCAAGGCCCGGTCGTACAGGGCCCAGCCCTGGCGAATCAGGCGTTCGCCCACGTCGTAGCGCCCCCCCAGGTAACAGGTCATGGTATAGCGCCCGTCGCGCCCCACGCCCTTGTCGCGGCACTGTACCCATTGATAGGCGGTCATGAAGCCCAGCGCGTTGGCGGCCTGAAAGCCGCAGGGATAGCGTTCGCCGTCCTTGTCGCAGGTCTGGTCGTTTTCCGGGGCGTCGATGCCGTGCAGGTTGAACACCACCCCGGCGACGGACAGGGTATCGCCGTCGACGATGTTCGGCTGTCCCTCCATGTCGGCCCGGGCGGGACCGGCAAGGGACAGCAGAAGCAGACAGATGAGCAGGGACCGCATGCCGGGACTGGCCTCCAGAAGCGGCGGCGCGATCTGCCGCCGCCGGCCGAGTCTATAACGATCCGCGGGCGCTGTCAGGCCGCTCGTCCTCCGGGCCGGCGGCGCGGCCGGGCCTCAAAACGGGTGATATTGATAAAGCCAGGTCTCGCTCGCGATGCTGCCCGCCGCGGTGAGGTAGAGGCGCAGTTCGACCGGTTCCGGCCCGTGCACCCCGGCGAGGTCGAATTCGACACGCCAATGTCCGGGCACGCCGTCCGAGACGGCCTCGATGATCTTGTAGGGAGTGATCTCGCCGCGCGACGCGGTAACGTGCATTTCCGGCTTGACGCCGAAGGGCAATGAAACGAGCGGACCACCCAGGAACTCGAGCATGAATTTGCGCACGCCCTTGGGGCGCGGCTGGCCCGGCTGGCCGCCCCTTCCGAGCCGGGTCGCGACGCAGCGGGCGAGCGGCGTCGGATAGGGTTCGTCGGCCAGCCAGTGCAGCCGGTGCTTCAGCGTCACCTGCGTGCCCGCCGTCGCCTTCTTCTCGGGAACCCAGGCGGCGACGATATTGTCGTGAATTTCGTCGTCCGTCGGGATTTCGATCAGCTGAACCGCCCCTTTCCCCCAGTCGCCGATCGGTTCGACCCATACGCTGGGCCGCCTGTCGTAGTAGACGCCGTCGAGATAGTGGCCGAATACCCGGTCGCGCTGGAGCAGGCCGAAGCCCCTGGGATTGTCGTCGAGGAACGAGGACGTGACGACGTGCGGCGGGTTGTTGAGCGGCCGCCAGATATGTTCTCCGGCGCCGGTCCACATCGAAAGCCCGTCCGAGTCGTGAACCTCCGGCCGCCAATCGATCCCCGTCGGCTTCACCGTCTCGGAAAACCAATACATCGACGTCAGCGGCGCGATGCCGAAGCGTTCGACCGGCCGACGCAGGTGCAGGGTCTGGTCGATGTCCATGACCACGCCCTTGCCGCGTCTCATGACGAAGCGATAGGCGCCGACGACCGACGGACCCTCGAGCAGGGCGTACACGGTGACGTTGTCGCCGCCCTTCGGTTCGGACAGATAGAAGCGCGTGAAGTCGGGAAACTCTTCCGGGCGGTCGGCCACCGCCGAATCGATCGCCACCCCGCGCGACGACATACCGTACTGGTGGAGTTCGCCGATGGCACGGAAATAGGAGGCTCCGAGGAATGCAGCCCAGTCGTTGCGGCGCCAGTCCAGCGCGCCGTCGCGCGCCTCCTGCACCCGGAACCCGGCAAAGCCGGCATCCGGCGGCAAGCCCTGCGCGACCGACTCCGCCGGCATGTGAAAATAGCGCGGGCTATAAACGATTGGCCGGGCCTGGCCGTCCTCGACCTTGTACATCGTGACGGCCTTCGGGAACCACTGGCCGAGATGGAAGAAGCTGACCGGATAGCTCTCCCGCCCGGAAGCGTAAAGCGCGTGGTCCGTGTCGAACTTGATCTTGCCCCATTCCTCGTAATCGATCCGTTGCACGATGGCCGGAGCCGGCCGGGGCGGCGCGGCATAGGGGGACCTCGCCAGACGGGCGGCCAGGTCCTTCAGCATGTCGTAGGAGAAGGGGACCGGTTCGCCGAACGTGAGCGACGGGCCTGCCTCCGCCGTCGCTGCCCGCCGCGGGATGAGGCCGAGGGCGGCCGAGGCGGCGGCAGTCTTCAGAAGAGCGCGGCGGTTCAGTTGGATCCGCATCAACCGATAATCCTCGGATGACTCGCGAAATCGGCCCCGATAAGGAACAGCGGAAACAGGCAGATGTGCAGACGCCGCATGCCGGGATTGGCCTCCAGAAGCGGCGGCGCGATTTGCCGCCGTCGGCCGAGTCTATAACGATCCGCGGGCGCTGTCAGGTCGCTCGTCCTCCGGGCGCCGGCCCGCAAGCGGCGGTCAGTAGGGACGGTCAGTAGGGGCGGTCGCCCTCCAGGGTCACGCGCTGCATGATCCGCGTTACGCCGCTCAGGTCGTCGATCGCGTAATGCATGGTGCAGCGGTTGTCCCACATGGCGACCGAGCCGTTGTGCCAGCGGAAGCGGCAGGTGAATTCCGGCTGCGTCGCGTGCGCCACCAGGGTGTCGAAGAGCGGCTTCGACTGCTCTGGCGTCATGTCCTCGAAGCGCGAGAAATGCACCGGGCTGAGATAGAGCGACTTGCACCCCGTCTCCGGATGGGTTCGCACGAGGGGATGCACGACCTCTTTCACCTCGGCGGCCGTCACGTTCATGGCCTTGGAAACGCCCGCCTTGAAGCGGTTGGCGTCCTTCCCATAGGTATGGGCGTTGGTATAGACGACCTTGAGGTCGGCGATCAGGCTCTTCATGCCGCCGGTCAGCGCGTCATAGGCGGCATACTGGCTGCAGAACATCGTGTCCCCGCCGGCCTGGGGCACCTCGACCCCGTACAGCACCGTGCCGAGTGCCGGCGTCTCCGTATAGGCCAGGTCGGTGTGCCAGCCGTTGCCGAAGTGATGCTTGTCGGTCGGCTCCTTGACGATGCGGAATACGTCGGGATGGCCGTCCATGGGTTTCACGTAGGGATGCCGGTTCAGGGTGCCGAACCGCCGGGCGAAGGCGACCTGGGTCTCCGGCGTGAATGACTGGCCCTGGAAGAAGATCGCGCCGTAGCGCAGCAGCGCCGCCCGGATCTCGGCCGTCGTCTCGTCGTCGATCCGCGTCAGGTCGATGTCGGAAATCTCGGCGCCGAAGGTGCCCGTGAACGGCGTCACGGCGATGCGGCGGAAAGGGTCGTTCCTCTGCTCGGCGGCTTGGGCTTGCATGTCTGTCTCCCGGGAAAGGAAAACGACCGGATGTGGACGATTCTTAACGCCGCCCTGCCGGTCGCGCAGGTTGGTAGGTGGTTCTGATCGATCCGAAAATATCATCGCCGGCCAACCTTGGAAAGATTTTCCTGTATTGCGGAACAAAACATTCTAAAAAATCCCCACAATTATGGACTATTTAAGGTATATCCGAAGGGATTTGAAAATTTGTTCTACAATGCAGAACAACATGCGAGGATCGCACCTCCCGCCCCGCCCTTCGGCGGCGGCCTAAGGCCGGTAGTTGAGGGCTTCCGAAATCTCGGCGGCGGTCCGGATCACCAGGAGCGAACACCGGGCCACCAGGGCATCGTCCATGCGGAACGCCGGCACGCCCAGCCCGCAGGCCGCGACGACGGCGCCCGCATGGTCGCGGACGGGGGCGGCGACACCGCCCATTTCCGGATGGTTCTCGCCCTTGGTGACGGCGACTCCGTCCCGTCCGGCCTGCTCGATGATCCGACGCAGGCGCTCCGGATCGGTTTCCGTATCCGGCGTCAGCTTCGTCATCGGGCCGGCCAGAACCTTGTCGCGCAGGCGGCTGTCGTGGGCCAGCAGCGTGCGTCCCGTCGCCGTGCACCAGGACGGCGTGACGCGGCCGACCTGGGTCTGCACGCGGATCGAGCGCGGACTTTCCACCTTCGACAGGTAGACGACCCCGCCCCCCGGCTCAAGCACGGCCAGGTGCACCGTCTCGTCGGCGGCGCGGCACAGGCTCTCCAGGTACGGCTGGGCGACCCGCACCAGGTCGATTTCGGACAGCGCCAGGCTGCCGATGCGCCACAGCTTCAGGGTCAGGTGGTAGAGGCCGGCCTCGTTCTGCTCCAGCACGCCGGCACGGACCAGCGTGGTCAGCACCCGGTGAAGTGAGCTTTTCGGCTGCCCCGTCTCGCGCACCAGCTCGGTAACGCCGAGCGGCCGCCACTTGCGCTCGAACACCTCAAGGACCTCGAATGCCTTGAGCACCGATCCCATGACCGCCGTCCGGCGCCGGCCGGCCGGCGCGGCCCTGGTCTTGCCTCCCGCGGGCGGGTTTGCCATCGCGCGAACCTTCTTCCGATCCGACCCGGGGGTCAGATTAGCATCCCGGGACACAAAAAAAGCCCCCATAAACGGGGCCCTGGAAATCCGCCTTCGCTCCCTGGGAGCGAAGGCTGGCGGCCGTGCGGGATGAACTCATTGCGGTCATATTCCGTCGGCACTTACCGTGTGAATGGTTATGCGGCTGGCAAGGGACGCGGACCGGCCAGTGTCGTGATTCCAAAGTTCGCATCATATCTGGAGCAGGCGATTGGCGACCTTCGGAATCAGGCCGACACTAGCCAACATAATGATTCTAGTGTGGCATTGG
>PFFW01000069.1 GCA_002781745.1 Rhodospirillales bacterium CG15_BIG_FIL_POST_REV_8_21_14_020_66_15
CGCGGGGGCCGCCGGCTGGGCCGGTACGGGCGGCGGCGGGGCGGGTTGCGGGGTCGGCGCCTTGGCGACCTGCAAGGGTGTCAAAGGCTTGGGCGCCGCAGGCTTGGGCGCGGGCGCGGGGGCGGCCGGCAGCAGAGGCTCGGTGGCCGTCTGTTCCGCGGGCGGAGCCAGCGGCGCGCCCGCCGTCTCCGCCGACTGGCCCTGGGGCGGCGCCTTGGGCTGTTCCGGCGGCGGCAGCAGGTTCTCGACCCGGCCCGTCGGCTCCTCACCCTGCATGCGCTTGTTGATGCCGTAGTCGCGGAAGGGAATCTCCTCGCCGCCCGGGTTGTCGGGCCGCACCTTGATGGGCCCCTCGGCGGCGTGGACCACGGGCAGCTGGCCGCCGTCGTCGTCGCCGAGGCCCGCCAAGCGGTCGCCGAATAGGAAACCGCCCAGCCCCGCCGCCGTCACCAGGACCAGCACCAGCAACAGCCAGACCGTGGTCGGAATGCGGCGTTTGCGCCTGGGTTCCGGCTCGAATTCCAGGGCGTCCGAAGCGGAGACGCGGATGTCGCTGGTGGGCCGGCGGGCCATGGGTCGATCCCTCGAAACTCGAACTTTTCTCGACGCGGACCGTTTAGGACGTCCGCGCGTGCAGGTCAAACAGTCGGCGGTGCTCCTCGCCGGCGTATCGGTCGGTCATGCCGGCAATGTAGTCGCACAGATGATGCGCCGTCGCCTCGGTCTCCGGGCCCTGGGCCCTGGCCCGCCATTCCGTCGGCAGGCATTCGGGCTCGCGGATCAACAGGCTGAACAGGTCCTTGACGACGCGCCGCGCCTTGCTGGTCATGCGGTTCAGCTTGTAGTGCCGGTACATGTTGTCGAACAAGAACTTCTTCAAGGCCGCGTCCCACTCGCGCATGCCGTCCGAGAACCCGGCGACGGGCCGGCCCAGATGGCGCACGGCGTCGGGGCTGTCGGGCCGGCTCTCGGCCAGGCGGCGGCGGGTCTCCTCGATCACGTCGCCGACCATGTCGCCGATCATGCGCCGCACGGCCTCGTGGATCAGGTGCGATTCGTCCAGGTCCGGCATGTCGCGGCGAACCTCATGGAAGATGCGCCCGACCAGGGGCACGTCGGCAAGATCGTCGATGGTGAACAGCCCGGCGCGCAGGCCGTCGTCGATGTCGTGGTTGTTGTAGGCGATGTCGTCGGCGATGGCGGCGATCTGGGCCTCGGCGCCGGCGTAGGTGTGCAGTTCCAGGTCCTGGCGGTCCTGGTATTCGGCGATGGCGCGGGGCAGCGGCCGGTTGCCCGAATTGATCAGGGGGCCGTTGTGCTTGACCACGCCCTCCAGGGTTTCCCAGGTCAGGTTCAGGCCGTCCCAGCCCGGATAGCGTTCCTCGAGCCTGGTCACCACGTGCAGGGACTGGGCATTGTGGTCGAACCCGCCGTATGGCGCCATGGCGTCCTTCAGCGCGTCCTCCCCGGCATGGCCGAACGGTGGATGGCCCAGGTCGTGGGCCAGCGCCAGCGCCTCGCCCAGGTCCTCGTTGAGGTGCAGGTAGCGGCAGATGGAGCGGGCGATCTGCGAGACCTCCAGCGAATGGGTCAGCCGGGTGCGGTAGAAATCGCCCTCGTGGTTGACGAACACCTGGGTCTTATAGGCGAGCCTGCGGAACGCCACGGAATGGATGATGCGGTCGCGGTCACGCTGAAAGGCGCCGCGTGTGGCGCTTTCCGGCTCCGGACACAGGCGCCCGCGCGAGGTCTCCGTCCGGCAGGCATAGGGCGCCAGGGGAAAGGCGGAATCGAGGGATCGCCGGTGGGTGTCGATGGTCTCCTCCTTGGGTGCGGGGTCCGGGCCGGTGGAGCGAACAAATGGAACGAAAAAACCCGTGGACACCCGGACCCGGAGATTATAACCCGGGGACGGGAGGTCAACATGCTTGAAATCAAAAGATTGTCGCTTGAGGATGCGCGCCTGCTGATCCGCGGGGCCACGCGCCGGGCGCAGGCCCTCAAGGTGCCCATGGTGATCGCCGTGACGGACGAATCGGGCCACCTGATCGCCTTCGAGCGCATGGACGGCGGCAAGATCCTGAGCACCACCCTGGCCGTCGACAAGGCCATGACGGCGGCCGTGTCGCGCAAGGCGACGCACGAATACAACGCGGCCGCCCTGCCGGGGCAACTGACCTTCGGCATCCACACGGCGCTGGGCGGCCGGTTCTGCATCGTCGGCGGCGGACGGCCGGTGGCGATCGGCGGCGAGATCGTCGGCGGCATCGGCATCTCCGGCGGAGCGCCGGAACAGGACATGGACGTGGCCCAGGCCGGAATCGACCACTTCCTGAAATCCCGCGCGGCAAAGAGGCCGCCGGGAAAGCAGAAAAAATGACGGAAGCCGTTGAATTTCCCGATCATTGAATTTTCACGCCGGGACGCCTAGATTCAGGTCAGCCCCACCCGCGACGAATTAAGGATGTTCTCCATGCCGGACGGCACCCCATTGGCACCCGAGGAAGGGATCCTGATCTCCGACAGCGCCGCCACGCGCATCGGCCAGTTGCGCGACATGGACGGCAACCCGGACCTGATGCTGCGCGTCGCCGTCACGGCGGGCGGCTGTTCGGGCTTCTCCTACGGCTTCGACCTGGACGACAAGGTCAATGACGACGATCTGGTTTTCGAGAAGAACGGCATCAAGGTGGTGGTCGACGAGACGTCGCTGGACCTCTTGAAGGGCTCGGAACTGGACTTCAAGGAAGACCTCATCGGCTCCTACTTCCAGATGGCCAACCCCAACGCCAACGTGACCTGCGGCTGCGGCTCCTCTTTCGGGGTGTAACCCGCCCCACCGATCTGGTACGAGAAAGGCCCGCGTTGCGGGCCTTATCCGTTTGGGGGAAGATCTTGAAAATAGCCACCTGGAACGTGAACTCGGTGAAGGCGCGCCTGCCGCGCGTTACCGAATGGCTGGCCGAGTTCAAGCCCGACGTGGCCCTGTTGCAGGAACTGAAGTGCCAGGAGGACGGCTTTCCGCGCCTGGAGATCGAGGACCTGGGCTACAACGTCGCCATGGCCGGGCAGAAGACCTACAACGGCGTCGCCATCCTGTCGAAGGCGCCCCTGGAGGTCGAACTGACCGCCCTGCCCGGCGACGATGCGGACGACCAGGCACGCTATATCGAGGCCGTGGTCGGCGCCGGGGAACGCCCGGTGCGCGTCGCCTCCATCTACCTGCCCAACGGCAACCCGACGCGCAACGACGACGGCTCCGACCACGAGAAGTTTGCCTACAAGCTCCGCTGGATGGACCGCCTGATCGCCCATGCCAAGGGATTGCTGAAGACCGAGGACGCGTTCGTCCTCGCCGGCGACTACAACGTCTGCCCGACGGACCTGGACGTCTACGACCCCGTGAAGTTCGCCGACGACGCCCTGTGCCGCCCGGAAAGCCGGGCGCGGTTCAGAACGCTCCTCAACCTGGGCCTGACCGAGGCCTTTCGCGCCCTCAACCCCGGCGGCCACCAGTACAGCTACTGGGACTATCAGGCCGGCGCCTGGGCCAAGGACAACGGCCTGCGCATCGACCACCTGCTGCTGTCGCCCCAGGCCGCCGACCGGCTAGCTGGCTGCGCCATCGACAAGACGCCGCGCGGCAAGGAGAAGGCCTCGGACCACACGCCGGTGTGGATCGAGTTGGCGGATTGAAAAACCGCGGAGACAACGAGACGGCGAGCCCCGGCCACACCGATTTTCGTCATTCCCGCGCAAGCGGGAATGACAGACTTGGATGCGGCTGCAAAACCCTTCTCGCCGTCTCACCGCCTCTGTGATTCATTCTTCAAGGCCGGGCCAGGGTCCGGCATTCCTCGTAGCGGAAACACCCCGCCACATGGTCGTTCACCAGTCCCGCCGCCTGCATGTAGGCGTAGACGATGGTGGAGCCGACGAAGGTGAAGCCGCGCTTTTTCAGGTCCTTGGACAAGGCGTCGCTGATCTCCGTCTTGCCGGGAATGTCGCCCATGCCCCGGCGCCGGCCGTCGATCGGTTTGCCGCCGACGAAAGCCCAGACATAGGCGTCGAAGGAACCGAATTCCTTCTGCACCTTGAGGAACGCCAGGGCGTTCTTGCGCACGCCGTAAACCTTCAGCCGGTTGCGGATGATGCCGGGGTCGGTGAGAATCTTTTCAAGCTGCTTGTCGGTCAACTTCGCGCATGTAACGGGATCGAAATAAGAGAATAATTTCTGATAGTTATCGCGTTTTTTTAAGATCGTTTCCCAACTGAGGCCGGCCTGCGCGCCCTCCAGGCAGATCATCTCGAAATGCCGGCGGTCGTCGTGCACCGGCACGCCCCACTCCAGGTCGTGATAGGCTTCGTAGAAGCCTTTCCCCTGGCCCACCCACCTGCAGCGCACACGCCCGTCCTCACCCGTTGCCGTCATCCATGCCTCCTTGCTTCCGTCACTTTTGTTCGCATTTCGTTCCGCACCGGTCAAGGCCTTTCGCATCCTCCCGTCCGGGCCGTGAAATTCCCGTGGCAGCCTGCGCGGAGGCCTTCCCGGCGCCCGGGTTCTGTGGCACGCTCGGCATCAGGCAGGGAAACCCCCTACCCTTTGGGAGGATCTTTCAGACATGAAACGCATTGTGACGACGACTGTCGCCGGCGCCTTGATCGCCGGCTTCGCCTGGGCCGGGGTCCCGGCCAGGGACGCACAGGCCGCCGAGATCAAATGGTACGGACAGGCCGCCTTCCGCATCAAGACGCCGGGCGGCAAGGTGATCGTGATCGATCCCTTCATCACCAAGAACCCCAAGACGCCCGCCGCCGACAAGGACCTGTCGAAGATCGGCAAGGTCGACCTGATCCTGGTCACCCACGGCCACGGCGACCACCTGGGCGACACGGGAAAACTGGCCGAAATGACCGGCGCCAAGGTCGGCGTGAACGCCGACATGGGACATACGCTGCGCATTCTCGGCATCGTCGACAAGAAGCAGCTCGTGCGCTTCAACAAGTCCGGCCCGATCAACCCCATCGGCCCCGACATCACCGTGACCATGACCCATGCCGAGCATTCGTCGGAGATCGTCCATAAGGGCCCGGACGGCAAGGAAGGCATCTATCCGGGCGGCGAGCCGGCGGGCTACGTGATCAAGCTGGAGGACGGCTACACCATCTATCACACGGGCGACACCGGTGTGTTCAAGGACATGGAGCTGATCAACGACCTCTACAAGCCGGACCTGGTGCTGATCTCCATCGGCGGCTGGTTCACCATGGACCCGGCGCATGCCGCCTACGCCATCACCCGGCTGCTCAAGCCCAAGATGGTGATCCCCATGCACTTCGGCACCTTCCCGCCGCTCAAGGGCACGCCGGAGGCGCTGAAGAAATACCTGACCGAGATGGGCTCGAAGACCGAGGTCACGGTGATGCAGCCGGGGGAGGAGAAAGCTTTCGGGAAGTAAAGTTTTTGTAGTATCGTGCAAGGGCGGCCGTTCACACGGTCGCCCTTGTCCCTTCAAGGGGGAGACGTCCATGCGTGCAGCCCGAATGCTCGCTTTGGCAGTTGCCATGACTGCAGCAGTTTATGTGTTTCCGAGCCGAGCAGAGCTATACGGCAGCCCGACCGCAATCATCCCTGCCGAAGTGTTGAAAGATCCTGACCTCGACTACCGATCAGCTTTCTTGCTGATGACGAGAGAGAAAGACACGGTCGGTGCCTATGAACTGTTCCTCAAAGCAGCTGATCGCGGACATCCGCAAGCCCAGTATTTCGTCGCAATTTTTCAACGTGAAGGAAAAGCAGTCGCCAAAGATTTGCCAAGAGCTTTGGAATGGGCAAAAAAGTCTGTGGAAGGCGGTTTCTTACGCGCAGCCGATTTAGTGGGCGCGATGTACCTGCAAGGAGAAGGCGTGGAAAAGTCTCCGGGGGAAGCGTTTACCTGGTACGAAAAAGCTGCAAAGGCTGGCTTCCCTCAATCTCAATTTTTCATAGCGCTGGCGTATACCGAAGGCCTTGGTACATCCAAAGACCCGGCAAAAGCTCTGGAATGGGGACGAAAGGCAGCTGACGCTGGGTTTCCCCCAGCTAAAGGATTTGTGGCCGCGTTAGAAAAGCGCATCCCACAAATTAAAAGGGAAAACGGTCTCGTAACGCGCCTATTGCCTCCGTCTGTCGGCTATACGGAACATCTCGAGAAATTGCACTTGAGACCGATGGAGAACAGCGCAGAAATCGTCGCAGAACTAAAAAAAGACTCTGCAAAACTGAAACCGCCGTACCTCTACGAACTGGCACGCCGACTTTGGCCGACAGACCAATCCGAAGCGATCTCATGGTATCTGGCCGGCTATATGCGGGCTAAGTTCGATGCGTTCAAATGCAAAGACAAGTCAGCGAGAGGAGGTTATCGGTTGCTGTCGGCACTCGCCCCTGAAGTCGCAAAAGGATTGCGGGAGAGAACCGACCTCCTGATAGCAGCTGGTCAGAAAGCGCTGGAAATTGAGGCAACTTATCCGGTCAATACCGACCCCATATGGATTTGCAGGCACGGGCTCGACACCATGATTGCCGGGCTTGAGAAGAAACCCCTCATCGAATACACGACAGACCCGAAGACATGGCCGGAAATCAGAGAAAAACTTAGGTCTGGTCTGTTGGTGGGATTGCAAAAAATTATCGACAAACAAGCCTCGAAGTAGCCGAGATATCAATGCGCAACTGCGCCCCAGGGCGGCATTCAGCGCCAGGGCCGACGGGCGGGCGCGGGCCGGGCGTCGCCGCCCTCCATGGCCTCCAGGGCCCGGATGCGGTCGGCCAGCGGCGGGTGGCTGGAGAACAGGGCCTGCATGCGCCCGGCGTTGATGGCGAAGGCCTTCATCTCGTCGGGCATGGGCGGTGCGTCGTGCGCCCCCTGCAGGCGTTTCAGGGCGTCGATCATGTTGCGCCGGCCGGCCAGTTCGGCCCCGCCCCGGTCGGCGCGGAATTCGCGCCAGCGCGAGAACCACATGACG
>PFFW01000019.1:0-239 GCA_002781745.1 Rhodospirillales bacterium CG15_BIG_FIL_POST_REV_8_21_14_020_66_15
GTCATCTTGACCAGCCTGTGGCCCAGCAGTTGACGTTCGGAACCAGCAGCGCCCAGGTGGTCGGGTGGATGGCCGGCGGCCAGCGCATCATCTTCCTGCGCAATCGCACATTGTTCTCCGTCGCGTCGGTCGGCGGAGAGCCAGAACCGGTGTTTGCGGGGGAGGAGTCACCCGCGGTGATCATGCCGGTGGCCTTGTCTCCTGATGGGAACGTGCTGGCGACGATTCGTCGAGGAGAG
>PFFW01000019.1:412-6995 GCA_002781745.1 Rhodospirillales bacterium CG15_BIG_FIL_POST_REV_8_21_14_020_66_15
AACATCTTCGCGTCGTCGCTCGCGACCAGCCTGCTGATCACCTATTTCGGCGAGGCCGGCGTCGCCTATGCGACCCTGGTCATGACCTTCCTCGTGCTGATTTTCGCCGAGGTCATGCCCAAGACCTACGCCATCAAGAACGCCAACACCATGGCCCTTGCCGTGGGCAGGCCGGTCGCCGTCCTGGTGTCCTTTCTGTCGCCGGTCACCCATGCCGTCGAAATCCTCGTGCGCGGCCTGTTCCGCCTGTTCGGCGTCGACATCCGCGCCTCCGACGACGCCGAACATGAACCCGAGCAGGAACTGCGCGGCGCCATCGAACTGCATACGGGCGACGAAGAAACGGGGCTGGAGCGCGTGATGCTGCGCAGCGTCCTGGACCTGGCGGACGTAGAGGTCGGCGAGATCATGGTCCATCGTTCCAGCGTTCATGCGCTCAACGCCGACCTGCCCGCGGTTGACCTGATCGCCGCCGTCCTGGACAGCCCCTACACCCGGATTCCCCTGTGGCAGGGCGAGCCCGACAACATCGTCGGCGTGCTGCATTCCAAGGCCCTGTTCCGCGCCGTCAACGCCGTCGGCGACGACCCCTCGGGCCTGGACGTCAAGGCGATCGCCGCCGAACCCTGGTTCATCCCCGAAACCACGCCGCTTCTCGACCAGCTTGAGGCGTTCCGCGAGCGGCGCGAACACTTCGCGATGGTCGTCGACGAGTACGGCAGCCTGCAGGGCATCGTGACCCTGGAGGACATCATCGAGGAGATCGTCGGCGAGATCGACGACGAACACGACCTGAGCGTGCCCGGGGTGGAGCCGCAGGGCGACGGCTCCTACCTGGTCGACGGCACGGTGACGATCCGCGACCTGAACAGGGAATACGAATGGGGCCTGCCCGACGAGGAGGCCGCGACGATCGCCGGGCTCGTCCTTCACGAGGCGCGGCGCATTCCCGAAGTCGGGCAGTCCTTCCTTTTGTTCGACTTCCGCTTCGACATCGTCGCCCGTCACCGGCACAAGATCACGCGCGTGCGCATCACCCCACCGAACCCCGATGCGGTCACCGATTGATGCCTCGTTCGCAAGGCCGTTAAGGGTTAACATCGACGACCGTTAATTCTTAACGCAGGGCCGCAATTCCCGTACAATGAGGGGTCATGCAGCGTTCCCGGCACCTTCGGGCAGGGGCCTGGGATTTCGCGGAAGATCGAGAGGAAACGTCGGATGCAGCGCAGGATCATTCCGGACATCGTCCAGCCCAGGGACCTGACCGCGACCACGGTCGACGCGTCGGCGGAAGAGGCCGCCAAGGCCATGGCCGCCGCCAACGTCGCAGCGATCGTCGTCATGGACGACGAGGCGAAGCTGATCGGCATCCTGACCGAGCGCGACCTGACGCGTCGCGTCGTCGCCGAGAACAAATTGCCCGGCAATTCCAGGGTCGGCGACATCATGACCGCCAATCCGGACACCCTGGCGCCCGGCGACCGGGCGTCGGACGCCCTGGAACTGATGCTGACGCGGCGTTACCGTCATCTGCCGGTCCTCGACGAGAACGGCAAATGCGTCGCGATGGTGTCGATCCGCGACCTGTACGAGGCGGTCAAGGAAGGCCTGGAAGAAAACATCCGTGAGACGGAGGCATTTGTCTTCGGTGACCGTTACAGCGCCTAGCTTGCTGCAGCCAAACGATTCTTCTTTGTTTCCCGGGAGCGTTGGCGCCCCCTTGCCGCCCGCGGGCTTCAACCGATAAAGTCCCGGGACCCGGCGCCCCCGGCCGACCGGTTCGGGCGCCCTTCCCGCCTGACAGGAAACCACCCATGGCCCTAAGCAAACCCGCGCCCCGCAAGCACATCCACACCCGCGACATCAAATGCATGGGCTTTGAACGCGACGACGGACTGTGGGACATCGAAGGCCGCCTGACGGACACCAAGACCTACAGCTTCGAGAACCACGACCGGGGCGGGATCGCCGCCGGCGAACCGATCCACGACATGCTGATCCGCCTGACGCTGACCGGCGACATGGTGGTCGAGGCAGCCGAAGCGTACACGGAATCGAGCCCCTTTTCCTTGTGCGGCGAGGTAACCGACGCGTTCTCCCGGCTGGTCGGGCTGAAGATCGGGCCCGGCTGGCGCAAGGCCGTGGAGGAAGTCATGGGCGGCGTGCACGGCTGCACCCACCTGCGCGACCTCCTGATGGGGCCGATCGCGGTGACCGCGTTCCAGACAATCTATCCCGCCCGCAAGAAGCGCGGCAACCCGGGGCCCGGCAAGAAGTCGCCGCTCATCGACAGCTGCTACGCGTTCCGCAGCAGCGGCCCCGTGGTCAAGGCCCGGTGGCCCGAATTCTACGAAGAACCTGAGAGCGGCCCGATCAAGGCCGGGGAAAAGAAGGCCGGTTGAAACGGAATCGCGATCAACCCGGCTTGAACGCGGTCAGCGCCCTGTCGGCAATCCCGCCCGCCATGTCGCCGCGGTTGGCGGCCAAACGGAAATAGGTGACGATGAACGCCCGCACGGTCGCTGTTCGGGACGAGCCGAAACGCACGCTTTCGATCATCGAGCAAAGCTCGTGAACCGTTGCCTTCTCGCACTCGCAGATCTGGTCCAGCGCGGCCCACGTGGCCTTTTCCAGCCTGAGACTGGTCCTGCGCCTGTTCACGGTCACGTTCCGGCTGATGAGTTTACTTTGCATGATATGATCAGCACCCTCTTTTATTGTATGCATGTATAATTATACGCGCAATGCGTAATGTACCACAGCACAATGAATCCGTTTTGTTGCCCACGCGATTCTCCCCCATCGGTATTCAACGCGCCGCGACAGGGCACCGAATTACCGACTCTCCGGCGGAGTCATCCACCGAACGAGTTCAGGATCAGAGATTCCATCGGTAAATTCAAGTTAGACGAAGGTAATAAGTTCGTTTTTCAACCCTTCGGATTACAACGGAACCCCGCCGTACTTACTATATCGAAACATTCACGCGTCTTGTCTGCCGCCCGACGGGCGCGCATAGTGTCCGGCATGGGTGAACTACTCAAAACTCCCGGATCGCGCAGCGCGGAGCCGGTCTGCGAATGGCCGGGCTGCGACGGCGCCGGCGCGTTCAAGGCGCCGCGCTCGCGTGACGCGCTGAACGACTACCGCTGGTTCTGCCTTGACCATGTGCGCGAGTACAATCGCAACTGGAACTACTACCGCGGCATGGATGAAGAGGAGGTCGAGGCCGACATCCGGCGCGACACGGTGTGGCATCGACCGACATGGAAGCTGGGGGCGGGCGATGCGGCGAAATTCGCCCGTGCGCGGATCAACGACCCCTTGGGTATCGGCGACGCGGCCCATGACGCCGACGCCCGGGTGCGCGGCGATACCGGCGCGAACCTGCCCGACGCCCGCAAGATCGCCCCCAGGACCGCCCGTGCGCTTGCCGTCTTCGGCCTTGAAACACCTGTCGCCATTGACGACGTGAAGGCAAGATACAAGGAACTGGTCAAACGCCATCATCCGGACGCCAACGGCGGCACCAAGGCGGCGGAAGAGGAATTCAAGAAGGTGACCGAGGCCTACGAAGCCTTGCTCGACTTCCTCGCCCCTTGACGGCCCGCTGCTTAACCCCTACGACGTTTGCCAACTATGACCTCCTTTCGCCCTGGACAGCCGGGGCGGCCTCAGAAACTGGAATATCTGCATGACAACTTTGGAATCGACCGCCACTCCCGGGATCGATGCCGCGCACCAGGTGCCGGACGTCACCGTGTCCGTGCGCCAGACCTTCGGCATCGACAGCGACATGGAGGTCCCCGCCTTCTCCGAGGCCGAGGAACACGTGCCTGAGCGCGACGAAGCCTACCGCTTCGACCGCGAGACGACGCTCGCGATTCTCGCCGGCTTCGCCTACAACCGGCGCGTCATGATCCAGGGTTATCACGGCACCGGCAAGTCGACGCATATCGAACAGGTCGCGGCGCGCCTTAACTGGCCGTGCATCCGGGTCAACCTGGACAGCCACATTTCCCGTATCGACCTTGTCGGCAAGGACGCAATCGTGCTGCGCGACGGCAAGCAGGTCACCGAATTCCGCGAAGGAATTTTGCCCTGGGCGCTGCGCAATCCGACGGCCCTGGTGTTCGACGAATACGACGCCGGCCGTCCGGACGTGATGTTCGTGATCCAGCGCGTGCTGGAAGTCGACGGCAAGCTGACGCTGCTGGACCAGAACCAGGTCATCAAGCCGCATCCCTATTTCCGCCTGTTTTCCACCGCCAATACGGTCGGCCTGGGCGACACCACCGGCCTGTATCACGGCACGCAACAGATCAACCAGGGCCAGATGGACCGCTGGAGCATCGTCGCGACCCTCAACTACCTGCCGCACGACGAGGAAGTCGAGATCGTCTGCGCCAAGGTGCCGGAATTCGCCACCAAGGAAGGCCGCGAACAGGTCAGCGCCATGGTCGAATTGGCGGACCTCTCGCGCGCCGGCTTCATGAACGGCGACATCTCGACCGTCATGTCGCCGCGCACGGTCATCACCTGGGCCGAGAACACCCGCATCTTCAAGGATCCGGGCTATGCCTTCCGGCTGACCTTTTTGAACAAGTGCGACGAGATCGAACGCCCGGTCGTGGCTGAATACTACCAGCGCTGCATGGGCGAGGAACTTCCCGACTCCGCCATGCGCGCGGTGATGCAGTAGGACACCCAGACCCGTCCGGACCCCGTCCGGGGCGGGATCGGGGCCAGAGAGCATGGATCAATCGGAACGCCCGGCAGACCTTCTGAAACGCGTCACAGCGGCCGCCGTCAAGGCGATCGCCAATCGACCGGAGCTTGAGGTCCATTTCCAGGCATCCGGCGCCTCGGCCGGCGAGGGCGCCGTCAACCTGCCCGCGCCGGCGGGTCCGCCCAGCGCCGAGGGCATTACCAAGCTGCGCGGCGTGGCCGACGCCCTGGCCTTGAGACTGCGCTATCACGACGCCGACGTGCATCGCCGCCTGGCCCCGTCGGGCCCCGACAGCCATGCCGTGTTCGAGGCCCTGGAGCAGGCGCGCTGCGAGAGCCTGGGCGCCCAGCGCATGGTCGGCGTCGCCGGGAACCTGGATTTTCTGATGGCCGAGAAATGCCGGGCCAAGGGCTATGGCGGGGTCACGGAACGGGACGAAGCCATGCTGCCCGAGGTCCTGGGGCTGCTGGCCCGCGAGCGCCTGCCCGGCCAGACCCTGCCCAAGGAGGCCAAGCACTTGGTCGACCTGTGGCGCGAGGAACTGAACCGCAAGGTCGGTCCGCAGTTGTCCCAGCTCGAGAAACGGACGGGCGACCAGGAAGCCTACGGCGCCCTGGTGCGCGAAATGATCGTGGCGCTCGACATGATGACCGACGCGCCGGCGCCCACGGAGCCGGAGAACCAGCAGGATTCGTCCGAGGAAGATCCCGAACAGGGGCAGGACCAGAACCAGAACCCGGATGCCGACATGGACGCCGACGGTTCGCTGTCGAGCGAATCCGGCGAGGCCGAGATGTCCGACGACATGGAGTTCTCGACCGAGGGCTTCGACGACGACGTGATGTCCGGCGAGGGCGAAGAAGAACCCGCCGGCCCATCCGATTGGGACGACCGCCGGCTGCGCAACTCACCCGACGATATGACCCTCTACAGGGCCTTCACCCAGGCCTACGACGAGGTCGTGGAGGCGGAGGACCTGTGCGACTCCGAGGAACTGTCGCGCCTGCGCGCGCAGCTTGACCAGCAGTTGTCGCATCTCCAGGGCGTGGTCTCGCGCCTCGCCAACCGCCTGCAGCGCAAACTGATGGCGAAGCAGACCCGGTCCTGGGACTTCGACCTGGAGGAAGGCCTGTTGGACGCGGCGCGCCTGTCGCGCGTGGTCACCGACCCGCTGCACCCGCTGTCCTTCAAGCAGGAAAAGGATACGGAATTCCGCGATACCGTGGTCGCCCTGCTGATCGACAACTCCGGCTCCATGCGCGGACGGCCCATCACCGTCGCCGCCATGAGCGCCGACATCCTGGCTCGCACGCTGGAGCGCTGCGGCGTGAAGGTCGAGATCCTGGGCTTCACCACGCGGTCCTGGAAGGGCGGGCAGTCGCGCGAGGACTGGGTCGAGAAAGGCAAGCCCAAGAATCCCGGCCGCCTGAACGACCTGCGCCATATCGTCTACAAGGCCGCCGAGATGCCCTGGCGCAGGGCGCGCAAGAACCTGGGGCTGATGCTGCGCGAGGGCCTGCTGAAGGAGAACATCGACGGCGAGGCCCTGATGTGGGCCCACAACCGCCTGCTCGGACGCGCCGAACAACGCCGCATCCTGATGGTCATTTCCGACGGTGCGCCGGTCGACGACGCGACCCTTTCCGCCAACCCGGGTAACTACCTGGAAAAGCACCTGCGCGACGTCATCCACTTCATCGAGAACAAGTCGGACGTGGAACTGACCGCCATCGGCATCGGCCACGACGTGACGCGCTATTACCGCCGCGCCGTGACCATCGTCGACGCCGAGGAACTGGGCGGCACCATGATGGCCAAGCTCGCCGAACTGTTCGACGAGGACGCGCCCGC
>PFFW01000071.1 GCA_002781745.1 Rhodospirillales bacterium CG15_BIG_FIL_POST_REV_8_21_14_020_66_15
ATGATCGTCGTCATGGCCGCCAAGGGCTATCCCGGCAAGTACCGTAACGGAAGCGAAATAAACGGCCTGGACGCCGCCGGCGCGGTCGACGGCGTGGTCGTGTTCCATGCCGGCACGACGCTGGCGGAGGGCAAGGTGGTCGCCAGCGGCGGCCGCGTGCTGGGCGTCACGGCCATCGGCAAGGACGTCAGGGAGGCCCAGGCGCGGGCCTATGCGGCCGTCGACCTGATCGACTGGTCCGAAGGCTTCTGCCGCCGCGACATCGGCTGGCGGGCGGTCAAGCGATAGTCCGCCGGCGGGCTGTCTTTTGCCCCCGGCCGCCGGTCCCTATATAGAGCACAGCGAACGAACGGCCGCGCGGCATCGCGCGGCACAGGACGAAGGAAACGACTTGATGGACGACAAGACCCGCACCGAAGTGGAGGCCGCCGCCTTTCGCGGCCTGATCAAGCACCTGCAGAAGCGCACGGACGTGCAGAACATCGACCTGATGAACCTGGCCGGGTTCTGCCGCAACTGCCTGGCCAAGTGGTATTCCGCCGAGGCCCGGGCGCGCGGCGAGGACGTCGACTACGACGCGGCGCGCGCCGTCGTCTACGGCATGGCCTACGACGAATGGAAGGACAAGTTCCAGGCGCCGGCGAGCGACGACCAGAAGCGGAAGTTCGAGGACACCAAGCCCCTTCACGCCGAAATCAGCGGTCATAACTGACCCGATGGACGGCACGGCGCCCGATTTCTGGCCCAATTCCGGCTACCGCCTGCTGGCGCGGGACGGCGCCGGGCACCTGGCCGTGACCGACGCCTTCCTGCGCGCCTATCTGCAGCGCCCGGAAATCGCCCCCATCGCGGAGTCCTGCGACGCCGAACGCGCCCTGCACGGCGCCCTCATGGCCAATCCCCGCGAAGCCGTCGGCGAGGCCCGCATCGACGCCATGGCCGACGAGGACGCGCGGGACAACTACCGGGTGATGCTGGCCTTCCGCGACCGCCTGATCGCCGCCGGCACGATCGAGGCCTGCTATCTGGACATCTTCCGCCAGGGCGGCGTCACCATCCCGCCCATGTTCGTCGACCAGATGGCTCACGTGATCGCGCGGCGCATCATCGACGGCACGGACGACCCGTTCCGTGCCCGCGCGGCGGAGCTTCTGTTCCGCGAACAGACGGTGACGCTCAAGGACGGCGCGGTCCTGCTGGGCGACACGGAAACGGTCGAGATGCTGGCGGCCACGGGCGGCATGGGGGCGCTCGGCAAGCTGGTGGTCGACAGCGGCGCCCAGGCCCGCCAGGTCGACATGGACGTGCTGCAGACGGAAACGGCCGCCATCTACTGGGACCGCAACGAACGCTACGACACCGTGCTCGACATCTCCTTCGCGCGGCCGGGGCTGGACGCGCTGTGCCGCGTGCTCGAAGCCTGGGTCCGCCATTTCCTGCAGGCCGAAATCTCGATCCAGCCGGTGCAGGAAATCAACGACGAGAAATGGGTCTGGCACCTGGGCTTGGACGCCGAGGCCTCAGGCCTGCTCAACGATCTCTACCAGGGCAACGAGGTCGACGACGCCCGCATGGAACGGCTGCTCAGCCTCTTCCGCCTCGACTTCAAGGACCCCAACCAGATGGCCGCCGATGTGCGCGGCAAACCCATCTATCTGGCGCTCTGCATGACGCCGGAAAAGCGCCTGCGCCTGAAACCGCAGAACCTGCTGGTCAACCTGCCGCTGGCGGCGGAATCCTGACCCGGTTCAATTGGTTACCCCCGCTTGTCCTGGAAGAACGCCCTCAGCAGATCGGCGGCGGCCGTCTCGCCCACGCCGCCGACCACCTCGGGCGCGTGGTGGCAGGTCGGCTGGGAGAAGAAGCGGGGCCCGTGTTCGACGCCGCCGCCCTTGGGGTCGTAGGCGCCGAAATAGAGCCTGCGGATGCGGGCATGGCTGATGGCGGCGGCGCACATGGCGCAGGGCTCCAGCGTTACGTAGAGATCGCAGCCGGCAAGGCGCGGCTCGCCCTTGGCCTTGGCGGCGCGGCGCAGCGCCAGGATTTCCGCATGGGCGGTCGGGTCGTGCGCCGCCTCGGTCTCGTTGCCGGCGCGGGCAATCACGTTCCCCGTCGCCGCGTCGACGACGACCGCGCCCACGGGCACCTCGCCGCGCGCCTGGGCGGCGCGCGCCTCGTCCAATGCCCGGGCCATGAAGCCGTCGGATGCCGGTCTGTCCATGGCGTCAACATACTCCGGGCCTGACCGCCGTCAATGCTTGCCGCCGCCCTTCGCGAGACCTATGTTCCCCGCCATGTCCGAAGACGCTCCCGAACGCATTGCCAAGGCGATCGCCCGTGCCGGCCTGTGCTCGCGCCGCGAGGCCGAACGCTGGATCGAGGCCGGGCGCGTCGTGGTCGACGGCAGGAAGCTGACCAGTCCGGCGCAGACCGTAACCGGGGCGAGTCTCATCCTGGTCGACGGCAAGCCCCTGCCGGGCAAGGAGCCGCCCAAGCTGTGGCGCTATCACAAGCCCGTCGGCCTGGTCACCACCCACAAGGATCCGGAGGGCCGGCCGACCGTGTTCGACCACCTGCCCGACGGCCTGCCGCGCGTGGTTTCCGTTGGCCGCCTCGACCTCAACTCCGAGGGCCTGCTGCTGCTCACCAACGACGGCGGCTTGGCGCGGCGGCTGGAACTGCCCGCCAACGGCTGGAACCGGCGCTACCGCGTGCGCGTGCACGGCCAGGTGAAGCCCGAGGACCTTGCCAGGCTCGCTCGCGGCGTGACCGTCTCCGGCGTGCGCTACGGCCCGATCCGGGCCGAGATCGACGAGACCGATGCGGCCGAGAAGGTGCGCAAGGGTTTCGCCAACCACTGGCTGTCGGTGAGCCTGACGGAAGGCAAGAACCGCGAAATCCGCAAGGTGATGGAGCACCTGGGACTTTCCGTGAACCGGCTGATCCGCACGGCCTACGGGCCGTTCCAGCTCGGCAACCTGCCGCGCGGCCAGGCCGCCGAGATCAAGGGCAAGACGTTGAAGGAGCAACTCGGGAAGGCGCTCGGCTGATGCGCATCGCCAAATGAGAATTGTCGGCGGCAGGTTCCGGGGCAAGAAGCTCATCGCGCCCGAAGGCGCCGACCTGCGCCCGACGTCGGACCGGGCGCGGGAATCCGTCTTCAACATCCTGGCCCACGGCAAGGCCGCGATCGACCTGGACGGCATCACCGTGGTCGACATGTTCTGCGGCACGGGCGCGCTGGGGTTGGAGGCCATGTCCAGGGGCGCCGCCCACGGCGTATTCGCCGACCGCAACCCGGCGCACCTCAAGATCGCCAAGGACAACGCGGCCGCCATGGGCCTGTGGCGGGAATGCCTGATGCTGGGGCTTGAGTGCACGCATCTGGCCGTTCCGCCGCGCGCCGCCAAGACGCCGGCCGGGCTCGCGTTCCTCGACCCGCCCTACGGCCAGGGCCTGGCCGACCCGACGCTGCGCGGCCTCGTCAACAAGGGCTGGCTGGCGCCCGGCGCCATCGTCGTCGTCGAGGTCGGGGCCGAGGAGGCGCTGCGCGGCACGCGGGGCTTCGAGGTCCTGGACGAGCGCACCTACGGCGCCGCCAAGGTCTATTTCCTGCGATGGCCCGGGCCTACTTCTTGAACAGGTTCGAATAGGCGGCGATCCTCAGGCGCAGGTCGCGGGCGCGTTCCAGCTCCGGCGCGGGCGCCAGGTTCCAGGTCCAGCTCTCGTCCGGCTCGGGCAGGCGGATGTCGCCCAGCGCCGGTTCGGTTTCGTCGACCGCGCCGTCCTCGACGTATTCCCGCACCGTCTCGGTGATCAGGCAGACCCGGCCGGGCAGGGCCTGCAGGGCCCGCAGGTGCTGGCGCTGCACCGCCTCGGAAAACGCCCCGGCCTGCTTGTCCGGCACGTGGCGGGCGGGGATCAGCGGCAACTGGCCCAGCAGGTTCAGGGACACCACCAGGTCGGCGTCGGCGTCGGGAAAGATCGGCTCCGGGGGTTCGTCGGGCACCGTGCCTTCGGCCAGGCCGTCGACCAGACCGGTCAGGTCGGCGTCGACCAGGTAGACGTTGGCATACTGCGCGGCCCAGGCGCGCACGGCGGGGGGATGGAGAATGTCGACCAGCACGACCTCGGCGAAGTCGTCGGCAAGCTCGCCCAGCGGCACGTCGAGCAGCCCGCCCGAACCCAGGATCGTCACCTTGTCCTGGGCCGGGCAGTTGGCGGCGGACCACAGGACGAAACGGCGCGAACGCTCCAGGTGCTCCTTCCAGGCATGGCGAAGCCGCCGGTGGCGGGCGGCGATGGCGATCTGCTCCTTCAGGTAGCCGAGCCGCTTCGCCGCCTCGGGCGCCGGGGTCGTCAAATGGCTTACCCATTCGCGGAGCATCGCGCCGCACCTTTTGCCGTCATTCCCGGCGGGAGTTCCTTGTGCCGCCTTTCTTTTATTGTCGCGCAAATCGTCGTCGCGAACGAGTCGTTCGCGCGGGATTTGCGTCATCGCCGGCCGAACAGCTTTTCGATATCCGCCAGCTTCAATTCCACGTAGGTCGGGCGGCCGTGGCTGCATTGTCCGGAATGGGGCGTCGCCTCCATCTCGCGCAGCAGGCGGTTCATCTCCTCGGCGTTCAGGCGCCGCCCGGCGCGGATCGAGCCGTGACAGGCCATGGTCGCGCAGACGTCGCCGATGCGCTCGGACAGGGCGATGGTCTCGCCGTATTCCGCAAGGTCGTCGGCGAGGTCGCGGATCACGCCCTGGACGTCCATCTCGCCCAGCAGGGCGGGGGTCTCGCGCACCACCACGGCGCCGGGGCCGAAGCCCTCGATCACCAGGCCCATCTCGGCCAGTTCCTCCGCGCGCGCGAGCAGCCGGTCGACGGCGGCTTCGTCCAGCTCCACGACCTCGGGGATCAGCAGCATCTGGCGGTTGACCCCGCCACCCGCCAGGGCGGCCTTGATCTTCTCCTGGGTCAGGCGCTCATGGGCCGCGTGCTGGTCGACGATGACGATGCCGTCCGCCGTCTGGGCGACGACATAGGTGGCGTGGACCTGCGCCCGCGCCACGCCCAGGGGATAGTCTGCCGGGGGCGGGTCCGCCGCGCCGCCGTCCTGGTCCATCGCCATGGGCGCGCTGGGCGCCCGGTCGAATTCGGGCAGGGGGGCGTAGAAATCCGACAGGCCCGTTGTCCGGACGGCCGCCGCTGCATGGCCGCCGCCGTATCCGCCACCCCGGCCGAAGGGCAGGGCGCCGCCCGGGCGCTCCGCCGGGCGGAAGGCGCCGAGCGCCGCGCCGGCCACCGTGGTCGAGGTCCGGTGTCCGGCCTCGGCCAGGGCGTGTTTCAGGGCGCCGACGATGAGGCCCCGCACCAGGCCGGAATCGCGGAAACGGACCTCGGTCTTGGCCGGGTGGACGTTGACGTCCACCTCCTCCGGCGGCACGTCGAGGAACAGGGCCAGCAGCGGATGGCGGTCGGACGCCAGGAATTCCCGGTACGCGCCGCGCACCGCGCCCAGGAGAAGGCGGTCGCGCACGGGCCGGCCGTTGACGAACAGGAACTGCAGGGCCGCGTTGCCGCGGTTGAGGGTCGGCACCCCGGCATGGCCGCTCAGGCGAAGGCCCTCGCGCTCGGCCAGGATGGTCATGGCGTTGTCGGCGAACGCGCGGCCCATGATGCCGGCCAGGCGCTCCAGCCGCGCCTCGGCCGGGTCCGCGCCCAGGCGGGGCGCCACGGCGGCCAGCTTGACAAGGTCGCGCGTGCCGTCGGACAGGGTGAAGGCGATCTCGGGATGGGCCATGGCCAGGCGGTTCAGGGTCTCGACCACGTGGCTCTGTTCCGTGCGCGCGGCCTTGAGGAACTTGAGGCGCGCCGGCGTGGCGTAGAACAGGTCGCGCACGTCGACCCGCGTACCGGGCGGATGGGCGGCGGGCTGGGGCCTGGCGCGGCGTCCGCCCTCGACGGTGACGGCCCAGGCCTGATCCGCTCCCGGGGTCCGCGAGGTGATGGTCATGCGCGCGACGGCGGCCATCGAGGGCAGGGCCTCGCCGCGAAAGCCCAGGGTCGTCACGCCCATCAGGTCGTCGCCCGGCAGCTTTGAGGTGGCGTGGCGTTCCAGCGCCAGTTCCAACTCGTCGGCCGTCATGCCGCAGCCGTCGTCGGTCACCGCGATCGCCGTCTGCCCGCCGTCGCGGATGACGACCTCGATGCGCCGGGCGCCGGCGTCGATGGCGTTCTCCACCAGTTCCTTCACGGCGGAGGCCGGGCGTTCCACCACCTCGCCGGCGGCGATGCGGTTGACCACGGTCTCCGGCAGGCGGCGGATCACCGGGGGGCTGGTCATGAACCGTCCCCGCCGCTCCGGACCCGGCGGATGCGGGCGAGCAGGCCGCGCGTCGAGGCATCCAGGCCTTTGGGCTCATCCCCGCGGGTCAGCGCGCCGAGCAACGGCCCGGCAAGCTCCTTTCCCAGCTCAACCCCGAACTGGTCAAAGGAATTGACGTTCCAGATGACGCCCTGAACGAACACTTTGTGCTCGTAGAGCGCCAGCAGCATGCCGAGGCGGCGCGGGTCGAGGCGGTCGAGCAGGATCGATGTCGTCGGCCGGTTCCCGGGGAAGACCTTGTGCGGTGGCACACCCGGCCCGGCCTTGCGGCCGAGTGCGAGGGCCGCCGGTTGGGCCAGAAAATTGGCGAGCAGCTTGTCCTGGTGGTCGCCGGCCGGATGGGCCGGTGACACGGCAGCGATGAAATCGGCGGAGATCAGGTCCGTACCCTGGTGGAGAAGCTGATAGAACGCGTGCTGGCCGTTGGTGCCCGCCTGGCCGAACACGATGGGGGCGGTCTGCTGCGCGACGGCGCCGCCGTCACGGTCCACGGCCTTGCCGTTGCTTTCCATTTCCAACTGCTGCAGGTAGTCGGGCAGGCCGTCCAACAGTTGGTCATAGGGCAGCACCGCATGGGCGGCGGCCCCTTCGAAATTGCG
>PFFW01000138.1 GCA_002781745.1 Rhodospirillales bacterium CG15_BIG_FIL_POST_REV_8_21_14_020_66_15
GCCGCCTTCCTTGGCGGCGGCGATCAGGTCGGCCTCCAGTTCCGGTTCGCCCGCTTCGGCGAAGCCCGACGCCAGCACGATGGCCGTCTTCACGCCCTTGGCGCCGCAGTCCTTCATCACGGCGATGCTGGCCTTGGCCGGCACGGCGATAAGGGCAAGGTCGATATCGTCCGGAATATCGTTCACGCTGGCATAGCAGGCGAGGCCCCGGATTTCCGTTTCCTTCGGGTTCACGGGATAGACCTTGCCCGGATAGTTGTGCGCGAGCAGATGGTTGAGCGCGACCGTGCCCAGCTTGTCGCCGCCGGTCTCGGTCTTCTGCTGGGATGCGCCGACGATGGCGACGGAGCGCGCCCGGATCATGGCGTCGAGCATGCGGGCTATTCCTTGTCGCCGCCCTTGGTCTTGGACTTGGCTTCCAGCATCTCGGCCATGGCGTTGACGGCTTCCTCGTGCTCGGGCGTGTTATGGGCCAGCGCCTGGAATGCCGCCGACATTTCCAGCAGGGTGTCGAGGCGCGCGTGATGGCTTTCCCGCAGCAGGCGCTTGGTCAGGCGCAGCGCATGGCCCGGGTTGCAGGCGATGCGGTCGGCCAGCTCGTTGGCGGCGGTCATCAGCTCGTCCGCCGCGACGACCTTGGACACGAGCCCGCAGCCGAGGGCTTCCTGGGCGTCGATGGTGTCGCCGGTGAAGGCCATTTCATAGGCCTTGGAGAAGCCGACGGCGCGGGGCAGGAAATAGGCCCCGCCGTCGCCCGGGATGATGCCCAGCTTGACGAAGCTTTCGGCGAACTTGGCGTGCTCCGACGCGATGCGGATGTCGCACATTGTCGCCAGGTCGCAGCCCGCGCCGATAGCGGCGCCGTTGACGGCGGCGATGGTCGGCACCTCGATGTTGTAGAACGCCTTGGGAATGCGCTGGATGCCCTTCAGGTAGTTGTTGCGGATTTCGGCGGGGATGCCCTGGGACAGGCCGGTCCTGTTTCGCATCGCGAAAATATTCCCACCGGCGCTGAAGGCCTTGCCGGCTCCCGTCAGGATCACAACCTTCACGCCGGGGTCGTTGTTGACCCGCTCGCAGGCGTCGACAAAATCCTGGGACTGGACCTTTCCCGACAGGGAATTGCGCTTATCCGGGTTGTTCATGGTCAAGGTGACCACGGCGCCCCGCTGTTCGTAGAGGAGGAACTGTTCCATTTTATAGATCCGGTTGTTTTCTTACGGGCTTGTTGTAACCCATCGGGCGGCGTTATAAAACGATTGTATACAATTCTGGCCCAGGAATTAGGACTGAAGTCTTGGAGGACATCCGTTTCACGCCGGGCCTTCTGCCGCCCGAGGGCGAAGCCCTGCGCGCCGAGGTCCGCGCCTTCATCGCAGAAAACCTGAAGGGCTATCCCGGCGTCGAGCGCGCCAAGTCCTGGGCCGGTTCGGATCCCGGGTTCTCCCGCAAGATGGGAGCCCGCGGCTGGATCGGCATGACCTGGCCGAAGGCCTGCGGCGGGCACGAGCGCAGCGCGCTCGAGCGCTACGTGGTGCTGGAGGAAATGCTCGCCGCCGGTGCCCCCGTCTCCGCCCATTGGGTCGCCGACCGGCAGAGCGGCCCGCTTCTCCTCAGGTTCGGGACAGAGGAACAGCGCAGGAAATACATCCCCGCGATCACCCGCGGCGAAAGCTACTTCTGCATCGGCATGAGCGAGCCCAACTCGGGTTCGGACCTGGCCTCCATCCGCACGCGCGGCGAGAGGACCGCCGACGGCTGGCGTATCAACGGACAGAAGATCTGGACGTCCAAGGCCCATACGGCCCACTACATGATCGCCCTGGTGCGCACCCGGCCCCAGGACCCCAAGGACCGCCACGCGGGCCTGTCCCAGTTCCTCGTCGACATGAAGGCGACCAAGGGCGTCACCGTCCGCCCTATCCGCAACATGGCGGGCGAGGCGATGTTCAACGAGGTGTTCTTCGAGGACGCGGAGGTTCCGGAAGACGCCCTGGTCGGCACCGAGGGCGGCGGCTGGGGCCAGGTGACGACGGAACTGGCGTTCGAGAGGAGCGGGCCCGAGCGCTATCTTTCCAGCTACCAACTGCTGTTTGAACTGATCCGCGAACTGGGCGCCGATGCGGGGCCGGCGGCGGCGGCCGGGGTCGGGCGCCTGGCGGCGCATCTGTCGACCCTGCGCCAGATGTCGATCTCCATCGCCACCATGCTGGAAACGGGCGAGGCGCCGAACCTGGCGGCGGCCATCGTCAAGGAACTGGGCGTCGCCTACGAGCAGGACATGCCGAACCGGGTCCACGACATCGTCGGAACTTCCCCGCGCGTGGCAGGCGGCGCGTTCGAACAGGTCATGGCCTACATGACCATGGCCGCGCGCTCGTTCTCGCTGCGCGGTGGCACGCGCGAGATCATGCGCGGCATCATCGCCCGCGGGCTGGGGTTGCGTTGATGACGGGACAAAGCGAAACGGCCAACATCCTGGCGGAAACCGCCGGGCGCCTGCTCGAAGATCACGTCACCCGCGAGGTCCTGGGCGCGGCCGAGGACGGCGTCTGGCCCGAGGACCTGTGGCGGGCGCTGGAGGACAACGGCCTGACCCAGCCTCTGGCGCCCGAAGACAAGGGCGGCCTGGGGGCTTCTTTTGCCGACGCTTTCGTCATCGCCTTCGCCGCCGGGCGGCGGCGCGCCCCGGTGCCGCTGGTGGAGACCATGGCGGCGGGCTGGCTCCTGGGCCGCGCCGGGATCGACGTGCCGCCGGGGCCGCTCGCCCTGATCGACGGCGCCGCCGCGCTGACCGTCGAGGACGGCGTACTTTCAGGCGTGGCGGAGAGCGTGCCCTGGGCGGCCCGGTCCGGGCACCTGGTGGCCGAAGCGGACGGAACGGTCCTGCTGGTTCCGGCCGGAACCGCCGCGATCGCGCCCCACCACAACATGGCGGGCGAGCCGCGCGACACCGTGACCTTCGACAGGGTGAACCCGACGGCGGCGGGCGCCCTCGACCTCGAGGCGACTGTCCCGGTGGCGCGCACCCTGGGCGCCGCCATGCGCGCGGCGCAGATGGCGGGCGCCATGGAGGGCGCGGTGATCCTGGCCGTGCGCCATGCCCAGGACCGCGAGCAGTTCGGCCGTCCCATCGCCAAGTTCCAGGCGATCCAGCAGATGCTGGCGCGCGCCGCCGCCCGCGCCGCCCAGGCGCGCGCCGCGGCGGAAACGGCCTTCCTTGCCCTCGACCGGGCGGGGGGCGATCTGACGGGCGCGGAATGGGATGTGGCGGCGGCCAAGGTGGTGGCCGGGGAGGCGGCGGAGATCGTCTATGACGCGGCCCACCAGACCCATGGCGCCATCGGCTTCACCTACGAACACGAACTGCATTTCACCACGCGCCGTCTTTGGGCGTGGCGCGGCGAATTCGGGGCCGAAACCTTCTGGGCCCAGGAGATCGGGCAGCGGGTGCTCGCCCGCGGGGCCGGGAACCTGTGGCCGGACCTGACGGCGCGGCAGCGGAGGTAGACGGGGTCAGAGAACGGCCGTTGCCGCCGTTTCCAGGAAGGCGTCGACGTCGTCTTCGGGCGTGTCGAAGGCGGTGACGAGGCGCACCTTGCGCCGTCCCTGGTCATCCGGTCCCCGGTCGTAGAACAGAAAGCCCTTGGTCTTCAGCGCCTCCGCCATGGCGGCGGGCAGGCGGGGGAACACCTGGTTGCCGTCGACGGCGCCGGTGATCTCGACCCCCAGGGCCTTGAGCCCCTCGGCCAGCCTGCGTGCCATGGCGTTGGAATGGCGCGCGTTCCTGAGCCACAGGTCGCCCGCCAGATAGGCTTCCATCTGCGCCGTCATCAGGCGCATCTTGGACAGCACGTGACCGGCGCGTTTCTGGCGGTAGAGGAATTCGTCGCCCAGGGCCGGGTTGAACACCACCACGGCCTCCAGCGCCAGCGCCCCGTTCTTGGTGCCGCCGAAGCTCAGCACGTCGACCCCGGCCTTCCAGCTCATGTCGGCGGGCGAGCAGTTGAGCCTGGCCAGCGCATTGGCGAACCGCGCCCCGTCCATGTGCAGGGAAAGGCCGTGTTTGCGGCACACCTCGCCGATGGCCGCGATCTCATCGATCCGATAGGCCGTGCCCTTTTCCGTCAATTGAGTGATCGATACCGCCCGCACCTGGGAATAATGCTCGTCGCCCCGGCCTTCCAGGGTCGCCGCCTCCACGTCTTTTGCTGTGATCCTGCCGTCCGCGCCCGGCAGGCCGATCAGCCGCGCGCCGCCCGAATACATGACCGGGCCGTTGCCCTCGTGGTCGAAGATGTGCGCCGTCTCGTGGCACACCACGGCCCCCCAGGACGGCGTGACCGAGGCGACGGCAAGTCCGTTGGCCGCCGTGCCCGTGGGCACGAAGAACACCTTGGCGTCGGTCTCGAACACCTCGCACACGCGCCTCCGGGCCTTTTCGGTCTCCGCGTCGTGCCCGTAGGGCATGGTGCGTCCCTCGTTGGCGCGCATGATCGCGGCCATGATGTCCGGGTGCGCGCCCGCCGTGTTGTCGCTTGCGAAGTTCATCGTGGGCTCCTTCAATCGGCGCGGTTCAGGACGATGGGGTGGAAGGCCGAGCGGTCGTCGGCGACGCCGTGGGCCCGGACGTCCGCCGCCCTGCCGTCTTTGACCGAGACGATGACCCAGATCAGGTCCGTCTCATAGGCCATTTTCAGGTCCGTGGTGCTCGGCTCCGCCGGACCGCCCGGATGGGAATGGTAGTGGCCGACGATGCGCTCGTCCGTGCCCTCCAGGGCCCGCATCAGGTCGAACCGTACCTGGGGGTCGACCTCGAAGGAATCCTCCCGTTTGGCCTCGCTCACGTTGGCCGACGGCACCACGCGGGTGACGACGGTTTCGCCGGGTGCGGCCCCCGCCCGCCCGGCCAGCAGGCCGCAGCATTCGTGGGGCAAGGCATCTTCCGCCGCGCGGATGATCCGGTCCAGAAGGTCTCCGGAAATCGTCAGCACGGGTGTCAGGGCTTGATGCGGCCGGTGACGCGGCCCGCCTGGGGATCGACGATCAGCACCTGGCCGCACACGCCCGCCGGCTGGGTCAGCACGTAGATCTGCCCGCCCAGATGCCGGACGTCCTTGATCTCGCAGCCCGTCGGCAGGTTCAGCTCGATGTCGCCGGTGACGGCTATGGGCGGCGACAGGTTCCGGGGCGGGGCCGCCGTCGCGGCGGCGGGCGCCTTGGCGTCGCCGAACAGGCGCCAGTTGGGATTCTGGCCGGTCTTGAAGAAACCGTAGACCAGGAGACCCAGGCCGAGGGCGATCAGGAGGCCCAGGCCGATCACGATGGATTTCAGTGCCGCATGCATGGCGCTGTTGTCACTTGCCGGGCGGGGGCTGTCAAGCTTGCGCACGACCCGCGCTTGACACCTCGCGGCCCCCGGCGTTTGCTCGCGGACCATGAGCGAGTTCCCTGGCGAAACCCACGATCTGACGATCCCGGCCGATCTGGCCGGGTCGCGCCTGGACAAGGCGCTGGCGTCGCTGCTGCCGGAGTTGTCGCGCGCGCGCCTGCAGGCCTTGCTGGCCGAGGGCCGGGTGGCGGACGGCAAGGGACAACCCGTGACCGAGGCCAAGCGCAAGGTGCGCGCCGGGGAAAGCTACGCGGTTCACGTGCCGCCGCCCGTGCCGGCCGGGCCCGACGGCCAGGAAATTCCCCTCGACGTCGTTTACGAAGACGCGCATCTGATCGTCATCGACAAGCCCCAGGGCCTGGTCGTCCATCCGGCGGCGGGCAACCGGGACGGCACGCTGGTCAATGCCCTTCTGGCCCATTGCCGGGGGGCGCTGTCGGGCATCGGCGGGGTCGAGCGGCCGGGCATCGTCCACCGCCTGGACAAGGACACCTCGGGCCTCATGGTCGCGGCCAAGACCGACGCCGCGCACCGCGGCCTCGCCCGCCAGTTCGAGGAGCATTCCATCGACCGCGCCTACCGCGCCCTGGTGTGGGGCGTGCCGCACCCGGCCGAGGGCGAGATCGCGGGTAACATCGGCCGCGATCCCCGCAACCGCAAGAAGATGGCCGTGCGGCCGGCGGGACAGGGCAAGCCCGCACACACTTTCTACCGCGTGCTGGAACGGTTCGGCGACCGCGCCGCCTTGGTCGAATGCCGCCTTACCACCGGGCGCACGCACCAGATCCGGGTCCATATGGCCTCCATCGGCCATCCCGTGGTGGGCGACCCCCTGTACGGCGGCCGGCGGGCCCGCACGGCAGGCCTGCCGCCGGCGCTGAAAAACCCACTTACCGAATGCAAAAACCAAGCTCTTCACGCGTATATTCTGGGGTTTACGCATCCAGCGACCGGCGACCGTTTGAATTTTTTGTCAGAAAAACATAATTATATCAATGAATTATGTGACATTTTCCGGTCGGTCTAAAAAACTCTGTACCTGAAGATATCTCTCGGCTAATATCCGACCAAATTGGTATGAATTAGCGCAGTGCATCGAAACCCCTTGTTCCAGCCGTCTGGCGGACGGCGGGTTAACTGCGTCCGGATATGAGGGAAACCGAAACCATGGGTTACATGGCCCCCGAAAAGGATCTGAGTTTTTCCCCGGAAGACAACCTGTCCCGGTACCTGTACCGCATCCGGGCATATCCCATGCTGGAGCCGGAAGAGGAGATCGAACTCGCCCGGCGCTGGCAGGAACACGCCGACGAAGAGGCGGCGCGCCGTCTGGTGACCAGCCACCTGCGTTTGGTCGCAAAGATCGCCATGGGCTATCGCGGCTACGGCCTGCCCGTGGGCGAGCTGATCTCCGAAGGCAACGTGGGCATGATGCAGGCGGTCAAGCGCTTCGATCCGGAGCGCGGGTTCCGCCTTGCCACCTATGCCATGTGGTGGATCCGCGCGGCGATCCAG
>PFFW01000131.1 GCA_002781745.1 Rhodospirillales bacterium CG15_BIG_FIL_POST_REV_8_21_14_020_66_15
GGCTGCCCGAGGCGATCAGCAGGGTGTTTCCGACCCTCACCGGCGCCGGCAGGGCGTCGTGGGTGTGGCCGGTCAGGATCACGTCGATGCCGTCGACGCGGGACGCCAGCTTGCGGTCCACGTCGAAGCCGTTGTGCGACAACAGGACGATCAGGTCCGCGCCGGCGGCCTTCGCGTCGGCGACCCGCTTCCTCATGTTGTCCTCGTTCACGCCGAACGACCATTTCGGGATCAGATAGCGTGGGTTGGCGATCGGTGTGTAGGGGAAGGCCTGGCCGATGACGGCGATCTTCACGCCGCCCCGTTCGAAATACTTGATGGCCTCGAACACGTCCTCCTGCCATTCCGTGTCGCGCACGTTGGAGGCGAGGAACGGGAATTTGAGCATGTCCTTGAGTTCCTGCACCCGGTCGACGCCGTAGGTGAACTCCCAATGCGCGGTCATGGCGTCGACCCCAAGAACGTTCTGCGCGTCGACCATGTCGGCGCCGCCGGTCTTGAGCGAGGTGTAGGAACCCTGCCAGGTATCGCCGCCGTCCAGCAACAGGGTGTTGGCGGGCCGTTCGGCGCGAATCGCCTTGATCAGGGTCGCCATGCGGTCGACGCCGCCGACCCTGCCGTAGGATCGGGCCAACGCCGTGAAATCCTGATCGGTCAGGGCATAGGCCTCGGGCGTGCCCGGGCCGATGCCGTACTTGGCCAGGAAGTCGCGGCCGGTGACGTGCGGCGGCAGGCCGCGGGCCTCGCCGACCCCCAGGTTGACGGTTGGCTCGCGGAAATAGATGGGCACGAGCTGGGCGTGCATGTCGGTGAAGTGCAGCAGGGTCACCTGCCCCACGCTGTCGAACTTCAGCAGCTCCGTCTGCGTGACCTTCTGCTTTGCCATGGCAGAGCGGAAGTTCAGCGCCGTCGCGGGCAGGGCCGCCGCGGCGGCGGCCAGATGAAAGAATTCACGCCGACTTAACACGTTCGTCTCCGCTTATTTGTGTTCAGATGAATGATCGAAAATCGGATCAAAGAAAAAAACGCCCGGAGGATCGGGGGACACCGTTCCTCCGGACGTTGGAAGCGCCTGTGATCAGTTACGCACGGCGGGAGTTTCAATGGGCAGGCCCTGACCCCGCCACATGACGTAAAGCTCGAGCGCCAGATATTCGTCGCTGCCGTAGCCATAGGGGGTCGAGCGAACCTGCTTGTTGCAGCCGCGGAAGCGACGGTGCAGCGAGCCCACGCCGCTCCATTTCAGACGGTACAACGGGAAGCCGTTGCCCTGTCCCTGGCTCAGCAGGTTGGCGCGAATCTGCGTGCCGGCGAAGTCCTCATGGCAGTGCTTGCAGGCCATGTCGAGCTGACCGCGGCGCTGGTTGTAGAACGCCTTGCCCTTCTCGAAGAACGGCGCGTACTCGCCGTCGACCTTGACGTTGACGGGCATGCCCAAGGACTGGTGGCGCACGAACACCGTCATGCCCAAAAGCTCCTTGGATTCATATTTCCATTCCTTGGCCTTCATGTTCTCCGTTCGGCAGCGGTTGATCCGCTGCTCCAGGTTTTCAAGGCCCTTCTTCGCCGCCACGTACTTGGGATAGCTGACCGCCACGCCCTTCATGCTGTCCGGGGTCTTGTGGCAGGACGCGCAGGACTTGCCCGCCTCGCCGTCGACCTTGTTCCACAGTTCTTCGCCGGCTTCGGCCCAGAGCATCGCCGGGTTCTGGAAATTGTCGTCCTGCATGGCCCGCGTTTCGGGCGCGGCATAGGTGTACCCGGAGCGCTTGTCTCCGACCTTATAAGCGCCCCAGTCCTTCTTTTCCTCGGCGACGGCTGTTCCCGCCGCGCCCGCGGCCATGGCGAGAACCAGGCCGACGAGCGCGTATTTCCTTGGTGTGTTTCCCATTAATCGGATCCCTTCTTCCGCGCTCCTGACAGTGTTGTTGTTATTGCGTCAGGAGACCGTGAGCTTTGCCTTCTTCGTGAATTCGGCGCCGCCGTCCTCAACCCATCTGAATTCGAATTCGCCGCTGTCTTCGGCGCGGAAATGGAACGCCAGGTAGGGGTTGGCGGAAACCGCCGGGTGCCAGTCGGAGGCGAGCACGAGCTTGCCGTTGAACTTGCACTCGAAGCGGTTGACGATCTTGCGCGGAATCTTGTTGCCCTGCTTGTCCTTGCGCTGGCCCGTTTCCATCTTGTGCTCGATCAGCGTCTTGATCTCGACGACCTCGCCCTTCTTGGCCGATTTCGGGATACGCACACGGGGTTTGATGTTCGACATTTTCTTTTCTCCCTATACCGTCAGCCGCCGCAGCCGCCGATGGTGACCTTGACCTGCTGCTTGGCCATGTAGACCTTGCCGTTGCTCATTTCCGCGACGACGACCACGTTCTGCGTGCCCGCCATGCGCATGCGGGTCGACGCCCGCGCCAGACCCGACTGCGGCGTGAAGTGGAAGCTCGCCACGCTCGGGGTCGGGTTGCCTTCCGCGAACAGATGGACGGACTTCACGTAGTCGCCTTCGGACATCGGGCTGTCGACCTCGAACGCGACGGGAACGGTGTTGCCGTTCTCGGCGATCTGCGGCAGGTCGAGCTTGATCTTGCCTTCCGTCGGCGTGCCCTTGACGAGCTTCTTGATGGCTTCGTCGACCGCCGCGGCGTCGGCATGGGCGCCCGGGGCCAGAAGACCAGCGGCCATCAGTGTCAGCGCAAAGGCCGACGCGCCCTTGAGGGCCTGGCGCCGCGAGAGGGTGAGTTGAGTTTCGGTCATTTTTCTTCAGTCCTTGTTTAAGTAAACATCACGGTCGGCGCTGCGTCGGCCGGTCCCGGCGGCAGACACCGGGGACGGACCGGGGCGCCGCCTATTCCTTCAGGGTCGCCAGATAGGCGAGCAGATCCTCGACCTGCTGCGCGGTCAGGACGGACTTGCCTTCGAACTTCTTGAGTACCCGGTGAAAGCCTTCGGACTTGTAGAACGAGGGCATGATGGTGTCCGGATTCAAGGCCTTCGGATCGACGACGCGCAGCCGGAGTTCGGCCATTGAATAGCGCGAGGCGACGCCGTCAAGCGGCGGACCGACCTCGCCGTGGAAGGGTTGCGCCTTCAAGGCCTCCAGCTTGTGGCAGGCCAGACAGTTGCCGAGCTTGCGGTTCGAGAAGACCCCCTTGCCCTTGTCCGCGTCCCCGGCTTGCTTGGTCAGCGGTTCCTTCATCTCGGTCATGGCCGCGACTTCGACCGTGCCTGCCGATACCGGCCAGGCACAGACCGCCGCCAGAACCATAACGGCACAACCGGCCGCCGCCGCCACGAATGGTGTCGTAGATTTCTTGGACATGTTTGATTTCCCCAACGTTATCGCCGGTTCAGGGGGTGGCGTTGGGCCGCCCCGATCACGGCTGCTAGCTTTCAACGTGCGTTTCCGCCTTCTGCTGTGCGGCTCCGCCTTCTTTTCTTTCTATACAGCAATCATATTCATAAAAAACTATGTGTATCAAGTTTGAATGCCGCCGCCCGTCGATAAATTCCGGAATCGGCCCCGCCGTCACCCCCTTCGTGGAATTGGGCCGATTTTCGCGGCCCAGCCCCCCGGACTTTACCGGACCTAGGGCACGGCGCAGGGCGTGCGCAATTTCCTCAGGTCGCGATCCAACAGGCCCCAGAAGAAGTCCTCGCCCGGATAGCCGGTCAGACGGCCAAGCTCGCGCCCGTCCTCGACCAGGACGAAGGTCGGCGTGTAGACGATGCCCTTGATCTGCGCCAGGTCGGCGGGCCGGGGGGCGTGGACATCGACGCGCCGCAGAGGTGCGCATTTGGCTTCGGCCGTCTTGGGATAGGCCGGGCCGACTTCCTTGTGGAAGCGTTCGCACCATTCGCAGGTGTCGCTTTCGAACAACACCAATTCGGCCGCCCGCGCCATCCCGGCGACGGACGCCATCAAGGCCCCCAGGAGGACCGGCATCGCCGCCCGGCGCATCAGGATCTGCAGCGCGCGGCCGACCAACACGGGTGACATACTTTTCATGGGGCGGGATTAGAGCCATGATGCGCGGCCCGGCGCAAGCGCCGCGGCGCGGGACGCGCGTCGACGGGCAACCGAAACGAAAGGATTTCGTTCATGACCCTTGCCTGGACCCGGCGCCGCGTCCTCGGCCTGATCGCCGCCGCCCCTGCGGCCGCCCTGCCCCGGACCGCACGGGCCACGGGAGCGCGCGTCGTGATCGTCGGCGGCGGTTTCGGCGGCAGCGCCACCGCCCGAGAGATCAAACGCCTTGCGCCCGAGATCCAGGTCACCCTGGTCGCGCTGGACAGGACATTCGTATGCTGTCCCGGCAGCAATGCCGTGATCGGCGGGTTCGGCCGCATCGAGGATCAGACCGTGGGCTATGACGCTCTGGTCAGGGAGGGCATCGCCGTCGTCACCGGCAAGGCCGACGCGGTGGACACGTCGTCGCGCAAAGTGCGCCTGACCGACCGCACTGTACTGCCCTACGAAAAGCTGGTGCTGTCGCCGGGTATCGGATTCCACTGGGACGAGGTCGAGGGCGTATCCGCCGCCACGGTGCGGAAAGTGCCCCACGCCTGGCAGGCGGGCGAACAGACCGTGCAACTGCGCCGTCAGTTGGAGGCCATGCGCGACGGCGGCGTGTTCGCCCTGGTCGCCCCGGTCGGGCCGCTGCGCTGCCCGCCGGCGGTCGGTGAACGGGTCAGCCTGGTCGCCCATTACTTCAAGACGGCCAAGCCCCGGTCGAAGATCGTCGTGTTCGACGCGAAGTCCAAGTTCGCCCTGCAGGACCTGTTCGAGGAAGCCTGGGCGGACCTCTATCCCGGCATGATCGAATACCGCCTGGCGGAGAGCGAGGGCATCGTGCGCGCCATAGACCCGGAGAACCGCATCGTGTCGACGGACTTCGACGACGTAACGGCCGACGTCATCAACTTCATTCCCCGTCAGCGCGCCGCCGACATCGCCCTGGCCTCGGGCGCGGCCGACGAGACCGGCTGGTGCCCGGTCGACCCGGCGACTTTCGCCTCTTCTCGCCTGCCGCATGTTCACGTGATCGGCGATGCCGCGTTCGTCCCGCCCCTGCCCAAGGCCGCGGCGACGGCGGTCAGCGTCGCCGACACCTGCGCCAAAGCCGTGGTCCGCGACCTGACCGGCGCTGCGACGGCCGACCCCCGCTGGCATGCCGGCTGCTTTTCCCTGGCCGCCCCGCGCCACGGGTTCGAGGCCAGCACCGACTTCCGCCTGTCCGATGGCCGCATCGCCGTCGACGAAGCGACCATGCGGCGCACGCTCGTCGGCGCCTCCGTCGACGCCCGCCAAACGGGCGCGGACAAAGCCGAACAATGGCTGCGCGGGATCATGGACAAAGTCTGGGGCTGAGCCTGCGCGCGCCGCCGGCGACCGAGCGCACCAGCGGCAGCGAGGTCAGGATGGCGGCGGCGAACGCGAAGGCGGTCTTCGGTCTCCCTGGAGCGGCCGCGGGGCCGGGACCGGCCCGCACCGCCTATTCTACACATAATGTGTGAAACATAATCAATTCACATATATTTTTGTGAATATATATATTGAATCCCATCGTATCACTGTTTAAATACGGAAACCGCGCGAGCCCGGCCGGCGCGCGGCACAATGCAGGAACGTCACGACATGGACTCTTTCGAACCCAGGTTTCTTCTTCTCGCCGGCGCGCTCGCCGTTGGTTTCGTCTACGGCGCCGTGGCGCGCGCCTCCGGGTTCTGCCTGCGCTCGGCCGTGATCGAGGTCATCGACCGTCGTCCGGCGCGCCAGGCCGCCGCCTGGGCGGTCGCGCTGCCGCTTGCCATCCTGGGCACCCAGGTGCTGGCCCATCGGGGCGTCATCGACCTGAGCGGCAGCATCTACCTGGGTACATCGGTGACGTGGCTGCCGCTGATCGTCGGCGGTCTTTCGTTCGGATTCGGCATGGTCATCACCCGCGGCTGCGGCGGCCGGCACCTGGTGCTGGCGGCGGGCGGCAACCTGCGCTCCTGGGTTGTCGTCACGGTCCTGGCGCTGACCGCCTATGCGACACTCCGGGGTATCCTCGCCCTGCCGCGCACTTGGCTCGAGGCAATCGGCACCCTGTCGCTCGGCGACACGCCCCAGGCCCTGCCGGTCCTGATTTCGGGCAACGAAGGCGCGGCGACCACGGCCCTGGCGATTGCACTGGGGCTCGCTGGCCTGGGCGTTGCGGCCGCCTTCCGACTACGCCGCGAGCCGGGGGCGCTCGGCGGTATCGCTGCCGGCCTCGTCGTCGGCCTGGTGATCCCCGCCGCCTGGTACGTCACCGGCGTGCTCGGCTTCGACGAATTCAATCCCACGCGTCCCGCGAGCCTGGCCTTCACCGCCCCCATGGGCGACGCGCTGCAGTACCTGATGACCTATACGGGCGCCTCCGCCGACTTCGGCGTTACCGCCATCGCCGGAACGCTCGCCGGGGCCTTCGCCTGGGCCGCCGCGTCGCGCTCGCTGAAGGCCGAGGGATTCGATTCACCCGGCCACATGGCGCGCTACGTGCTGGGAGCGGCGATGATGGGCTTCGGCGGCGTCCTTGCCCTGGGCTGCACCATCGGCGCCGGCCTGTCGGGCATGAGCACCCTCTCGCTGGGCAGCCTGCTCGCCCTCGCGTCCATCGTCACCGGCGGCGCCGTGGGCCACCACGTGAAGACCCGCATCGTCGGCGGCCGCGCGCCCAAAATCGTGCCCGCCGAATAGGTACCGTCGCGCGCTATTCCCCCACCCTTGCGGTTTCCGGCAGCAGCAGCCCGGCGACCACCGCCGCGGCCCCGCTGACCACCAGGACGCTCAGCCCCGCCTGATAGGCGGCGGCGTCA
>PFFW01000021.1 GCA_002781745.1 Rhodospirillales bacterium CG15_BIG_FIL_POST_REV_8_21_14_020_66_15
CTCCGCAACTTCCGGAGACGAACCGGCTCGATAAAAAACTACTCAAAATCCGTGAGGTCGTAGCACGCCATGACAAGTTCCTTTCTGAGAAGCTTGAAAGACAAACGCCTCCTTGGGACTCCCGTTTATGAGCTTACGGCCTTAATTCTTCAGTATGAGATAAATTGTTATGATGCATTAAGGCCGTTGAAATTGGCGGGGGCGGATAAATGACCTTGCGCAAGAAATATTGCTGTATATTTTCCATATGCCCTTGAGTTGAATGATCGTTCTTCTAGATGGATTTCGCGTTGCACACCGTTGTTTCTCGATACCCGCCACTTGCATTGGTTTTTCTTGCCTTGGTGTCATGCGGGCCCAAGCATCCGTTCGGCATGTCAGAGGCAGAATGGAACGCCCTCACGCCTAAACAGAAATACAACGCTCGCGTCGACCAAGCCAAGATGATCGAACTTCGCCGCTCGGCACGGGAGGAGGAACGCCGCCAGGATGCGGCCGAAGCAGAGGCGGAACGCGAACGTATTTCGCTTGTGCGCGCGGCAGGGACTTATGGCTCGGTAGCGGACTGCTCACTCCAGGGCGGGATGGCCAATTTCCGGTCAGGATTCCGGCCCATGCATCCCGCCGAGTTCTCGATCGTTGTCGGAGAAACCCAGACTGTGACCTTGGACCGCACGGAAAAGGGTCAGCAATTGGACATTGAAGTCTCCTTCACGCCTGAAGGCGATGCGATCCGGTTCTGCCGCATGTTTTTAAGCCGGACGACAAACGATTGCGGCCTCGCCTTCAGACGTGAAGGTCGGTATGGATACCAAATAAGGACGAGTATGACAGTCGCCCGATTGTTCAAAGAAGTCGACCTTTTCTGCCGGTTTCCGTGGCGGGGCGGCTGACCGTATCTACAAGTATCTACAAATAGTCAATCAAGACCGGAATTCAGGGATCCAATTCCAGGGACCTTGCTCATTTTCCTCCTCCTTCTTCTCACCGCGCCGCCCCTTACCTTCGGCCAGCTAGCCCGCGGATTCATCGTTCCCTAATATTTGGCTATCAGAATGGCTGCCGTCTGTGGCACTCTTGCAACCCTGGGGACTGGGGAATTGGACGCCGGCGCGTGGGGGCGCGCCATTTGGGAGGCCAAACAATGGAAAGAATCCGCGTTTCGGACGCTCTCGTCCGCCTGCCCGCGGCGGCGCTCGTTGCGCTGACGCTCGGCACGGGCGCCGTCGGCGCCGCCGAGCCCGCCAAGGAACAAGCCGACACGCCGCCCGCGGAAATCAGGATGCAGTTCCACGCGCCCGAGGCCGAGGCCAAGGACGACGATCCGCTGGAACCCATCAACCGCGTGACCTCGGGATTCAACAGTCTGGTCCGCGGCCTGATCCTGGATCCGCTGATCTCGGGCTACAAGGCGGTGACGCCGGAGGGCATGCAGCAGGCGATCTCCAACGCCGCCAACAACCTGGCCGAACCGATCACGGCCGTGTCCTCGTTCCTGCAGGGCGACACGGATAACGCCGGCAACGCGACCAAGCGCTTCCTCGTCAATTCGACCGTCGGCGTGGGCGGCCTGAGCGATCCCGCCGCCGACATGGGCATCCGGTCGCGGCCCGAGGATATTGGCCAGGCGTTCGGCGCCGGCGGCATGGAACCGGGCCCGCATATCGTGCTGCCGCTCCTGGGTCCCAGCAACCTGCGCGACGCCACGGGCGACCTGCTGACGACCGTCGCCAACCCCCTGCCGCTGGCCGGCAAGGCTGCCCAGGGCACGGTCAACTATTCCGACAACCAGGACGTCATCAAGGCCGCGACGGCAAACTCGGTCGACCCCTACACGACGGAAAAGGCGGTTTACCAGCAGCACCGCCAGTGGGAGGTGACCAACGGCGCGATCGGCGCTCCGGCCGACGGCCCGACCCTGGCCGACGAAAGCCCGTCGCTGGCGACCAAGCCGGCGCGGTAGGGCGGCACTCGGCGACGGCCCGGTCCCGTCCGGCGCCCGGAAAGACAGGCGGCGGCGCCTTATCACCGCTTTTTCACGGTAAATCACATCATATTGAATTGGGTTGACTGCCTTTTCGAAGGCGGATCATTTACCATTTCAATACGTGCTAAATGACATGAAGAAACAATATAGAAAATATCTAAATAATCCGATTGTATCGGACGTGCGGATGCCAGCCACCGCGCGGCATTGCAAGTCCGGGATTTCTTCAGATATCGCGGTGTCGACTTCATCATCATGCGGGTCGCGCCCATTGCCAAGGAATTTCCCAAGATGTTCAAGAATCGAAAAATCGGCACCCGTCTCGCCCTCGGATTCGGATTTCTCACGCTGCTGGTGGTCGCCATCGGCGGCTTCGCAGCCGACAGGATGGCGACGCTGGCCGGGCTTACGGACAAGCTGTATCGCCATCCCTACACGGTCAGCACCTCGCTCCTGGAGGCCGACACCGCCATCGTCGCCATGCACCGCTCCATGAAGGATATCGCGCTGGCGAAAGGTTCCGGCGATGTCGCGGCGGCGGCCCGGGAAATCGACAGCCAAGAGCAGCAGGCCTTCACCGCCCTGAGCATCGCCGCCGAGCGGTTCCTCGGCGACAAGGCCAGGGTCGCGGCGGCGCGCCAGGCGCTGGCCGACTGGAAACCGGTCCGCGACCGGGTGATCTCCCTGATGAACGAGGGCAGGCAATCGGAGGCGGCGGAAATCACCCGCACAGAGGGCGCCGAGCAGGTCGCCCAGATCCAACGGAACATGAACGATCTGATCTCCTTCGCCCGGACCAAGGCGGCGGCATTCCAGGCCAACGCCGGCGAGGTCTTTGTGTCCGCGCGGACCGCCCTGATCGCAGTCATCGCCGTTGCGGCCGCGGTAACGATCGCCATATGGCTTGCCGCCGCGCGCTCCATCACCCGCCCCGTCGCGGCCCTGAAGGGCACCATGGAGCGGCTGGCCGCGCGCGATTTCGCGACCATCGTACCGGCGACAGAGCGCGGCGACGAAATCGGCGAGATGGCGCGCGCCGTACAGGTGTTCAAGGACGAGATGATCCGCGGCGAGGAACTGGCGGAGGCGCAGCGCCGGGCCGACGAGGCGCAGCGCCGCCGCGCCGAGGCGATCGAGCGCCTGACGGGCACGTTCGATGCCTCCGTGTCGGGGACGCTGCAGACGGTGACGGCGGCGGCCGCGGAAATGGAAACCTCCGCCCAGTCGATGGCGGGCATCGCCGAGCAGACCGGCCAGCAGTCGGCCGCCGTTGCCGCCGCGGCGGAACAGGCGTCGGCCAACGTGCAGACCGTCGCCTCGGCGACCGAGGAACTGACCGCCTCGATCCAGGAGATCGCCCGGCAGGCGGGCAAATCGACGGAGATCAGCCAGTCCGCCGTGGACGAGGCCGGCAGGGCCAGTGAGCGGGTCAAGAGCTTGGCCGAGGCGTCGCAGAAGATCGGCGACGTGATCGCCCTGATTACCGACATCGCCGAACAGACCAACCTGCTGGCCCTGAACGCCACCATCGAGGCGGCCCGCGCCGGCGATACCGGCAAGGGCTTCGCCGTCGTCGCGGCCGAGGTCAAGAACCTGGCCAACCAGACGGCCCGGGCGACCGAGGAGATCGGCGCGCAGATCCAGGGCGTCCAAGCGGCGACCCGGGACGCGGTCACGGCCATCGACGGCATCACCCGGATCATTTCCGAGGTCAGCAACATCGCCACCGGCATCGCCTCGGCGGTGGAACAACAGGGCGCCGCGACGCGGGAGATCGCCTCCAACGTCGAGGAGGCGGCGCGGGGAACCCAGGAGGTCTCCTCCAACATCGCCGGCGTCAACGAGGCCGCCACGGAAACCGGCGGCGCCTCGGCCCAGGTTCTCGCGGCAATCAAGCAGCTCAACGCCGAATCCGACCACCTGCGCCGCAGCGTCGAGGAATTCCTCACCGGCGTCCGGGCCGCCTGACGCCGCCGGCGGCCAATCCGGCGCGGTCGCGCGTCAGCCGGCCAGGTCCACGATCTGTTCGTAAAGCGCCCCCGGGATGGCGATACCGTCCCGGGGCGTTTTTTCACGGTTGGCGTAGCGCCGGTCGCCGGGCAGGCGCACGCTTCCCGGCGTCGTCCCGGCATCCAGCATGCGCCGGAAGAAGGCTTCGCCTTCCGCCTGCCAATCCGCGTTCCCGCTCAACCGCGCCGGATCGAAAGCCAGGATCAGCTCGCCGCCGCGTGACGGCCCGCCGTCCCTGTTGTCGGCCGCCCCCGCCCGGTAGGAGAAGACCTCGCCGATCAGCGCCCCCGCCAGCAGTTCCACCATCATGGAAATGGCCGATCCCTTGTAACCGCCGAACGGCAGCATGACGCCGCCGTCCAGGATCGCCTTGGGGTCGCGCGTCGGCTGGCCGTCGGCGTCCAGCCCGACGCCGAGCGGCACGTCGTGGCCTTCGCGCGCGGCGATCATCACCTCGCCGCGCGCCATGGCCGTGGTCGCCATGTCGACCGTCATCGGCGGCGCGTCCTTGCGCGGCCAGGCGAAGGCCACGGGATTCGTCCCGAACACGGCCCTTGTCCCGCCGGCGGGCGCCGCATAAGGCAGGGTCGAGGTGCAGGCGACCGCGGCCAGGCCCTCACGCGCGATGGCCTCGACCTCCGGCCACAGGGCGGCGAAATGGTAGGCCCGGACCAGCGCCAGGGCGGCGACCCCCTGGCTGCGCGCCTTGGCGACCAGGGGCTTGCGACCGGCCTCGAGCGCCAGCGGCGCGAAACCGTTCGCGGCGTCGACCCGGACCACGCCCGGGGCCGCGTCCTCCACCCTGGGCACGGCCTTGCCGTCGACCTTGCCGCTGCGGAGCGACGCCACGTAGCCCGGCAGGCGGAACAGCCCGTGGGATTCCGAGCGGTCGCGTTCCGCCGCCGTCATGTTGTCGGCGATGGCCTGGGCGTTGGCGTCGTCGCAACCGTTGGCGGTCAGGCAGTTGAAGGCCAGGTCGTGGACCTGGCCCAACGTAAGATGCCTGAGGCCGCCCGACGCTTCAGTCATCGGCCGCATCCCCCCGACGGTCCGCGATATGGGCGACATAGACGGGAACGGACTGTTCCATGGTGCGGTCAACGTCGATGGTCTCCCGCGTTTCGGCGCCAAAGGGCGTCGCCGCCAGGATGCGGAAGATGTCGGCCGCCGCGTCGTGGAAGCCGCCGGGCAGGCCCGCTTCGCGGTAGGTCGCGGCGATCTCCTCCATCTCGCGCACCCAGCGGCCCGCGTCGGCGGGCAGGCGCGGGACCCGGGCCCGCATGTTCTTCAGCGCCGCCTGCTGGCTGTCCTCGAACTCGGCGATCAGTTCATCGACCAGGCCCAGTTGCGTGGCCAGCATGAGAACCGCCGTCTGCAGCGCGTTGGTGCCCTTGGTCAGGCCCGCGTAGGCCATCTTCATCCCCGACGCCCGGCCGATTTCCCCGCCCATGTCGATCACCGAGATGCCCTGCCCGTCCAGCGCCGTCATCGGCGCGGTGTCGGGCCCGGACACGTAGAACCGGGTGGATCGGCCCGGCGCCGGCGCCAGACCGATGATGCCGCCGTCGATGACGGGGGCCCCCGCCTCGCCCAGGACCGCCGCGACCTCGGCCATGGTGGCCGGCGACACGGCGTTGCAGTCGACATAGACCGGCGCCCTCCCCGCCGCCTTCATGGCCGCCGCCAAGTCGCGCGCCTGATCCAGGGCGCTGGCCGGCGGCAGGATCGAGAGGATCAGGCCGGCCTCGCCGACCAGGGTTTCCAGGTCGGGCACGTCGCGAAACCCGCCCTTGGCCGCCAGGCCCCGGGTGCGGTCGCTGCGCCCCGCAAGGCAGGTGACGACATCGTGGCCGTGCTCGCCCAGGACCTTGCCCACGGCATGGCCCATGTCGCCCGGCGCCATGACGGCGATGCAGGAAGTTTCCATCGTTCGGTTCCTCTTGACCGGTCAGCGTCCGAAGGCGCGCAGCACGTGCCCCGGCAGGGTTTCCCGCCCGCCCAGGCCTACGGGGCCCGTAGCATCCGCCACGCGTACGCCGTTGACCCAGACGCCATGCACGCCAAGAGAGTCCGTGGTCAGGCGCGGCGCGCCGCCCGGCAGGTCGTGGACCCGGCGCTTGGGCCCGCGGCCCACGGTTGCGGCATCGAACAACAGAAGGTCGGCGTGATAGCCCGCCTTGATCTCGCCCCGTTCGGGAATGCGGTAGATGGCGGCTGGCTTGGCGGTCAGTTCGTGCGTCGCCTGCTCGAGTGTCAGCTTGCCGAGTTCGCGGCTCCAATACCCCATCAGGTGCAGGCCGAACCCGGCGTCGCAGAAAAACGTGAGGTGCGCGCCGGCGTCGGACAGCGAGACCGAGGCGTTGGGATCGGCCATCATGCGGCCGACGGCGTCCTCATCGGTGTTCAGAAGCTCGGCCATGAACAGCGTCTCCAGGTCTTCGGAGATGGCCAGGTCGAGCATCCAGTCGAGCGGATGCCTGCCCGCCGCGTCGGCCAGGTCCTTCACCTTCTTCTGGTCATAGGCCTTGTTCTCTGGCCTCGCGGTCTCCGTGACCTCGATCTTGTGCCATTCGCCGTTGAACAGGCGCACGCCCGCGGGCCCCGCCAGTTCGTCCTTCACGGCCCGACGGAACCCGGGCGAGGCGTAAACGGCCTTGAGCGCCTCGCCCGAGGCCTCCATGGCCGGCTTCCAGGCGGCGAGCCCTTCCAGCGGATAGGCGGACTTCAACGAGAAATCCATGTAGAGGGGACAGCATGACACCTGCCCCCAGAGTTCGTGCCCGTTCTTCCGGGCGGCGGCCACGGCGGCCAGGTCCCGGAAGGTACCCTCCGGGTTGGTCGGGTTGTGCAGAAGGGCCGCG
>PFFW01000024.1 GCA_002781745.1 Rhodospirillales bacterium CG15_BIG_FIL_POST_REV_8_21_14_020_66_15
GACGCCCTTGGGCGTGAAGGTCGCCCGGGCGCGGCGCGCCGAATGGCACATGATGTTGACGGCGACCGGGTTCATGGTGATGTGGGTGGCGGCCGTTTCCACGTGGACCGCGAAGGCGGTGGAATCGCCGCCCAGGCCTTGCGGGCCGATGCCCAGCATGTTGACGGCGGCGCTCAGCTCCTTCTCCAGCTTCGCCCCCTCCGGGTCGTCGCAGACGGAACCCAGGGGCCGGGCCCCCGCCTTCTTGGCCAGCTTGGTGCAGAGGTCGGACGTGCCGCCGACGCCGACGCCGACGATGGTCGGCGGGCAGACGCGCCCGCCCACCTCCATCACCTTGTCGACGACGAAGGTCTTGATCCCGGCGACGCCTTCGGCGGGGATGCACATTTTCAGGAAACTGCCGTTTTCCGACCCGGACCCCTTGGGGATCATCTCCATCTCGAAGAACTCGTCCTTGTCGGTGAAGTCGATGGTGATGACCGGCACCTTGATGCCGCAGGACGTCTGCTCGTTCACCCGGGTGATGGGGTGGACGACGGAAGACCGCAGGGGGTGTTCGGTCGTCGCCCGCTCACACCCTTTTCGAATGGCCTCCTTCAAGGAGTGACCGTCGACCTCGACCCCGCGCCCGATCAGGATGTTGTAGATCGGGATGCCCGTGTCCTGGCACAGCAGGTTGGTCGTGTCCTCGGCCACGTCGATGTTCTTGATCATCGTGGCCAGGATCGACTTGGCGGTCGGGTCCGTTTCCGTCGAGTCCAGGCGCCTGAAGCCCTCCTTGATGTCCGGCGGCAGGATCTTCAGCGCCTGGATGTACAGATGTTTGGCCGTTTCCTCGACGGCCTCGAGATCGAGTTTCATGGTCTCACTCTCCTAGACAATCAACGTCGCCCCGGCGGCGGTCAGTACGACCAGCACGAGGCGGCGGAACAGGGATTCATCCAGACGGCGGTAAAGCGCGATCCCGGCACTCGTGCCGATGACGATGGCGGGAACGGCCCAGACGAATGTCGCCGTGACGCGGGGCGTCAGCAGTCCGGCATAGGCCATGGCGGCGAGCGACAGCGCATGCATGACCAGGATGTAGGGTTGGCTGACGCCGCGGGCCCGGTCGCGCGGCCAGCCGCGCAGGCCACACCAGACGGCGGGCACGGCACCCGACATTCCTGCCAGGCCGCCGAGAACGCCGCCGATGCCGCCCGCCACGGCGTCCAGGGTCCGGCCGCCGGCCCCGATCCGGGGCGGGTTGCGGAAAACCAGCAGCCCGCCGCCGTAAGCGATCAGAAAACCACCGACGGCCAGCTTGAAGGGTTCCGCAGCAAGATGGGCCAACGCCCAAGTCCCCAGCGGCACGCCCAGGACGCCGAGACCCAGGAACGGCGCCAGATGGGTGAAATCGAGATGGCCCCAGAGCCGCCACAGCGCGATGGCATGGATGCAAAGCCCGGTCATGACGATCAGGGGTGCGGCTTCGACCGGCGGCAGGAAATGCAGCCACAGACCCGCCGCCACCAGGGCGTCGCCGAAGCCGGCCGCGCCGACGACGAAGGCCGCCAGGAAGGCGCCAAGGATGACGAGCAGTTCGGGCGTAAATTCCCACATGGAACGATTTGTCACCCCGCGTTCAACAGGAAGATGAGCCCGGCCGCCAGGGACAGCCCGCCGGTGATGGCGACCACCGACTTCTGCCAGTCGCGCCAGGCCAGGAACTCGATGGCGAGGATGCGCAGCCCGCCGGTCATGTGGGCGGCAAGCAGGATCACCAGCCCCGTCTCCAGAAGCTTCACCACAGGCGCTTCGGTCCACGACAGGAACATGTCCAGAGTCGCCGCCTCCTCGACCGCGAGCGCAAGCACGTAGAAATGCGCCGGCAGGAACAGCAGCAGTGCCAGGCCCGAGACGCGGTGCAGGACGAAGGCCCAGTAATTGGCGTGGTTGCGGTGCGTCTTCATCTGATCACGCCCCCAATCCGTAGAGGCCGACCACGGCGCGGAAGCCGAGACCCAGGATCAGAACGCAGACGGCGGCCATGATCCAATGGGTCGCGCGGCGGCCGAGCGAGGTATATTCGCGAAGGATGTTGCGGAGCCCCGCCGGCGCGTGCAGCGCCACGGCGATCACGAAGACCGAATAGAACGCCAGCCAGGGCACGGAGCCGCCGACGCGGCCGGCGATCTCTTTCGCCGTCACCCCGCCCTGCACGGCGAGGACGATGACGGTCAGGTGCACGATCACGCAAAGGGCCAGCACGGCGGCGGACGCCCGCTGCACCAGCCATTCCAGGGTTTCGGCGCGCTGCGGGGTCATCGGATCAGATCTCCCCCTTCAGCGCCGCCTTCACCGTCGCCCGCTTGAGCCCGGCGATGGCGGCCGTGGGATTCAGATGCTTCGGACACAGTTCGAAACAGCTTTGGTGGGAATGGCAGGACTGGCAGCCGCCGGCTCCGGCGATGGCCTTGAGGCGCGCCGCCTGGCCGCCGTCGCGTTCGTCGTTGACCAGGGTCCAGGCGCGGTTGAGGGCCGCCGGGCCAAGGTAATCGCCAAGCCAGGCCACCGTGTCGCAGGCCGAATAGCAGACGCCGCAGTTGATGCATTCGATGCCGGCGCTGGCTTCCTTGCGCCGGGGGTCATCAGGCGATACCTGCGCGAAGTCGTCGCCCCGGGTCGCGGTCGGCACGAAATGCGCCTGGGCCCTGGTCCATTTCTGGAAGAACTCGGTCATGTCGACGGCGAGGTCGCGGATCACCGGCAAATTCTTCAGCGGCTGTATGCGCAGCGTCCCGTCCCCGGCGACCTTGTCCACATGGGTGCGGCAGGTCCAGCGCGGCTTGCCGTTCACGGTCATGGCGCAGGAGCCGCACACCCCGACCCGGCAGGCGAAGCGGTAGCTGAGCCCCGGGTCCAGGTTGCGCTGCACGTAGGTGACGATGTCGAGCACGGTCTGGCTCGCCATGCGCGGCACCTGGAAGGTCTGGAATTCGCCTTCCTCGCGGCCGCGCCAGATTTCGACGGTAAGGGTGTCGTTGCTCATATGCGTTCCATCCGTGGGAAATTCCTATTCGTGCTTCTCGCCAAGGACCAGGCGCGGCCCTCCCGAGGGAAACCAGGCGACCTGATAGCTGATGGGCCGGCCGCGGCGTCCGACGCCTTCCATGTGATAGGCAAGGCCCGCGGCGTCCGGGCCCAGGCCGAGCGGCCCCGTGACCGTCGCCGGCAGCGGCCCGCAGGCGACCAGTTCGCGCACCCGTTCGGTGACGATGCCGAAGCGGTCGGCCATGAAGGCGCGGATGTTCACGTTCTCCAGCGACTTGGGCCGGACCTTCAACAGGCCGGGCACGCGGGCTTCGGGCAGGTACAGTTCGCTGATGCCCGTATGGGCGTGGTTCACGTCGATGCGCCGGGTCACCGCGATCAGGTTCCTGGTCCCCAGGAAGTCGCTCCACGGGCCCGCGCGCCGCACGGGCTCGACCGAACCGACCTGGGTATAGACCGGCAGCAGCGACCGCCCGTCGTCGGCCAGGAAACGGAAATGCCACAGATCCTTGGGCGCCATGGCCGGCTCGGCGACGAAGGTGCCGTGTCCGTGGCGGCGCACCAGAAGGCCGCGGTCGGCCAGGTTGTTCAGCGCCCGCTGGATGGTCCCCAGGCTGGCCGGCAGCACGCGCGCCAGTTCGCCTTCGGGCGGCAGCTTCTCGCCGGTCTTCAGGTCGCCCTGCACGATGGCGCGGGCGATGGCGTCGGAAAGCTGCAGGTATTTGGGCAGGCGCGCGACACCCGCGGGCGGGCCGTCCTCAAGCGCCGTTGCCAGGGCGGTGAATACCATGAATGCTCCCGTGCGCACCGGTTCACCCGGTCCTTTGCCCGAGTCCTACACCCGTCGGCGGGGTCGATCAAGTCCTATATAGCTATATAGGTATTTGGAAATCCGGCTCAGGCCGTCGACAGGCAGACCAGCGCCCCGAAGGCGTCGTCTCCCGGCACGTAAAGGCGGCGTCCCGTGCCCACGAAGGGAATGCGGTTCTCCTCCCACAATTCCTTCACCACGCCAAGGTCGGCGACCTCGACGCGGAACGCCGCGAACCGGGCCTCGCCCTCCGCCAGGGGCGGAGCCTGCGCCCCCGGATAGGTTTCGGCGAAGGCGTCCGGCTCCAGGACGCAGAAGCCGGCCCCGTCCAGCCCCACGCAGACCCCGCCGGAGATCGGCACCACCGCCCCGAACAGGCGCTTGAGGACCCCGACGTGGGCCTCCGGCGTTTCCGCCACCATGTGGATCTCGGCGATCCGCAGGGCGCCGTTGGCGTGGGTCTGGAACCGGGGTTTCCAGAACACGGCCGCAGGATGGCGGTGATCGCAGGTGAAGAAGGGCGCCCTCGGCATATCGGCGTCGGTGACGAAGGTCAGGCGGAAGTCCAGCTTGACCTCGCTGCCGTCCGGCTGGCGCGCCGTGCGGCCGAAGCCGAAGGGGGCGTGAAGCTCCAATCCGGCCCGTTCGAACCGCGCCCGGTCCGCCTCCCAGCCGTCCGACGTCAGGGCCAGCATGGACATGCCCTCCTCCGTCTCCAGGAAATCCCGGTTGTAGGCGCCGAAGGAGAATTCGCCGGGTTTTGCCTCGGGCACGTCCTCGGGCCTGGTCACGGACAAAAGCTCGATGAACGAGCCCTGAAGCTGGGCCAGCCGGTTACCCGTGCCGAAGGGATGCTGCGCCGGGGGTGTGAGGGTGAAGCCGAGACGTTCGTAGAATCCGGCCAACAGGTCGAGGTCGCGGGCGGCCAGGACGAGGTGATCGATTCCAGCCACGATCCGTCCTCACGGCACCAGATAGATGGGCGACGACCACATGACATGTCCGTCTTCCAGCGTGATGCGCACGTAAAGGGCGTTGTCGCGGTCGCGATCGAGCGGAATCCGCCGCTCCAGCTTGAGTCGCGTATGCGGGTTCTCCTCCGGGATGCGAAAGAGGCGCACGCGGCGGCCGAGCCCCCCGGCCTCGAGCCGGATGTCCTCGCGCCCGATGTCCTGCACCGCGACGGTCTTCTTGACCAGGGGCGTGTCGATGCGCAGCCAGCCCATGACCATGTCGTCCAGCCAGGCGTCGAAGCCGATGAAGCCCCCCGTGGTGAGCGACGACCATTCGACGCGCCCGGGCGACACGAGGTCCAGGCGCTTTTCGATGTTGTACCAGTTGATGGGCTCGATGCGCGTGAAGGCGTTGCCGGAAAGCTCGGCCGAGCCGTCCCACACGGTCTCGCGGCCGCGCCCCCGGTATTCGGAGCCTTCCCAGACCACCCGGATGCGCTTGCCCATGTCTTCCGCTTCCGACGGCCGCCAGGTTTCCAGCAGGCGCAGACCGTCGCGGATGTCGATGCGCTCGATGGGGGCGGCGGCGTGGACGTCGATCTCGAAGGTCACGGCCTCCGCGTCCGTGCGCAGGATGTCGCCCATGACGGCTTGCGTCACCTGTTCGTCGGGCGGGCCGCCCAGCGCCGGATCGTCGTCGAATCGGTCGGCGGGCCGGTCCAGGGTGACCCGGGTCGCGAGGATCGCCCGGCAGCCCGTGGTGCAGTAGTGATGGCGGCGGCGCAGCGCCTGCATCAGGTCCTTGCGCGTCAGGTCGCCCGCGAACAGGCAGGTCAGCCCGCCGTAGGCGCCGAACCGCGTCGCCCCCGGATGGCTGGCGCCGGGGCGGCCCTTGTGCCCGTCGGAAGTCGCGAGGATGCCCGTTCGGTAGCCCATTTCGAAGGCGTCCTCGACCAGCCATTCGAAGGTGCCCCAGGCCGAATGGACCTCGACCGAACGCTCCAGCCTGCGGTCGTGCCCGCGGCGGATGTCGGCGTAGCGCCCGCCCACGTGGGCGAACACCGTGCAGTCCTCGCCGGAAAGCTTCTCGAACAGCTCCTCGACGCTGTTGGCGTCCTGCTCGACGTCGCCGCGGTCCTCGACCAGGGCGTGGGACGAGCGGTGGATGGGCCGCCCCTCCTCGGCGAACAGGACGTTGCGGTCGCCGCCCAGGCAGGTGTTGCCCGACCATTCGTAGCCGGGAATGACGACGAAGCGGCTGTCCTGCGTGAATTCGCGGCTGAGGGTGTTCAGTTCGGCCCAGAAGTCCGAGGTGATCTGGAAGTCGTTGCCCTGGTGCACGGTGGCGTCGAGGAACGCCCGGTCGCGCGCGAAGGAAAAATAGGACCGCGCGTTATTGGTGCCGATGGTTTCCTGCGACTGGCCGTGCAGGTCGGCCCAGAAGCTGACGCCGGCGGTGTTCGCCACCACGCGCAGCGGGTTGGAGCGCGCCGCCACGTTGCCGTCCCCGTCGATCAGGTCGATGCGCAGGTCGCCCTCTTCCCCCGCCCGCAGGCCGTCGATCTGCACAGACGCCTGGCCGGGATAGAACGAGATTTCTCCCGGCAGGTTCTCGACCGGCCGGGTCGAGGTCACGCGGAAGGTGTCCTCGCATTTGGTCGAGGGATTGCCCCATTTGTCCTCGCCCTTGAGGCCCAGAAGGAAGGTCTCGCCCACCCGCTTCAGGGTCGGCAGCACGGCCTTGTACAGAACGGGCGGGCCCGGGACGATCTCGATCGGGGGCGCATTGGGCAGCTCGACATAGTCATAGGTGGCGAAGGCGTCGACCAGGATGCGGAACTGGAATTCCTTTTCCTGGAAGGTCTGCATGCGCACACCGGGCCCGCCGAACCGGCGGTCGCCGATGCGGATGACGATACGGTCGCCTTCGGACAGGAAGCCGCGCACGACCTTGATGTGGAGCGTCTTGTCCCAGGGCCGGATGTTGCGCTTGATGTCGTATTCCAGATGCAGGACGGCGCCGTTGGACGCCTGGGCGGTGACGTAGTTCGCCCCTTCCGGATCGTCCATCTGCAGCCGCCCCAGGTCCGAGGCGAAGCGGTGGACGACCTTCAACGAGCCGGTATCGTCGATCCCGAACTTGCCCGCCGTATAGATGATGAAGAAGGATTGGTAACTGCCGGCCTCCACCGGACCCAGGGGGGCGACGGAGACGGAGCCCATTTCCTCCGGCAGATAGGTTGAAAGCGGCATTGACCCCGACCCCCCATCGCGACGGTCCGCCGGCCGGGCCGGCGTTCCCGAACGTTATAATATATGGGCGGGCGGCCGACAAAGGGCCTTGCCGACCGCCCTGCAGGAAGCGTCAGCCCAGGACCGTGACCTCCCCCGCCTTGGGGTCGACGGCCAGACGCTGGCCCGTCCTGACCAGTTCCGTGATGTCGCGGTCGAAGCGGTCGATCAGCGGGAACCGAGCGAACGCCGCGCCCTGGGCGATGATCGGGTTGGCGTAGTTGAGCAGCAGGGCCACGGGGGCCATGTCGCGGCTCTTCATCTCGTTCAGCATCCAGGCCGTGGCGACGCCGCCCTTGGCGATGTTCAGCACCAGCACCTTGCCCAGGTAGCTTTGGCCGTAGAGCTTGTGCGCCGGGCGCGAGAACACGCCCTTGATCCGGTCCAGGTCGTAGCGGGCCGAGAAGTTGTCGTGGGCGACCAGGGCCTCGCCCTCGACCGCGTCGCCGATGCCGGGATGCCCCTTGATGACGAGACCGCTCATCGCACGACCCTCCCCCTGCACGCACTTTCCACACAGGCCGCCATGGAGCCCAGAACCGGCCGGTAGCCGTATCCGCCGATGATGTTGGTCAGCTTGGCCGAGTTGGTCATCAGGCGCGACCAGCCGTTGGCCTCGCCCAGTTCGCGGGCGTGCATCTGGTAGAAGCACACACCCTCCAGGACCACCGCGCCCGCATCCTCCATGGTCCGGGTCAGGCCGAAGCGGTCGGCGGCGGCCTTGTTTTCGGGGCTTGTGGCGATCAGGCAGGCGACGTCGTCGGCCACCTTGCGGCCCTTGAGAAGGCTCGCGACCTGTTCCAGTTCCAGCACCGAAAGCTGCGGCGCCGCGAACACCACGACGTCGAGCCCGTCGTCGGGCGGCGCGTAGTCGGCCATGAAATCGGCGAAGGCCTTCTCGGAAATCTCCACCGGATCCGGCGGCGTGCCGTCGAACACGGACTGCAGGTCCGGCGCCTCGGGCGTCACGCCGACCATGTGGAACAGGGCGGTCGAGCCGAAACTCGCCATGGCCGCGCCAAGGTGCTTCATCTCGTCCGACGAGGGCGCGGCGTCGATGCCTTCGATCACCGGCACCTCGTAATAGCTGCCCATGCACCGGCCGACGATGCCGCCGAGCGCCCCCCACTCCTCCAGGCCTTCCGGCCGATGGGTGACGCGGAAGCGCGACTTGCCGCGGCGGTTTTGGTCCAGGTGGAAGCCGTAGCGCGGCGTACGCCCGGTCAGCGCCGCCGCCAGGGCCGACGGCCCGCCCTCGTAATTGGTGCGCGCGCCCAGAACGGAGTTGCAGTAGATCACCACGCCCGTGTCGCCCATGGCCAGGTGTTCGCCCATGACCGGCGGCATGATGGTCTGGTAGTTGATGCAGGTGTCGGTCATCAGCACGCCGAGCGCCTGGAACGCGTCGGACGCGCGCCTTTCCAGGGCCACGTAGGCGGCGTCGTGGTTGATGCGGTCGTAGGATTTGAAGTCGGCACCACGCGGATCGGTGATGGTGGGAATGGCGACCCGGCGGTCCTTCTCGGGATGTTTTCCCAGTTCCTCCAGCCAGGCGACACCGGCCTCGCCCAGGCTTTCCGTGTCGGCCATGATGTGGGCCTGGCGGACCTCGACCATGTCCTCGGCATCGAAGAATTCGCCGACGGCGACCTGTTGTTGCATGGCCTTTTGCCGGACGGGGCCCAGCCCGCCCGCCAGGATGTGCTGTTCATGCTCCGTCAGGCGCATGTCGTGATGTCCTTCATGTTTCCTCCTCGCCGGGCAGCGTTATCCCGCCGTCCCGTTTGTAGACCTTGATGACCGAGGCGTCGTCCTGCCGCCCCAGCCCCATGTCCCTGGCTTCCTTGAAGCGGTCGAACGCAGTTTGGGAAATCGGCAGGGGGAAGTCCAGACGCTGCCCCTGGTCCAAAACGATTCCCAGATCCTTGATGAAGATGTCGACGGCGCTCTTGGGGCTGTAGTCGCCGTCCAGCACATGCGGCACGCGGTTCTCGAACATCCACGAATTGCCGGCCGAGGCGGAGATGACCTCGAACACCGTGTTCGGGTCCAGGCCGCACTTGATGGCGAGCGCCAGGGCCTCCATGGCCGAGGCGATGTGCACTCCGGCCAAAAGCTGGTTGACCATCTTCATGGTCGATCCGGGACCGGGCGCGTCGCCCAGATCGAACACCTTTTCGGCGACTGCGTCGAGCAGCGGCCGCGCCTTGGCGAAGGCCGCCGCCGATCCCGACGCCATGACCGAGAGCCCGCCCGCCGCCGCCTTCACCGGCCCGCCGGAAATGGGCGCGTCCAGGTACAGACCGCCCCTGGCCTCGACCTTGTCCGCCAAGTCCTTGGTCGTGTCGGGCGGCATGGTGGCGCAGCCGAGGACCACGGCGCCGGGGCTCAGGGCGTCCAGCACTCCGCCGGGGCCCGTCAGCACGGTTTCCACCTGCCGGGCGTTGACGACCACGACGGCCACGGCGTCCGCCCCCGCGGCCGCCTCGGACGGGGTCGCGGCGGCGCGTCCGCCGGCTGCGGCGAAGGCAGCCCGCGCGTCCTCGGAAATGTCGCAGCCGGCCGTGTCGACGCCGGCGGCGACCAGGGATTTCGCCATGCCCATGCCCATGGCGCCGAGGCCGATGACCGCCGCGCGGTATGCCGTCATGTGTGGGGTCCCTTGTCGATGGGGGTGGATGGTCAAAGCTTGTCGAGAGCGCCCTTGAGCCGGGCGATGGTTTCCTTGAGGCCCTGCATCATGTTGTCGGCATCCTTTTCAAGCGCCGCCAGTTCCGCGCGCCCCGTCTTGATCTTCGCACTCATTTTCTCGCGTTCCGCGTTCAACTTGTCCAGCGCCGTCTGAGCGTCGGCCTGCTTGCGGGCGGCCTCGGACGCGGCGTCCAGCGCCGCCTTGGTTTCCGCGTACAGGCCCGACAGCTTGGTCTCCAGTTCCTGGGCCTCGGCCCGGCGCTTCTCGATGTCCGCCTCGGTCGCGGCCAGTTCCTCCTTCTTCTTGGCCACCGCCTCGGCGATGTCGGCGGACTCTTTCATGAACTTGTCCTGTTCCGCCTTCATGGCCGCGCGTTCGTCGGCGACCCGGGCGCGCAGCTGCGTCATGTCTTCCCGTGCCTTGGACAGGTCGGAGGCATAGTCGACCGCCGCGACCGCCGCCAGGCCGGCGACCACGAACAGCACCAGCGCGACCCGCTTCCACGCCGTCGCCGAGCCGTCCATGCCGACCGCCCCGGTGATCGCGCCGAAAACCGATTTCCGGGCCGGATCGGCATCGGCGGCCTTCGCCGCCGTCTTGTCGCCGGTCTTCGCGCCCGCGGGCTTGGCGGCCGATTTCGCCGCGCCGTTCTTGCCGTTCTGTTCACTCATGGATTCGAGTCCTCGCAATGGGTGTGATGGGACCTCCCGCCCCGGCCTTGCCGGCCATTATAAAGCACCCCCGCCCCAGGGCCAGGGGGCAGGAAAGGCGCCGTCACGGACGGCATCACATGAAGATGGCTGGCGGCCCGGGCCGAACGCGTTATGATGGGCACCCTCGATACCCCAGCACCACCCGCCCGCGTCATCCGCCATGATCCTTTCCGAAATCACCCTGCGCCGCCTGTCGCTTCCCCTGAAGGTACCCTACAAGCTGGCCTTCGGCCCGGTGACGGCGTTCGACACCATCCTGGCGACGGTGCGCGGCGACGGCGGCGAGCACGGCTTCGGCGAGGCGACGATCCTGACCGGCTATACGCCCGAGACCGTCGGCGGCGCCTGGGCCAAGGCGCGAGAACTGGCGGCGGCGCTCAGGGGCCTGGACGCCGCAGCGGCCAAGAATGCGGCACTGGCCCATCACAAGGCCGCGCCCTTCACCGTCACCGCCCTGGTGACCGCCATCGAGATGGCCGAGGGCAGCCCGTTCCTGGACGTGGCCGAGGACACCCGGGTGCCGCTGCTGGCCATCCTGAACGCAACGGACGAGGCAGGCATCGCCGAGGAACTGGAACGCCACCGTCAGGCCGACTACGGCACCGTGAAGGTCAAGGTCGGCTTCGAATGGCAGACCGATGCCAAGCGCCTCAAGTTCATCCAGGGCGAGGTCGCGCGCATGCCCGCGGCCTCCCTTGCGCTGCGCATCGACGGCAACCAGGGCTATTCGCTGGACGACGCGCTGGCCTTCACCCGCCTTCTGGCGCCGGACCATATCGAGCTGTTCGAGCAGCCCTGCCACATGGACGACTGGGACGCCGCCAAGGCCGTGGCCGAGATTTCGCCGGTGCCCATGATGCTCGACGAGAGCATCTACGGCCCGGCCGAGATCGAACGGGCGGCGCAAAGCGGCAGTGCGCGTTTCGTGAAGCTGAAACTGATGAAGGCGGGATCGCTCGCCAATCTGGCGAACCAACTGACTAGCATCCGCGAACTGGGCATGGAGCCGGTGCTGGGCAACGGCGTCGCCGCCGACCCCGGCTGCTGGATGGAGGCCTGCATCGCCCGCACCCACATCGCCAACGCGGGCGAAATGAACGGATTCCTGAAGCCGCACAGGGGCCTGTTCGCCGACCCCATCCGGGTCGAGCGCGGTGCCATGATCCTGACACCGCGCAGGCCGGCGCTGGTCGACGACGCGGCGCTCGACGCGCTGGCCGTGGAAACGCTTCGGGTGGTCGCGTAAACCCATGGAGCCGATCGCCGCGCTCCTGGGCCATCCGCCGACCCAGCTCGCCCTGATCGCCCTCGGCGTCGTCGCGGGCGGCATGGCCAAGGGCATCTCGGGCGTGGGCCTGCCCATCGTCACTGTCTCCATCATCGTCACCGCCAACCTGCTGGAGCCGCGCGAGGCCATCGCGCTTCTCGTCATCCCGATCCTGATCACGAACTTTTGGCAGGCCGTGCGCGCGGGCGACCTTATGACGCCGATGAAACGCCACGTCCCGCTGTTGGCCGTGTTCCTGATCTTCCTGTGGCTCGGCTCGCTCATGCTGGCGAGCTTCGACACGAAGGTGCTGTTCGTGATCCTGGGCGCCTGCGTCGCCGTGTTCGCCGCCTCCAGCCTGTGGAAGCCGCGGGCGGAACCGCTGACGCCGCGCACCGAACGCTGGGCCGGGCCGCTCGCGGGCTTTCTCGGCGGCTTGCTTGGCGGCCTGACCACCATCTGGGGCCCACCCCTGATGATGTACTTGGTGCTGTTGAAGCTGTCGAAGGACGAATGGGTCCGCACCGTGGGCCTGATCTGGTTTTCCGGCGCCATTCCATTGACCGTGTTCTATTGGTCGAACGGGGTGCTCAACCCGTCGAACGTCTGGCTGTCGGCGGCGGCCTGCCTACCCGGCATGGCCGGTATCCTGATGGGCGAGCAGATCCGCAAATGGATCGACGAGGAAGCCTTCCGCAAGGTCATGCTGGTCCTGCTGTTCCTGATCGGGCTCAACCTGATCCGCCGCGCCCTGTTCTGATATTCTCTTTCCTGCATCTGCTCACCCGAAGGAGATCCAACCATGGACTTCGCCGATCCCAACCTGTGGCTTTCGCTGTTGACCCTGACGGCGCTCGAAATCGTGCTGGGCATCGACAACCTGGTGTTCATCTCGGTAGTCGCCGGCAAGCTGCCGCCGGACCAGCGCGACAGGGCGCGCAAGCTGGGCCTGACGGCGGCGCTCGGCATGCGCATCGTTCTGCTCGCCTCCATCGCCTGGATCATCGGTCTGACCGCGCCGATCTTCACCATTCCGGTCGTCGAGCACGTGGTGTCGTGGCGCGACGTGATCCTGTTGGCTGGCGGCATCTTCCTGCTGGCCAAGGGCACGCACGAGATCCACGGCACCATCGAGGGCGAGGAGGAGCACGAGACCGGCGCCAAGGCGGCCGCCTTCGGCGCCGTTGTCGGCCAGATCATCGTGCTCGACATCGTGTTCTCCATCGACAGCGTGGTCACCGCCGTCGGCATGGCCGAGCACCTGCCGGTGATGATCGCCGCCGTGGTCATCGCCATGATCATCATGATGTGGTCGTCGGGCCCGGTCGCGCGCTTCATCCAGGACCATCCGACGACCAAGATGCTGGCCCTCGCCTTCCTGCTGCTGGTCGGCATGGCGCTGGTCGCCGACGGCATGCATTTCCACATCCCGCGCGGATACCTGTATTTCGCCATCGCCTTTTCCATGCTGGTCGAGGTCCTGAACCTGGCGGCGCAGCGGCGCAGGCGCAGACTGCGGGAAGCCAAGACCGGGTAACGGCGGACAACGCGGACAGGCCCTTGTGATTGCGGGGAACCTGTTCTAAGTCTCGCCGACGCCGGAACGTTGCACAGATAAGGGGGCTGCCATGGGACCGCGCGACCATTTCGCCACGCGATTGGGATTCGTCCTGGCCGCCGCGGGATCGGCCGTGGGGCTGGGCAACATCTGGAAATTCCCGTTCATGGCCGGGCAGAACGGCGGCGGCGCGTTCCTGATCCTCTACGTCGCCTTCGTCCTGACCATCGGGCTCAGCGTCATGCTGTCCGAATACGCGATCGGCCGCGCCGGGCAGCGCAACCCCGTGGGCGCCTTCCGCGTGCTGAAGGGGGGCGCCTGGCCCGCCGTGGGGGCACTCGGCGTGATCGCCGGTTTCGTCATCCTGTCGTTCTATTCCGTGGTCGGAGGCTGGACTTTGGCCTATGCCATCAAGTCCGTCTCGGGAGCGCTGGCGTCCAACGATCCCAAGGTCCTGGGCGCCGCCTTCGGCGCCTTCATCGCCGAGCCCCGGGGGGTGATCGCCTTCCATACCGCCTTCATGGCGATGACCCTTTTCATCGTCGCCGGCGGCGTGCAGGGCGGGATCGAGCGGGCGTCGCGGGTGCTGATGCCCGCCCTGGCGATCCTGGTGGTGGTGCTGGCCGTCCGCTCGGTGACGCTGGAGGGGGCATCCAAGGGCATCGCCTTCTTCCTGACCCCCGATTTCTCGCGCGTGACCTGGGGCACGGTGAACGCGGCCCTGGGCCAGGCGTTCTTTTCCCTTTCGCTCGGCATGGGCACGATGATGACCTACGCCAGCTACCTGGACAAACAGGTCAACCTGCCGAAAACGGCGGCCCAGGTGACGCTGCTGGACACCGGCTTCGCGGTCGTCGCCGGGTTCATGATCCTGCCCGCCGTGTTCGCCTTCGGATTCGACCCCCAGGCCGGACCGGGGCTGACCTTCATCACGCTGCCCGCCGTGTTCGCGCAGATGCCGGCGGGGCCGCTGTTCGCCTTCCTATTCTTCGCGCTGCTGGCCATCGCGGCGCTGACCTCGGCGGTGTCGATCATCGAGCCCGTGGTGTCCTACCTGATCGACGAACGCGGTGTCTCCCGGCGCGCGGCGACCTGGGGGGCTGGGGCGGTGACTTGGGCGCTCGGCGTGCCCTCGGCGCTGTCGCTGGGTCCGTGGAAGGACGTCACCCTGGGCGGCAAGGGAATCCTGGACGCCGTCGACTACCTGGCGTCCAACATCATGCTGCCGGTGGGCGGCATCCTGATCACGCTGTTCATCGGCTGGTCCATCGCCGACCGCGCCAAGGAGGAAGCCCAGTCGGACGGAGTCCATCCCTTCGCCCTGGCGAACGTGTGGATCTTCATCTGCCGCTTCGTCGCACCGGCGGCCGTGGCCTGGGTGCTGATCGGCGGGCTGTGAGCCCCGGGCTTCAGGACGTCTTGGACTGGATGTAGTTCTCCAGGCCCATCTTCTCGATCAGGCCGAGTTGCTTCTCGCACCAGTAGAGATGGTCTTCCTCGGTATCCTCGAGCAGGCCGACGAGGACCTGGCGGCTGACGAAGTCGCCCTCCTTCTCGCAGAGGGCGATGACCTTGACCAGTTCCTTCCGCACGAAGGCCTCGTAGGCCATATCGTTCCTGATCATGGACGGCACGTCCTTGCCGATCTTCAGCTTGGCGCGGGCCGCCACGTCGGGCGCGCCTTCCAGGAACAGGATGCGCTCGACCAGGCGGGCGGCATGGTCCAGCTCCTCCTCCTGCTCGTGCTTCATGCGCTCGTACAGTTCCTCCAGGCCCCAGTCGTGATACATTCGCGAATGGATGAAGTACTGGTCGGCGGAGGACATTTCGTGGGTCAACAGGCCGTTGAGGGCGCTGATGACCGTTTTCTTGCCTTTCATGACGCGGCGCTCCTTACGCTTGCGACTGGATGTAGTTGGGCAGGCCCATGTCCTTGATCAGGCCCATCTGGGTCTCCAGCCAGTCCAGGTGTTCCTCTTCGTCCTCCAGGAGGTCGTCGAGCATCTCGCGCGAGACGTAGTCGCCCTTTTTTTCGCACAGCGCGATGGCCTCGCGCAGGTCGGCGATGCTCGCCGCCGCGAGCGTCAGGTCGCATTTCAGGATCTCCGGCGTGTTCTCGCCGATGCGCAGCTTGCCCAGGTCCTGCAGGTTGGGCAGGCCTTCGAGGAACAGAATGCGGGCGATCAGCTTGTCCGCCTGCTTCATGTCCTTGATGGACTTCTTGTATTCGCGCTCGCCGATGTCCTCGAGGCCCCAGTCGTTGAACATCCGGGAATGCAGAAAGGACTGGTTGATGGCGGTCAGTTCGTTCTTGAGGATCAGGTTGAGGCGCTTCAGCACCTCCGCGTCGCCCTTCATGGTCCGTCTCCTTGATGTGAAACAGGATAGAGCCCTGATTTGTTGATAATCTACATTATTCAAAGAAACGAACAAGGCCACTGTATTTCCACATATATTTTATGGAAATTTCTCCGCCGAAGCGGCGTGCGTCGGGGCCGCCTATCGGAAGGGGGGCGACCTGACAGGCTGCTAGAGGTACGGCCCGGGCACGATGGGGCTGCCGTCGCGGAAGCGCTCCGGGCGGAAGCGGGTGACGTCGTGGCCCGGGTCGCGCCCCAGGACCATGTCGGCCATCACGCGGCCGATGCCCGGGCCGATGCCGAAGCCGTGGCCGGACAGGCCCGTGCAGATGAACATGCCGGGCAGGACCGGATCCTCGCCCAGCGTCGGCACCACGTCGGGGGTGACGTCGATCATCCCGGCCCAGGCCTCGGCCAGCCTGGTTCCGGCCAACATGGGATAGCGTTCGGCCAGGCGCCGCTCGAGCCGGCGGACCTCGGCCGCCGTGGGCTCGGGATTGAGGACGCGCATGCGCTCAAACGGGCTGATCGCGTCCCCGGACCAGCGCGTCGGCATGCCCCAGGCGCCGGGATAGCCGTCGGGCGCCCCCGCATGCAGGCGAATGTCGCGCCACGATGCCCCCATGGCCTTCAGGAACTTGGTGAAGTAGCGGAAGGACTTGGGCGACAGGTAGTGGTCCGCATGGGTGCCGGTGGCCAGCGTGTAGCCGCCGTCGGCGCGGCGGCGAACGCAGAACCCCACGTCGCGGACGTTGGGCGTGTCGGGCAGGTTCTCGAACAGGCGGGGTGCGGCCTCGGTGCGCGCCACGGTGCAGCGCACGGCCAGTTGCGGCAGGTCGACCCCGACGTTGGTCGCGAAATGCGTCGACCAGGCGCCGGCCGCCAGCACGACGGCGTCGCAGGAAACCCGGCCCTTCTCCGTCACCACGCCGATGACCCGTCCGTCCGCGACGTCGAGGGTGCGCACGGCGCAGTCCTCGATCACCGCGACGCCCAGGCGCCGCGCCGCGCGCGCGAGCGCGGGGATGGCGACGAAGGGCTCGCCCCGGCCGTCGCTGGGTGTGACCATACCGCCCACGTAACCGTTCCCGGGCACGTCGGGATAAAGGCGCCTCAAGTCGTCGCGCGACAGCAGCCGGGTATCCAGCTGGTAGCCCCTGGCTTGGTCCAGCCAGGCCTCGTAGCGCGCCATCTCGGCCTGGGACGTCGCAAGGTAGAGGCAGCCGCCTTGGGTGAAGGTCAGGTCGGGCTCCCCGGTGTCCGCCGCCAGGCCGCGCCAGATGCGGTTGGATTCGATCATGATCGGCAGTTCGGCAAGGTCGCGTGCCTGCTGCCTGATCCAGCCCCAATTTCGCGACGACTGCTCGCCCGCGACCCGGCCCTTTTCGCAGAGCAGGACCTTCTGCCCGCGCTGGGCCAGGAAATAGGCCGTCGCCGTGCCCGCCACCCCGGCGCCGATGACGACCACGTCGACCGCGCCGGGCAGGGGATCGGAAAAGCGGACCGGCGTGTTCTTGTCGGTGATCGGCGGCACGGGCGGTACCCTGTTGATCCGGCGATATTGGCACGGAACGCGCGGCTCGCCTATAGCCGGAATGACTGCGATTGCCACTTGCCGCGGCGGCGGCGGATGGGCTTAGGTAGGGGCAGCGATAGCCCCCTTCCCGACGAAGACCTTCCATGGACACATACGACTACATCATCATCGGCGCCGGATCGGCCGGCTGCGTGCTGGCCAACCGGCTGACGGAGGACGGCCGGCACAGCGTCTGCGTGCTCGAGGCCGGACCGCCCGACCGGCACCCCTACATCCACATCCCCGCCGGCTTCATGAAGCTGCTGGACCACAAGGGGCTCAACTGGCGCTACGAGACGCAGCCCAGCGAGTGGACCGGCGGGCGGGCCATCCCCGTGCCGCGCGGCAAGACGCTCGGCGGATCGTCGTCCATCAACGGCAACGTCTATACCCGCGGCAACCGCGAGGACTACAACCATTGGGCACAGCTCGGCAACCGGGGTTGGGGCTTCGCCGACGTGCTGCCCTATTTCAAGCGCTCGGAACAGCGCATCGGCGAGGCCGACGCGCGCTACCGGGGCCGCGACGGCGCGCTGACCGTCACCGACACGGACTGGACGCACCACCTGTGCGAAGCCTTCATACAGGGCTGCGAGAGCTTGGGCATCCCGAGGAACCCCGACTACAACGGCGCCGGCCAGGAAGGCGTGACCTACACCCAGCGGACCATCCACAATCGCCGGCGGGTGAGCGCGGCCAGGGCCTTCCTGCATCCGGCCATGAAGCGCGGCAACCTGAACGTCGTCGCGAACGCCCATGCCACGGGCCTGATCTTCGACGGCATGCGCGTCACCGGCGTCACTTATGCCAAGGGCGGGCGCGGCGGGCCGCGGCACGCGATCACGGCCGCCAAGGAAGTGATCCTGTCCGGTGGGGTCATCAATTCACCGCAGCTCCTGCAGCTTTCCGGCGTCGGCGATCCGGCGCAACTCGCCGATCTGGGCATCGCGGTCCGCCGCGCCCTGCCCGCCGTGGGCCGGAACCTGCGCGACCATTACGCGCCGCGCTTCACGGCGCGGGTCAGGAATTCGGACACCATCAACCAGCGCGCCCAGGGACTGGGCCTGGTGCCCGAGGTCGCCAAGTGGCTGCTCGGCAGGCCCAGCGTGCTCGGCCTGCAGGCGACCATGGTCTATGCCTTCTGGCGCTCGGACCCCGATATCGCCAACTCGGACCTGCAGCTTACCTTCATGCCGGCCAGCTACGTCTCGGGCCGCCAGGCGGTTCTGGACAAGTTCCCCGGCATGTCGGTGGCAAGCTGGCAGCAGCGTCCGGAAAGCACCGGCTACGTGCAGGCCGTGACCGCCGACCCCTTCGACAAGCCGGTGATCCAGCCCAACTACCTGGAACACGAAACGGACCGCCGCGTGGTGCTCGCGGGCATGAAGCTGGCGCGGCGGATTCTGAGGTCGGCCCCCATGGCGCCCTACTTCGACGGCGAGCACTTTCCCGGCGACCACGTGCGAACCGACGACGAGCTGATGGAGGCCGCCAAGGCGCGCGGCACCACCACCTTCCATCCCATGGGCACCTGCCGCATGGGCCCGGCCACGGACGGTAACACGGTGGTGGACGACGAACTGCGCGTGAAGGGGATCGAGGGGCTGCGCGTGGTCGACGCCTCGATCATGCCCAACATGCCCTCGGCCAACCTGAACGCGGCCGTCATCATGATCGCGGAGAAGGCGTCGGACATGATCCTGGGCAAGGTGCCGCCGGAGCCCGAGATCTACGACGACTGACGGGAGCCGGCGCGCCTCAGCGGAAGTCGAACCCGCGCTTCTTGAGGGCCGCGCGCAGGTGGTCGCGGGGCCGCTGGGCGTATTTCCTGTCGACGTCGGCGGACCAGGACTCGTCCGTCGTTTCCTTGCCGATCTCGTCATAATGCGCCTTCAACTGCGCGTTGTAGGGATCGACGACGCCCAGGGCCATCCCCGCGTCATAGCGCTCGTAATGGATGATGCCTTCCGCCGGCATGCGGGGCTTCTGCTTCGGCGCCTCGGCCGGCCAGCCGAGGCACAGGCCGAACACCACATAGGTGCGGTTCGGCAGGCCGAGCAGTTCGGCCACGGCTTCGGGGTCGTTGCGCATGGCGCCGATCATCACCCCCTGGATGCCCAGGCTTTCGGCCGCAAGGTAGGCCGACATGCCGACCAGCCCCGCGTCGATGGAGGCCATCAGGCCCATTTCCAGGTTGTTGTCGTCGAGCGAATTGCCGTGGCGCCGGAACGCCGCCTCGATCCGCGTCAGGTCGGCGACGAAGGCGAGGTAGACCGGGCAGGCGACGATGTGCTTCTGCCCACCGGCGATGGCCGCCAGTTTCTCCTTGGTCGCCGGGTCGCGCACGACGACCACGGAATAGGCCTGCAGGTTGGAGGAGGTCGGCGCGCGGCGCGCGGCCTCCAGGATCGCCGTCACCTGGGCGTCGGTCACGTCCTTGTCCGAATAGGCGCGAACCGAGCGCCGCCCGTTCAGGACGCGGATGGTTTCGGAAAGGGTCATATGGTCGGTCGGCTGGCCGGTTCCGTCGGGCGGGGTCATCGGGGCGTCATCCTTGTTTCCTGCGTGGTCACGCCCCGATCATTACCCTCAACCCATCCTTTCCTTCAAGACCGGTCCGACATCCATCGGCGTGTCGAGGATCGCCACGCCCGCCGCCGCGAGGGCGTCGGCCTTGGACTGATAGGTTCCCTTGTTGCCCATGACGATGGCGCCGGCATGGCCCATCTTCTTGCCGGCGGGCGCGGCGCCGCCGGCGATGAAGGCCGCCATGGGCTTGTTCATGGTGGCCGCGTACTCGGCCGCGTGTTCCTCCATGGCGCCGCCGATCTCGCCGACCATGACGACCGCGTCGGTCTTGTCGAAGGCGTCCAGGGCCTCCAGCGCGTCGCGGGTGGTCGTGCCGATGATGGGGTCGCCGCCGATGCCGATGAAGGCCGAGATGCCGAACCCGGCCTGAACGACGTTCAGGCACATCAGGGTGCCCAGCGAGCCGGAGCGCGAGATCACGCCGACGTTGCCGGGGCGGAAGATTTTATCGTTGAAGGCCGGCATGAAGCCCGTGAAGCATTCGCCGGGGGTAACGCCGCCGGCCGTGTTGGGGCCGATGATCCTGACGCCCCGCTCGTTCGCCGCCGCCATCACGTACATGACGTCCTGCACGGGGATGTGCTCGGTCAGGATGACCACCGCCTTGGCCCCGGCCTCGATGGCGTCCAGCGCCGCCGCCTTCGCCCCCATGGGCGGGATGAACAGGATGGAGACGTCGAAGCCTTCCGGAAGGCCCTTCATAGCGTCGACGGCGGAGGCGAACACGGGCACGCCGATGTGCTCGGTCCCCGCCTTCTTGGGGTTCACGCCGCCGACGATCTTGGTGCCGTACGCCATCATGCGTTCGGACCAGAAGGTTCCCTGCTTGCCGGTGATGCCCTGGACGATCACCCGATGCGTTCCACGGATGATCATTTCGCACCCCCTTTCGCGGCGTCCACCGCCGCCTTGCAGGCGGCCGACATGTCCGGCAGGGGCTCGACGCCCAGCCGTTCCTTCAGCATGGCCACGGCCTCGACGTCGCCGGTGCCGTGCACGGACCAGAAGGTGGGCAGGGTCGGCTTCAGTTCGTCCCAGGCGTTGAGGATGCCCTGGGTCATCACGTCGGTGCGCGCGAAGGCGCCGCAGAAGTTGATGACCAGCGACTTCACCTTGGGGTTCTCCAGCACCAGGCGCAGGGCGTCGGTGCCCTTGGTATAGGCCTCGCCGCCGATCTCCAGGAAGTTGGCCGGGGTGCCGCCGTGGTGACGCACGACGTCCATGGTGGTCATGGTCAGGCCCGCGCCGTTGGCCAGAACGCCCACGTCGCCGTCGAGTTCGATGTACTTGAGGTCCAGTTCCTTGCCCTTGGCCTCCAGCCCCGTCAGCCTGTCGGGCGTGCCGGTCATGGCCAAGTCCTCGTGGCGCGGCAGGGCTGAGTCGTCCATGGTGAACTTGCAGTCGAGCGCCATCAGGCCGCCCGCTTCCAGGACCGCCAGGGGGTTGATCTCCATCAGCTCCGCGTCATTGGCGCGATAGGCCTCGTAGAGCTTCATCAGAACCTCGACGACCTGGTCCTCCAGACCGTCCAGCCCGGCGCCGTCCAGCATGGCGCGCACCGCGCCCTTCTCCGGCCCCTTCCTGATGTCCACGCTCAGCGTGCGCATGGCGCCCGCGTCCTGCTCGGCCGCTTCCTCGACGTCCATGCCGCCCAGGGTCGAGAACAGGATCTTCGGCCCCTTGGTTTCCGGGTCGTTGATGACGGCGGCGTAGAATTCGCGGGTGAACGGCGTGGCGCGCTCGACCAGCACCTTGCCGACGACGTGCTCGGCGATGGTCATGCCCAGGATCGCCGCGGCGACCTCCCTGGCCTCGTCGGCGGAACCGGCCAGCTTGATGCCGCCGGCCTTGCCGCGCTTGCCCGTCGGCACCTGCGCCTTGACGACGACCTTGCCGCCGGAGGCGCCGATCAGCTTGCCGGCGATGTCCGCCGCCGTCTCGGCCGTGATCGCCGTGCCGCCGTCGGGCACGGGGATTCCCGCCGCCTTCAGGAGCGGCTTGCCTGCATGTTCTTCGAAGTTCATTGGATTTCCTTATTCTCTTCTCTCTTTTTTCTCACTGCCTCACCGCCTCAGTGGTTCAAAAAAAGAAACCACAGAGACAGTGAGACGGTGAGAAGAAAGGACGAGTTGCTTGTGCCCGATTCCCCAGAAGCGGCGCGATCGCCCTACTTTCCGTATTTTCCCCAATAGGCGCCGAAGAGGTCCTCTTCCGACGGCTTGTCCTCGGGGATTTCGCGAACCAGGTGGGTGATGTTGATGAAGTGCCTGTAGTTCAGGTTCTCCGAGATGGAGTTGCCGGCCCAGGTGCCGCAGCCCATGGACAGCGTGAAGTTCAGCCCGTTGGTGAAGCTGCCGCCGTTGCCGAATGTGTGTGCCTGGTTGACCAGCACGCGCACCACGTTCAGGTCCTCGGCCAGCTCGCGGGCATGGTCCTGGTCCTTGGTGTGGATGCCGACGGAATGGCCCATGCCGACGAAGTTGAGCACGTCCGTGACCTGCTTCTTGGCGGTAGGGAAGTCGGGCGCCTTGTAGACGGTGAGGACCAGGGACAGCTTCTCGTCGCTGAACGGGTGATCCTTGCCGACCGCGCCCAGCGGCTCCTCGACCATGAAGAAGTCGCACTTGGCGGCCTCTTCCGGCAGGCCGACCTCGCGGGCGAACACGGCGGCGTCCTTGGCGATCAGGCGGCGGTTCAGCTTGCCGCCCTGCCACAGGGCCTGGCGTACCTTCTCCTTTTCTTCCGCGTTGCACAGATAGCCGCCGACTTGTCTCAGGGCGGCCATGGCCTGCTCGTAGACCGGCCCCAGGATGGTGACGGAATTTTCCGACGAACAGGAGGTCGAGTTGTCGAAAATCTTGGACATGCGGATTTTCTCGGCGGCGTCCAGGAAGTCGGCCGTCTCGTCGATGATGACCGGCACGTTGCCCGCCCCCACGCCGATGCAGGGCGTGCCCGACGAATAGCCGCGGCGCACGTTGTTCTGCGAGCCGGTGATGACGATCAGGTCCACGGCCTCCATCAAGGCCTGGGTCAGCGCCTTGTCGACGGGGGCCGGCAGCACCTGCACCAGGTCCTCGGGCGCCCCGATCTTCTTCAGCTCGGCCCGCATGTAGCCGACCGTCCTGGTCGTGGTGGCGAGGCCCGCCGGCGACGGCGCGACGATCACCGCGTTCCTCCCCTTGAGGGCGAACATGGCCTTGTTGACCGGGGTCGCGGCCGGGTTGGTCGAGGGGCTTACGGCGCCCACGACGCCCACGGGCTTGGCATACTTCACCAGGCCCTTGGCCGGGTCTTCCTCGATCACGCCCACGGTCTTCACGCGCATCAGGTCGCGCAGGCAGCCGAAGGTCTTCCGCTGGTTCTTGATGATCTTGGACGCGACGTTGCCGAGGCCCGTGTCCTCGACCGCGAGCGCCGCCAGTTCCTCGGCCCGGCCGGGCTCGTAGATCGACCAGGCGAGGGCGGTCACGGCCTCGTCCACGCGGGCCTGGTCGGCGTCCGCGAAGGCGTCCATGGCGACACGCGCCCGGTCCATCAGGCCGGCGACGACCTGCCGCGGGCCACCGTCGGTGACGTTAAGGGGTTGGGAAACGCTCATCGTTGTTCTCCGTTCTGCGATCTCAATTCCGGTCCGCGGCCGGACGGCTGCCGGTCCGGGCGGCCGCCGGGGCGGGGGGCCGAAGACCCTCCAGGTCCTCGGCGAAAAAGGCTTCCAGTTCGCGCGCCGCGTCGTTGAGCGCGGGCAGGTGCTCCAGCGCCCGCTTCATGGGCAGGCGGGCCTCAGGCGCGTGCACGGCCAGGCCCGCGATGACCCGGCCCGACGGCTTGCGGATCGGTACGGCCAGGCCGATCAGGCCCGGGGTGTTCTCCTGGTCGTTGGCGGCATAGCCGCGGCGGCGGATCGCGGTCAGCTCTTCCTCCAGCCCGGCCGGATCGGTGATCGTGCGTTCGGTCAGGCGGGTCAGCGGCAGCACGCGCAACAGACGCCGCCTTTCGCGCGCCGGCAGATGGGCGAGCAGCAGCTTGCCGATGCCGGTCGCGTGCAGCGGCACGCGCGAGCCCACGTGATACTGGATGCGCAGCGGCCAGTCGCATTCGACGCGCTCCACATAGACGACCTCGTCGCGTGCCAGGACGCCCAGGTTGCAGGTCTCACCCAGGCGGGCGACCAGGTTCTCCAGCACGCGGCGCACCGGGGCGCCGCGCGCGCTGGCGGTCAGCGCCTGCACGCCGAGGTCGACCATGCGCGGGCCGACGGAGTAGCTGTCGCCGCCCGGCTCGCGGCGCAACAGCGCGTTCTCCTCCAGCTGCTTGACCATGCGGTGGACGGTCTGGCGCGGCAGGTCCGTGCGCGCGGCGATGTCGCCCAGCGACAGGGCCGCCGGCTCGTCCAGCAGGACCTCGAGCACCGCCAGCGCCTTGCCGAGCGCGCTGCCGGTGCCGTTGGGAAAGGAATCGGGCATGACGCGTCCTCCCTATTCTGCCGCCCAGGGGAACGGGATGAGGTTCGACAGCGGCTCGGAAATCTCGTAGACCGAGGACACCGCAAGATCGTGATCGTAGGGAACGCCGTCGCGTTCCGCCCGCTTTCGCAGGCGTTCCTCGTGCACGGCGAGGACTTCCGCGTCGAACGGCATCAAGCCCGGATCGAAGATGCGCAGATACCCGTCGGCGTCGCGCGCCGGCATGACCCGGCACTTCAGGTGGCGGTTGGGCGACCAGGGAATGTCCATCACCCCGGCCTCGCAGGCGCGCACGGTGCCGACAGCCACGTCGCCGTCCCCCATTTCCAGGACCTTGTCCATGATCGGGCGGACCTCGCGTTTCACCAGATCCAGCTCGAACCGGTATTCGGGCAGGGTGTCGAGGCGGATGTGGCGCGCCAGGTAGATCGCCATGCGCGTGGTGCGCAGGCCCTCGGCGTTGGCCTGGGGCGTCGGGATGCCGTAGGCCTCGTGCGTCGACTTGGTGGTCACGCTGACCGCCCCGCCCACGGCCGCCAGCGTCCCGCCGTAGGCCACCAGGGCCTGGGACTGGGCGTCGTCGTGCGGCCACGCACCCATCCAGTGCAGCGAGGTCACGGGCGTGAACACGTCGTCGTAACCGGCCGCCGCCAGGTATTCCTGGGTCAGCTCGCGGCAGGCGCGGATGGCCACGGCGTCCTGGACCAGGTGCAGGGTCTGCGCCAGTTCCAGGCCGTAGTTGCGCACCCCCTGCCCGGCCGCCAGCAGGGCATCGATGACGCAGGTCAGGATGGCGATACAGGGCGGCACGTTGGTGCCCGTGAGGAATCCCGGCTGGCGGCGGTGTAGGTCGACGCCCTTTTCCTGATAAAGGGCGGCCAGGCGGTCGAGGTACTGGTAGTTGCGGATGCCGGCCTCGATCGAGGTCTCCTTGGTATAGGACGTCGTGTAGGCGAGACCCGACCCCAGGTAGCCCGAGAACCCGGCGGCGAATCCGACCTCGGACGTCAGGCGCGGCATGGCGGTGCCCGACAGCACGATGGCCGGCTTGTCGATGGCCTCGATCAGCCGGCGCGTGGTGCGCGGGCCGTAGTTGACCATGGGATAGCCGTTCAGCATTGACCGCCCGGCCTTCTTCGATTCCTCGATCCCGGCCTCGGCCTCGGCCCAGCGTTCGTTGCGGGTGTAGCTGTCGGTGGTGGTCGGCACGATGTCGGCCTGGCCCTCCTTGTCCAGGCAGCGCATCAGCTCCAGCTGCAGTTCGAGCGTTCCGAAGCCGCCGCGCGGCTGGGTCAGGCAGCGGCCTTCCTCGTCGGCCCGGCGCATGACCCAGCCGAGCTGCTTGTGCCGGGGCAGCGCCTTGTGGAACGCGGCGGCCTCGTCGACGTCGACTTCCGAGCCCGTGGGCCAGCGCGCCAGATTGTCGCGCCTGAGTTCCGCGAACAGATCGGCGGGGATCCGGTCCGCCGAGAACTTCCAGCGCTGGTCAGCCGACATGGATTGCGCGCTCATGGGCAGCCTCTCCCGTTGTCTGTGGCGTCACGTCCGAAAGATGGGCGAGGCCCAGTTTCAGGGCCGCGTCGGGCGCCGGCTCGGCCAGCAGGCCGACGGCATAAAGCAGATATTCGCGGTCGATCAGCAAACGGGGCCGCTTGGGCCGCAGCGATCCCGTGTCCGCCGGATCGGCCAGCGCCGCCGCCAGCACGCCCGCCGGGTCTTGCCCATGGGCCAGCGCGCCGCCGGTGCCGATCACGGTCTCGACGCGGCCGAGGTCCTTGCCTTCCTGCAGGGTCGCCGGACCGGTCACCGTCTGCACCACCTTGACGGTGCCGGCGTGGCGCGCCACGGCATGGCGCACGGCGGCACGGGCAAGCGCACGATCGAAGGCGTGCTCGTCGGGCGTCTCGGGCAGGCGTTCCACGTCGGCGGCGATGGCGTCCAGCAGCGCCCCGACCCGGGCCTCGTCCAGTCCGGCGTCGGCCGCGACGGCGGTGGCGCCCGCCAGGTCGATGATGGCGCGCGCGTTGTGGCGCATGCCCAGGTCGCCCTCCACCGTGCGCTTGGCGAAGGGTTCGGGCAGGCCGTGCAGGATCACGCCCTCGCGGGACGGCTCGCCCCCGGCGATGGAATGGACGTCCGTGGTGGCGCCGCCGATGTCGACGACCAGAAGCTCGCCCAGGCCCGGCTGCGTCGCGGTGCCCTGGGCCAACAGGCGCGCCCCCTCCAACACCGCCGCCGGGGTCGGCATCATCACCGCGTCGAAGCGGCCGGCCGCGCGGTCGATGCCCTTGGCGTGGACGATGCGGTCGATGAAGACACCGCGGATGGCGGCGCGCGCGGGCTCGATGTTCAGCACATTGAATTCGGGCATCACGTTCTCGGTGACCACCACCGACTCGCCGCCGCTGCGCAGGACGTCGGCCGCTTCGTCGGCGGCGGCACGATTGCCGGTATAGATCACCGGCCCGTCGACGGCGGCCCCCGCCAGCACCCGGGCGTTGTGCAGCACGACCTCGGCATTGCCGCCGTCGGTGCCGCCCGCCAGCAGCAGAATATCGGGTGCAAGGGCCTCGATCTCGGCCAGATCGGCGCGGGTCAGCCGATAGGCGAAGGTGCCGACCAGCTTGGCCCCGGCGCCAAGCGCGGCGCGGCGCGCGGCCTCGGCCGTCAGTTCCCTGACCAGGCCCACGGTCACCATGCGCAACCCCCCGGCGGCCGAGGACGAGGCCAGGCGGTGGCGGAATTCGGGCAGGCCGCCCAGATGGGCTTCCAGATCCTTCAGTGCCGCATCGAGGCCCCGGTTGACGTCCGTCGCCACCGTTGACGGGCCCTGCCCCGCGCCCAGGATCGTGCCTGTTTCCAGGCCGACGGCGCGCAGCTTGGTATAGGTCGACCCGAAGTCGATCAGCAGCGCCGCCGGTTCGCCGCCGCCGGTCATGATGCCTTGGCGCTCCGCCGTTCGCGTTCGGCGAAATCGGCGTCCAGGGCGCGCACGACATCGTCGGTGCGGGTTCCCGGCGGGAAAGCCCGGTCGAAACCCATGTCGAGGAAGCGGCGCTCCACGTCGGCCCAGTCCTGCCTGCCGACCACCAGGTTGCCGCCGACGTAGATCAGGATGTCTTCGAGCCCGGCCTCGACACAGAGGTCGCGGAAACCGCGGCAGTCCAGTTCGCCCTGCCCGTAGAGCGAAGAAACCATGATGCCGTCGGCGGCCGTCTCGATGGCCGCCTTGACGAATTCGTCGGCGGGCGTGAGGGCGCCCAGGGTCACGATCTTGAAGCCCTCCTTCTCCAGCGCCATGGAAAGGATGCGGTTGCCGACGATATGCGTGTCTGCGCCGATCACCCCGGTCACCAGGGTCTTCGCCGAGCGGTCGTATCCGGGGGTGGCTTGGGCTTTCGTCATCTGTTTCCGTTCCCGCAGGCTTGCGGCGTCTTTGCGCCGTTGTGGCGATCATACGCAGCCATGACCGCATTTCAACATAAATCAGGAATATAATGTCTCAATTTTAATAATATTGCATTATTCGGCGTTGCGCCCCAAGCGTGCGAGATTGACAGGACCGGCGGAATCCGGCATCGCAATCCCATGTTCCGGAACTTGCAGATGAACCGTTCGCCGCTGATTTTCCTTGTCCTTCTGGCCTTTTCCTGGACCGCCGCCGAGGCCCAACGGCCGGCGCCCGGGTGCAAGGCGCCGACCGCCGTGTGCCAGGCCTCGGCGCGGGTGTTCGCGATCTCGTCCTTCGATCCGGTGGGCAGCGCCGTGCTGATCGAAGCGGGCCTTCTGGTGACCAACCGCCACGTGGTCGCCGACAATCCCAGGGCCCAGGTCTTCATGGCCGACGGCAGCCAGCGCATCGCCGACGTGGTGCCGACCTCCTATCCCGGCGACCTGGTCCTGCTGCGCCTGGAGGGGCTGGTGGTGTCGCAGCCGCTGACCCTTGGAGCCGCGGCGGTCGACCAGCAGGTCTATACGGTCGGCGCCGACGTCGGCCGCGGCGCCGTCCGCGCCTACCTGCCTGGCCGCGTGGTCGCCGTGCCGCCGGACGGCAAGCCGCTCGCCCGCGTCCATCATTCGGCGCGCAGCCAGCCGGGCAATTCGGGGGGCGCCCTGTTCGCGCGCGACGGATCGTTGGTGGCGATCATCGCGTCGGGCGGTGAGGGCCGCAACGAGGCGATCCCCGTCGCCGAGGTCGCCAAGCTGAAGGCCCGCTCGGGGCCCGAGCAGGCCCTGCCCAGCGCTCGCATCGGCCTTGCCTACCGCAAATGCGCCGAGGCGCTCGACGCCGTGCGCGGGTCCGACCAGCGCATGGCGCCCAGCAACATGGATTTCCTCTACAACCAGTGCCTGGCGACCGGGAACCGGCAGCTTTTTGACGATGCCGGGCGCATGCTCGGCCGCCAGCAGTTCCTCGACCAGGCGCTCGACCTGTTCGGAAAATCCCTGGAGCAGGATCCGAACGGGCTGAACACGCGGCTCTCCATGGCCATCTCGCTTCATGTGGCGCAGCGTTATGAGGACGAGATTCCCCACCTGAAGCAGCTCATGGAGGCCCTGCCCACGGACCCGCAGGTCCTGCGCCTGGCGATCCAGGCGGGCAAATGGGGCGGCGACGAGGCGCTGGCGCGGAATGCCTTCGCCCTTCTGGTCGAACACCATCCGCAACTGAAACCGGTGGCTGAACGCTTCATGCAGCAACCGCCGCCGCCCCGGAGCGGCGGCGGCCCGCCGAAATAAGCGCGCAAGGGTATGATAAAGGAACCTTATATCCGCGCAAATGCGTCGTCGCGGGCCTGAAATCGGCCCGCTCGGGATTTGCGGCTGGTTGTTTCCTTATGCGCAAATCGTCGTCGCGGGCCTGAAATCGGCCCGCTC
>PFFW01000103.1:0-533 GCA_002781745.1 Rhodospirillales bacterium CG15_BIG_FIL_POST_REV_8_21_14_020_66_15
GGCCAAGGCGGCGGCCGAGCAATGGGTCACGATCCTGCGCGGTGAAAAGCCGCCGCGCCTGAAGAACCCGGAGGTCTGGGGCCGCTATACCGAACGGTTCGCACAGGTCTTCGGCCAGGGCGTCGCCGCGGAATAACCGCGGCGCGCCTGTCGGTTGCTAGGACGGAACCAGCGCCGCGACCCGTTTGGCGATCGCGAGCGACGAGGTCAGCCCCGGGCTTTCGATGCCGTACAGGCCGACGTAGTTGGCCAATCCGTGCACGTCCGCGCCCTGGATGACGAAGTCGGCGGCGTATTTGTCGTTGCTGTTGGTCAGTTTGGGCCGCACGCCGGTATAGCCCGGCGACAGGGCGCCGTCGGCCAGCCCCGGCCAATAGCGGCGGATCGCGCCGTAGAAGCTTTCCGCTCGGCTTTCGTCCACCTTGTAGTCGATCTGGTCCGGATGGGTGACGTCGAGCCATTCCACGTCAGGGCCGAACTTGGTGCCGCCGCCCAGATCCAGGGTTGAATGGGTGCCGAGCCCACCCGGCACG
>PFFW01000103.1:884-6628 GCA_002781745.1 Rhodospirillales bacterium CG15_BIG_FIL_POST_REV_8_21_14_020_66_15
GTGACGTTGGGCTCCATCTCCTTCATCTGGGCCGCGCCCAGCCAGGTCAGGTCGTTGACCCCGTTGGCCGCGCCCTTGGCCTTCAACTCTTCGAGCTTGGGAACCTCGTCCTCGGTGATGGCGACGATGACCTTACCGATGCGGTTGTGCTCGATCCCGTGGCTGTTGCAGTAGTCGTAGAGCATGTGCTTGCCCTCGACGCAGCACAACGCCTTGAGCGAATCCTTGGCATAGTAGATGCCGCCGTGGATGACCTCGGAATTGCGCGAACTGGTGCCCGTGCCGATGTCCTCGGCCTTTTCCAGCACGATCACGTCGCGCCCCGCCTGAGCCAGCGTGCGCGCGCAGGCTAGGCCCACGACGCCCGCGCCGATCACCACCGTATCAACCTGTTCGGCCATGGATGCTCCTGAGGGTCGGGGTTCGTCGTCCGGATTGTATACGGTTTCGTTTGCCCCATAATCGGACGGCGCGCAAGTGCCCGCATGTCGCCCGACCCACCGCAGGAATCCGCCCATGAGCCCCCTTCGTTTCGTCGTCTCCGCCCTGGATTTCCTAGGCCGTCACGCGACGACGATGATGGCCGTGGGCGTGTTTTCCGGCCTCGCCTTTCCCGGCGTGACGGTTCATCTGCAGCCCTGGCTGACCCACATGGTCTGGGTCCTGATGTTCGTCTCCATGGTCCATATCGACTGGGCCGACGTCATGGGGCATATCCGCCGTCCCGTGCTGCTGACGGCGACGCTGGTGTGGATGCTGGCCGTCACGCCGGTGCTGGTCTGGCTGCTGGTCAAGGATTCCGGGTTGTCGCCGGGCCTGATCGTCGCCGTGGTGCTGACGGCGGCAAGCTGCCCCCTCATGTCCACACCCGCCGTCGGCATGGTGATCGGGCTCGACGGGGCGTTCCTCTTGCTGGTGCTGATAGCCGAAACCTTCCTGGTGCCGCTGACCCTGCCGGTGGTTTCTGCGACCCTGGTCGATATTCCCCTGTCGACGCTGGACCTCATGGGGCGGCTGGCGGCGCTCGTCGCCTCGACCTTCGCCGCCGCCGTGATCGCCCAGAAGATTCTGAGCCGGGTCACGATCGACGGCTGGCGCCAACCCCTGCACGGCGTGTCGGTGCTGCTGCTGGTCGGCTTCGCGGCGGGGCTCATGGCCGGGGTGCCCGACGCCTTCCAAAAGGACCCGGACCACGTGGTCTTCGTCACCGCCCTCAGCTTCGCCGTCTATGCTGGCCTGCAATTGGCCGGGGTGGGGGCCTTAGTGATGGTCGGGCGGATGCCCGGCCGCGACTGGGACCGGGTCAAGGTGCTGTCGGTGGCCTTTGCCTCGGGCAACCGCAACCTGGCGATCCTCATCGCGGTTTTGCTGCCTGCCATCGATCCGGATACCATGCTTTACTTCGTGGTCGGTCAGTTTCCCATCTATCTGATGCCGGCGGTGTGGCGGCAACTGGCGAAACGCCTGCTGCCTGCCTAGATTAAGCGGTCTGCCAAAAGAGGGCGGTGGGGTTGCGCGCATGAAATTCAGGACCAGGACATTCCGGGCCGTGGCGAAGGGGCTGTTTGCGCTTCTGATCGTCGGCGCGGCCGTGGGCATCGGGAAACACACCGTCATGGCGGATTGGCGCACGGCCAGCCGGGAGCCCCTGGGCATCGCGCCCGACCCGGCACAGCACAAGGAAGCAATCGTCCAGGTCTATGCGGCGCGCGCCTTTTCCTGGCGCGGCATCTTCGGGGTTCACACCTGGATCGCCACCAAGACGACGAACGCCGATAGCTTCACCGTCTACGAGATCATCGGCTGGCGCGCGCGCCATGGCGGCTCGGCCCTGGTCATCACGGAAAAGGAGCCGGATCGCCGCTGGTTCGGGGCCGAGCCGGAAATCATCGCCGACAAGCGGGGGGCGGGCGTGGACGGCATGATCCAACGCATCGACGCCGCCGCCCGCGCCTATCCCTATGACCGCAGCTATACGGTCTGGCCCGGGCCCAATTCCAACACCTTCACCGCCTTCGTCGCCCGCGCCGTGCCGGACCTGGGGCTCGACCTGCCGCCCACGGCCATCGGCAAGGACTACATCCCGGGCGGCATCGCCGCGCGCACGCCCAGCGGCACCGGCTATCAGGTCTCCCTGTTCGGGCTGCTCGGCGTGCTGGCCGGGGTCGAGGAAGGGGTCGAGGTCAATATCCTGGGCCTCACCTTCGGCATAGACCCCAAGGACCTGGCCATAAAACTGCCCCTGGCGGGACGGCTGGGGCCGTCGTAATAAGGGCGCTCACCTGTCAAGCGCGCCCCGTTGGGGCTGCGGGTTTCCGAGGAAGTCCACGAACACATGAGCATCTGGGGAAAGGTTATCGGCGGGGTCGCCGGGTTCGCCATGGGCGGCCCGCTGGGGGCGCTGATCGGCGGCGTCGCCGGCCACATGTACGACCAGAAGAAGGACGAGGAAGAGGCCCTGCTGGCCGGCGGCCATGCCGGGGCGGACGCCCAGAACGAGGCCCGCCAGGTCGCCTTCACCCAGGCCGTGATCGTGCTGGCCGCCAAGATGGCGAAGTCGGACGGCGCCGTGTCCAAGGACGAGATCCGCGCCTTCCGCCGCATGTTCCACGTGCCGCCCGAGGACGAGGCGGCCGTCGGCAAGCTGTTCGACGAGGCGCGCCGCGACGCCACCGGCTACGAGCCCTATGCCGAACAGATCGCCATGATGTTCGCCCGCGAACCGGCGGTGCTGGAGGAGCTTCTCGCGGCGCTGTTCCACATCGCCAAGGCCGACGGCAGCGTGCATCCGGCGGAGCTTGAGTTCCTGCGCCGCACGGCGCTCATCTTCGGCTTCACCTCCCAGGGGTTCGAACGCCTCAAGGCCATGCATCTGGACGAACCCAAGAAGGCCGACCCCTATGATATCCTGGGCGTGAAGCGCACGGATACGGACGCCGACATCAAGAAGGCCTATCGCCGGCTGATCCGCGAGAACCATCCGGACAAGCTGATGGCCGACGGCATGCCCCAGGAGTTCATCGACCTCGCCAACGACAAGATGGCGGCCATCAACGCCGCCTACGATCAGGTCAAGAAGGAGCGCAAGCTCTAGGACGCCGTTATTGCAGGCGACCCAACTCCGTCCTGACGGTCCGGTCGAACGCGCCGATGTCTCCCGAGGCCTTGGCGACCAGCATCGCGCCTTCGAGCAGTGCCAGGAAATGCGATGCCTGTTCCTCGGGGATGGGCGATGGCGATGCCTTGCCATGATCGCCGGCGGCATCGGCGAACACAGCCGTCAGCCAGCGAAGGTTTTCCTGGAAGAAGCGCTTGGTTTCCGCCGCCACGGAAATGGGAAGCGCCGCGACTTCGGCCGCCAGCATGCCGCACAGGCACATGCGGTCCTTCGTCGCCAGGGTCCGCCGGAACAGGCCGGCATAAGCGCGCAGTAACTCGACGGGATCCTTCGTCCGGTCACGGGCGCGGTCCAGTTCCGCCATGAATGCGTCGGTGTAGTGCGCGGCCACGGCGGCCCCGAGGCATTCCTTGGTCGGGAAGTGATAGTGGATGCTGGCCGCCCGGATGCCGACCTTGTCGGCGATGTCTCGGTAACTGAACCCGTTGTAGCCACGGGTTTGGATCAAGGCTTGGGCCGTCTCCAGAAGGCGTTCCTTTATGCCGTCCATGGTCGTCGATTCCTGTGCCTGTTGGCCTGTGCCTGCTGACGGCTCGGGCCGCCCCGGAGAAAAACCGTTTGACGGGTTTACCAGATTTGTCTACCTACTACTAGACAGAAATTCTACCTAGTAATAGGTAAAATAACATATCCCTGTCCGGCCGCCCTCAGGAGAGGCCGCGGCCGGCCCTGAAAGGAGTTTTTTGATGGCTGAGAACATCAATATGGATTTCGGCCGGCGGGTCGTGATCGATACCAATGACGTCGACTGGGTGCCGAGCCGTCTTCCCGGGGTTGAACGCCGCATGCTTGAGCGCGAAGGTGCCGAAACCGGCCGCGCCACCACCGTCGTCCGCTATGCGGCGGGCAGTTCCTTCACCCCGCATGTTCACGGCGGCGGCGAGGAGTTCTTCGTCCTCGACGGCGTGTTTTCCGACGAATCCGGCGACTTCGGCCCCGGCTCCTACGTGCGCAATCCCGTGGGCTCCAAGCACAAGCCGTTCAGCACTGACGGCTGTACCATTTTCGTGAAGCTGGGACAGTTCGATGAGCAGGATCAGGAATACGTGCGCATCGACGCCAACAATACGCCCTGGCTGCCGGGCCTCGTCGGCGGCCTTTCGGTGATGCCGCTGCACCAGTTCGGCCACGAGAACGTGGCGCTGGTCAAGTGGGAGCCCGGCACGGTCTTCAACCGCCATGGCCACTGGGGCGGCGAGGAGATTCTGGTTCTTGACGGCGTGTTCGAGGACGAGCACGGCCGCTATCCGAAGGGAACGTGGATCCGCAGTCCCCACGGCAGCCCCCATACGCCCTTCTCCAACAAAGGCTGCACCATTCTTGTGAAGACCGGCCATCTCAACAGTCCGGAAAATCACGTCGGCGGCTGACCGCCGGCATCGGGCTGTTCGCGCCAAGCCTCTGGCTGCACGCTGGGGGCTGGCGTAGACTTTCCCGATGCCCGAGATCGTCATCGACCCCAGCCCCAACTGCGACGAACGCGGCCCCGGCTTCACCGTGGACATGCTGGTGCTGCACTATACGGGCATGGAAACCAAGGACGCGGCGCTGGACCGTCTCAAGGACCCCAAGGCCGCGGTTTCGGCCCATTACCTGATCGACGAGGACGGCAACGTCCACCGCCTGGTCGAGGAAAAGATGCGGGCCTGGCACGCGGGCGTGGCGTCATGGCGCGGGCGCACGGACGTCAACGCGCGCTCCATCGGGATCGAGCTGGTCAATCCCGGCCACGAATGGGGCTACCGCGACTTTCCCGAGGTCCAGATCCGCGAGCTGGAGGCCGTGTGCCACGGCGTGCTCGCCCGCCATCCCATCCCGGCCCGCAACGTGGTCGGCCATTCCGACGTGGCGCCAACCCGCAAGACCGATCCGGGCGAACTGTTCCCCTGGCCGCGCCTGGCCGGCAAGGGCATCGGCCTGTGGCCGGGCGAGTCGGACACCCTGATGATGGAGCCGGACGTGCTGGCCGACGCGCTGAGGGAAATCGGCTACGACACGTCGGACTTCAGCGCGGCCTTGAAGGCCTTCCAGCGCCACTGGCGGCCCGAGCGCGTGACCGGGCGCATCGACCCCGAGACGGCCAGGCGGTTGTTGGGACTGGTCGAGGCCATCCGCCGCAACGAAGCCGGTTTCGTATAAGAAAACCACAGAGACACAGAGGCAGTGAGAAGAGAAAGATTTAGGATTCCCGCTTTCGCGGGAATGAGAAGAATGAAGTCGTCACCCCCGCGCACGAAAGCGGGGGTCCAGAAATCCTTCTCACTGCCTCTGTGTCTCTGTGGTGATTTTAACTTTGAATAGACTATATTACCGCTCGGACCAGACGGCTGGACGGCCGCCTCTTGCTACGGCGAAAGCTGCAAGGGGAGGAAAGTCCGGGCTCCACGGAGACACGGTGCCGGGTAATGCCCGGCGGGCGCGAGCCCAGGGAAAGTGCCACAGAAAGCAAACCGCCCTGCGAAGCCTCGGCGAAGCAGGGTAAGGGTGAAAGGGTGCGGTAAGAGCGCACCGCGTCCTTGGCAACAAGGACGGCACGGTAAACCCCACCGGGAGCAAAACCGAATAG
>PFFW01000174.1:0-6720 GCA_002781745.1 Rhodospirillales bacterium CG15_BIG_FIL_POST_REV_8_21_14_020_66_15
CGAGATGAAGGCCAAGGCATCGATCTGTATTTCCAATGATGAAACCCTGATCGAGTCCCTGGAAATCGCCAAGGCCCGCATCCAGATCATGATCGACAAGGGCATGGAAATCCTGTCAGGGATGCTTCAGGGGCTGATCGACAAGGCGGACAAACGCATCGCGCAAATCAAATCCGGAGAGCAGCCCGCGCTGCGGCCGGATGACAACGCCAAATACTACGCGGAAGTCGTCGTCGATCTGGACCAGATCAACGAGCCGATGATCGCCGACCCCGACGTCAACAACATCGATGTGGCGAAACGCTATACGCACGATACCATCCGCCCGATTTCCTATTACGGCGGCAACAAGAAGGTCGATTTCGGCTTCGTCGGGTCGTGCATGGTGCACAAGGGCGACTTGAACATCGTCGCGCAGATGTTCCGCAACCTGGAAAAGGCAAACGGAAAGATCGAGTTCAATGCGCCCCTGGTCGTCGCACCGCCGACCTACAACATCGTCGATGAGTTGAAGGCGGAAGGCGACTGGGAAATCCTGCAAAAATACGCCGGGTTCGAGTTCGACGACACGGCACCCAAGACCGAGGCGCGGACAACTTACGAGAACACACTCTATCTGGAGCGTCCCGGTTGCAACCTTTGCATGGGCAACCAGGAAAAGGCGGAAAAGGGCGATACGGTCATGGCAACGTCGACCCGCCTGTTCCAGGGCCGGGTTGTGGCGGACTCCGCTGAAAAGAAAGGAGAGTCGCTGCTCGCCTCGACACCGGTCGTGGTGTTGTCGACGATCCTCGGCCGGACACCAAGCGTTGACGAGTACAAGTCCGCGGTGGATGGCATCAACTTGACCAGGTTCGCACCGCCGCGTGTGTAAGTGTTGATCAGGTTCGCCGCATCGTTATTGGCCGAGGATCAGGACGGGAGCTTGAGCGCCGGTGAGGTGCGTCGACTTCCTGAAACGGGTCTCACCTGGCGCCCCCTTAAATTCAGCGCCGTCGCCTGCGCACAAGGCTCAGAGGCACAGCATTCCGCCCGTCATGTCCATAGCCGCGCGCCGCGTCAACCGGGATCGTCGTCCGCCCCCGCGCGCCGCGCTTTCCCAAGGTGACGTTGCGTCAACCTGAATACCTCACAGAGCCGTGTTCATGGGGCGGATATTTCGGCTTGCGTCTTGCCGGCCAATCTGCATGTTATTTTGCGACAGCGCCCGGCAAGAGGCGAAGAACACATAATAAAATCCTAAAGCACGACAAACGAAGAAGGCTGTGGATTTACAGGGAGATATCCATGTCCGTCGATACTGCGACGGGGCTCGACACGTTTCCTAGACTGTTGGCCTTGAATGCGCGCATCCGGGGGGGCAAACCGGCGAGCCGCGAAAAAGATTACGGAATCTGGCAGACCTGGACGTGGGCCGAGGTCGCCGAAGAAGTCCGCGCGCTGGCCTGTGGCCTGGCGGCCCTGGGATTCAGGCGCGGCGACCGCCTGGCCATCATCGGCGACAACCGCCCCCACCTGTACTGGGCCATGCCGGCGGCGCAGGCCGTGGGCGGCGTGCCGGTGCCGGTCTATCAGGATTCCGTGGCCGAAGAGATGCAATACGTTCTGGAGCACGCGGAATGCCGTTTCGCGCTGGTCGAGAACCAGGAGCAGGTCGACAAGCTGCTGGAGATCAAGGACCGCCTGCCAGCCCTGGAAACCGTCATCTACCATTTCCCACGCGGCATGCGCCATTACACACAACCCTTCCTGCACCTTTACGCCAAGGTGCAGGAGCAGGGCCGTGAATTCGATGCCGCCCATGCCGGCTTCTATGAGGCCGAGGTCGCCAAGGGCGCCGGCGCGGACCTGGCGGTGATGCTCTACACCTCGGGCACCACCGGCCGGCCCAAGGGGGTGATGCTCAGCTTCGACAACATCATCCAGACGGCGCGCAACGCCGCCCAATGGGAAGGCCTGACCGAAGACGACGAAATGCTCGCCTACCTGCCGATGGCCTGGGTCGGCGACCATATCTTCTCGGTCGGCCAGGCCTATACCACGGGATTTTGCGTCGCCTGTCCGGAAAGCGCGGAGACGGTACTGCAGGACTTGCGCGAAATCGGCCCCACCTATTTCTTCGCGCCGCCGCGCATCTTCGAGAACATCCTGACCACTGTGATGATCCGAATCGAGGACGCGGCCTCGTGGAAACAGCGCATGTTCCATTACTTCATGGCCGTGGCGGGCCGGGTCGGCGGCGACATCCTGGACGGCAAGCCGGTCCCCTTCTTGGACCGCGTGAAATACAAGCTGGGCGAGTTCCTGGTCTACGGACCCTTGAAGAACGTCCTCGGCCTCACGCGCATGCACCTTGGCTATACCGCCGGCGAGGCCATCGGCCCGGACATCTTCGACTTCTACCGCTCCCTCGGCCTCAACCTGAAGCAGCTTTACGGCTCGACGGAAGCCTCCGTGTTCATCACCATCCAGCCCAACGGCGACATCCGCTCCGACAGCGTCGGCGTGCCGGCCCCGGGCGTCGAAATCCGCGTCGCCGACAACGGCGAGGTGATGTTCAAGAGTCCCGGCGTGTTCCAGGCCTACTACAAGAACGACGCGGCGACGGCCGAGACCAAGACGCCCGACGGCTGGGTCCATACGGGCGACGCCGGGTTCCTGGATGCCGACGGGCACCTCAAGATCATCGACCGCGCCAAGGACGTCGGCAGGCTGACCGACGGCACGCTGTTCGCGCCCAAGTACCTGGAAAACAAGTTGAAGTTCTTCCCCTTCGTGTCCGAGGCCGTGACCTTCGGCAACGGCCGGGATTACGTCGCCGCGTTCATCAACATGGACCTGGAAGCGGTCGGCAACTGGGCGGAACGCCGGGGCCTGGCCTATACGGGCTATACGGACCTGGCCGGCCGGCCCGAGGTTCTGGAGTTGATCGCCGATTGTGTCGACAAGGTCAACGCCGACCTGGCCCAGGACGACAAGCTGGCGGGCTCGCAGATCCGCCGATTCCTGATCCTGCACAAGGAACTGGACGCCGATGACGGCGAATTGACGCGCACGCGCAAGGTGAGGCGCACCGTCGTCGCCGAACGCTACGGCGACCTGATCGCGGCCCTTTATTCAGACCGCGACCATTGCGAGGTGACCGCGACCGTGACCTTCGAGGACGGCCGCACGGACACCATTCACGCCGATCTGAAAATCCGCGACGCCAAGGTGGTCCCGCCCGGCGCGGCGCGGGCGGCGGCGTGAGCGGCGGCGCATAGGAGCAAAGGGAAGCAATATGCCGGATGGCACCCAGCCACCCACCGGACGCGTCGTCGGCGACGTTATCATGAAGGTGGAGAACGTGTCGCTGTCGTTCGGCGGCGTGCGGGCGCTCGACAACGTTTCCTTTGATGTGCGCGAGCACGAGATCCTAGCCATCATCGGCCCCAACGGCGCCGGCAAGTCGTCGATGCTGAACTGCATCAACGGCTTCTACCACCCGCAGGAAGGCGCCATCACCTACAAGGGCAAGCGGCGCGACACGGCCAAGACCTTCGAGGCGGCCGAGGAAGGCATCGCCCGCACCTTCCAGAACATCGCGCTCTTCAAGGGCATGTCGACGCTCGACAACATCATGACCGGGCGCGGGCTGAAGATGAAAAAGAACCTGCTGTGGCAGGCGCTCTATTACGGTCCCGCCCTCAAGGAGGAACTGGAGCACCGCGCCAAGGCGGAAGAGGTCATCGACTTCCTGGAGATCGAGGCGATCCGCAAGACGCCCGTGGGCCGCCTGCCCTACGGCCTGCAGAAGCGCGTGGAACTGGGCCGCGCACTTGCGGCGGAGCCCGATCTTCTGCTGCTCGACGAGCCCATGGCCGGCATGAACCACGAGGAGAAGGAGGACATGGTCCGCTACATCCTCGACGTGAACGACGAGTTCGGCACCACGATCGTCCTGATCGAGCACGACATGAGCGTGGTGATGGACATTTCCGACCGGGTCGTGGTGCTGGACTACGGCAAGAAGCTGGCCGACGGCACGCCCGACGAGGTCAAACGCAATCAGGACGTGATCGACGCCTATCTGGGCGTCAGCCACGACTAGGCCAGGGGAAAGCGTCACACATGGATTTTCTTCAAGCCGTCTTCGTCACCCCATTCGTCGAGATCTGGGAAAGCCCCTTCTTCTTCATCGAACTGGTGCTGGTGGGGCTGTCGACGGGCGTCCTCTACTCCCTGGTGGCGCTGGGGTTCGTGCTGATCTTCAAGGCGTCGGGCATGTTCAACTTCGCCCAGGGCGCCATGGTCCTGTTCGCCGCCCTGACCCTGGTCGGGCTGATGGAGCACGGGGTGCCGCTGTGGGCGGCGCTGATCCTCAGCATGGCCGTCATGGTCGTTCTCGCCTTCGTGGTCGAGCGCCTGATGCTGCGCTACCTGGTGAACCAGGAAGGCCTGATCCTGTTCATGGCGACCATCGGCCTCAACTTCATCCTGGAAGGCACGGGCCAGTTGTTCTGGGGTTCGGACGTGAAACGGCTCGAGATCGGCATCCCCGACAAGCCCTTCGACCTGGGGCCGATCCTGCTCAATACCTTCGACGTCACGGCCGCCTTCATCGGCGCGGCGTTGGTGGTTTCGCTTGCGATCTTCTTCCAGAAGACGCCGATGGGGCGGGCGTTGCGCGCCGTCGCCGACGACCATCAGGCGGCGCTTTCCGTCGGCATCCCCCTGAAGACCATCTGGATCGCCGTGTGGACCATCGCCGGGATCGTGGCGCTGGTCGCCGGCATCGTGTGGGGCGCCAAGTCGGGGGTGCAGTTCTCGCTGTCGCTGATCGCCCTGAAGGCCCTGCCGGTACTGATCCTGGGCGGCTTCACGTCGGTGCCCGGTGCCATCGTCGGCGGCCTGATCATCGGCGTCGGCGAAAAGGTCGCCGAGGGCTTTTGGGGCCCCGCCTTCGGCGGCGCCATCGAGAACTGGTTCGCCTACATGCTGGCCCTCGCCTTCCTGGTGTTCCGGCCTCAGGGGCTGTTCGGCGAGAAAATCATCGAGAGGGTGTAGAGATTCATGTTCTACCGCGAAGCCGGCCAGTTCAAGACCACCTACGCCGACGACCAGGCGGTCTTTCCCATCCTGCAGGACAAGATCGCCGTCCTTGCGGTGATCGCCGTCGCCTACTCGGTGCCGCTGTTCGCCAACGAGTACTGGCTGCAGGCGATCCTCATCCAGTTCCTGGTGTTCGCCCTGATGGCGATCGGGCTCAACATCCTCATGGGCTATGCCGGGCAGGTCAGCCTGGGCACGGGGGCCTTCGCCGCCGTGGGCGCCTATGCCTGCTACAAGCTGACGACCAACATCGAGGGCCTGAACGTCATCGTCGCGATCCTGCTGTCCGGCGGGTTCGCCGCCGCGGTCGGCATCGTGTTCGGCCTGCCGTCCTTGCGCATCAAGGGCTTCTACCTGGCCGTGGCGACCCTGGCCGCGCAGTTCTTCATCCTGTGGCTGTTCAACAAGGTGGGCTGGTTCTACAACGACAACCCGTCGGGCACCATCACCGCCCCGCCGCGCGAGCTTTTCGGCGTCCAGATCACCGGCCCCGCGGCCACGCCCGAGGCGCGCTACATCGTCTGCCTGACTTTCCTGATCGTCGGCGCCTGGATCGCCAAGAACCTGGCGCGCGGGCGCATCGGCCGGTCATGGATGGCGATCCGCGACATGGACATCGCCGCCGAGATCATCGGCATCCGCCCGCTGCGGACCAAGCTTCTGGCATTCGCCATCTCGTCGTTCTACTGCGGGGTCGCCGGGGCGCTGATGGTCTTCTGCTGGCTGGGATCGGCCGAGACCGAGGCCTTCGACCTTGCCGCCGTGTCGTTCCCGGTTCTGTTCATGATCATCATCGGCGGGCTCGGCTCGATCGGCGGCTCGATCCTGGGGGCGGCGTTCATCGTCCTGGTGCCGATCTTCCTCACCAACTTCCCGCCCATGATCGGGCTGGAGATATCGACGGCCCTGCAGAAGCATTTCGAGGAAATCATCTTCGGTGCGATGATCGTGATTTTCCTGATCGTCGAGCCCGAGGGAGTCGCCCGCCTGTGGCAAATCCTGCGGGAGAAATTGAGGAAATGGCCGTTTCCGTACTGAGCGGACGGTCGCCGATCGAATTTAACTGCCGCGGCGCCGAACGCCGCCAAGAGCAAGAACAAGCTACGTTGGAGTTCGGGTCCTGCGCGATGGAGGCTGTCGCCCCGCCGTGCTACGATCCGAGGGATAATCAGGAGGACCAAGCCCCACGACAATCGGGGCGTTCCGCAACTGGGAGACACAACCATGAAGTTCCGTAAACTGGTACTGGCCGCGGCTGCAACCGCGGTCGGCCTCGGTACGTTCGCCGCGGCCGAAATCGCCAAGGCGGACGAGCAGTTCTTTCCGATGCTCGTCTACCGCACCGGCGCCTATGCGCCGTCGGGCATCCCCGTGGCCAACGGGTTCCGCGACTACTACACCCTGTTGAACAAGCGCGACGGCGGCATCAACGGCGTCACCGTCACCTTCGAGGAATGCGAGACCCAGTACAAGACCAACCTGGGCGTCGAATGCTACGAGAAGCTGAAGGGCAACGGCCCGACCGGGGCGTCCCTGTTCAACCCCTATTCCACGGGCATCACCTATCAGCTGATCCCCAAGGCCAGCGTCGACAAGATTCCGATCCTGTCCATGGGCTACGGCCGCACC
>PFFW01000174.1:6754-10565 GCA_002781745.1 Rhodospirillales bacterium CG15_BIG_FIL_POST_REV_8_21_14_020_66_15
TCGCAGGCGTCTGCGGTCATCAAGTACTTCTCGCGCCGGGCCGGCGGCTACGACAAGCTGAAGGGCAAGAAGATCGTCCACCTGCACCACAACTCGGCCTACGGCAAGGAAGCCAACCCGACGCTCGAGGCGCTCGCCAAGCGCTACGGCTACAAGCTGACCCTGATCCCGGTCGACCACCCGGGCCAGGAACAGGCATCGCAGTGGCGCCAGATCCGCCGCATCAAGCCGGACTTCATCTTCATGTCGGGCTGGGGCGTGATGAACCAGGTCGCCATCAAGGAAGCCGCCGGCATCCGCTATCCCATGGACCAGTTCGTGGGCAACTGGTGGTCGGGTTCCGACGCCGACGTGATCCCCGCCGGGGACGGCGCCAAGGGCTACCTGTCGACCACCTTCCACGGCGCCGGCGCCGGCTTCGATGTGCACAAGGACATCATCAAGCACATCTACGGCGGCGACGCGGCCAAGGCCAAGGAGAACAAGGTCGGCGAGGTTCTGTACAATCGCGGCGTCGTCAACGCCATGTTCGCGACCGAGGCGGTGCGCGCGGCCCAGGCCAAGTTCGGCAAGAAGTCGCTGACCGGCGAACAGGTCCGCTGGGGTCTGGAGAACCTGAACGTCACGGAAGCCGCCCTTGCCAAGCTCGGCTTCAAGGGCATGGTCAGCCCGCTCAAGGTAAGCTGCGAGGACCATGAAACCATGGGCCCCGTGGTGATCCAGAAATGGGACGGCGCCAAGTGGTCCTATGCCAGCGACTGGCTGACGCCGATGCGCGACGTCGTCCGCCCCATGGTCGAGGCCGATGCCGCGGCCTACGCCAAGGAAAACAACATCACCCCGAGGACCTGCAAGTAAGCAGGCAGGCCCTCACAGGCTCCCGACCTCAAGATTGAAGGCGACAGAAATGGAACAGGCTGTTGAAGAGAGGCCGCAGGGCTCCGCCGGAACCGCCGCGTCCGCGTCCCAGCTTGTGGTCAACAACATCGAGGTCATCTACGACCACGTGATCCTGGTGTTGAAGGGAGTATCGCTCGAGGTTCCCGAGGGGGGCGTGGTCGCCCTCCTCGGGGCCAACGGCGCCGGCAAGACGACGACGCTCAAGGCGATCTCAAACCTGTTGGGGGCGGAACGCGGCGAGGTCACCAAGGGCGAGATCCTGTTCCGCGGCGAGCGGGTCGACAGCCTTTCGCCCAACGACCTCGTGAAACGCGGCGTCATCCAGGTCATGGAAGGCCGTCACTGTTTCGAACACCTGACCGTCGAAGAGAACCTGATGACCGGCTCCTACACCCGCAAGGACGGCGCCGCCGCGGTGGCCGAGAGCCTGGAGAAGGTCTACCACTATTTCCCGCGCCTGAAGGAACGCCGCAATTCGCAGGCGGGTTACACCTCGGGCGGCGAGCAGCAGATGACCGCCATCGGCCGCGCGCTGATGGCCAATCCCAACACCATCCTTCTGGACGAGCCCTCCATGGGGCTGGCGCCGCAGCTGGTCGAGGAGATTTTCGAGATCGTGAAGGCGCTCAACAAGAACGAGGGCGTGTCCATCCTGCTGGCCGAGCAGAACACCATGATCGCGCTGAAATACGCCGATTACGGCTACATCCTGGAGAATGGGCGCGTGGTCATGGACGGCGACGCCGGCGACCTGCGCGAGAATCCGGACGTGAGGGAATTCTATCTGGGCCTGGCCGGTGAAAGCCGCAAAAGCTTCCGCGACGTCAAGCACTACCGGCGGCGCAAGCGCTGGCTCTGACGCGGGCCCCGATTTGGTGTTTCCACGCTGTCATTCCCGCGTAAGCGGGAATTCAGGATTCCCGTTTCTGGACCCCCGCTTTCGCGGGGGTGACGGTTCGATTTGCAAGAGGCTTTGGCCATGCCCGACAAACCGCACTACGACGATCTGGAAACCCGGCCGCCCGAAGCCCGCGAAGCCGCCCTGTTCGCCGCGCTCCGCGCACAGATCGCCCACGCCAAGGCCAAGGCCCCCTATTTCCGCGAGCTGTTGGCCGAAATCGACCCGGACAGCGTGACCGACCGCGCGGCGCTGGCGGCCCTGCCCGTCACCCGCAAGTCGGAGCTGGTCGACATCCAGGCCCCGGGCCATACCCTGGGCGGCCTGACGGCGGTGCGCGACGGGGCGTTGAAACGCATCTACCAGAGCCCCGGGCCGACCTACGACCCGGAGGGCTTCGGCGACGACTGGTGGCGCACGGCGCGCGGGCTGTACGCCGCCGGGCTGCGCCGGGGCGACGTGCTGCACAATTCGTTCTCCTACCACCTGACGCCCGCCGGCGCGATGCTGGAGGCCGGGGCGCATGCCCTCGGCTGCGCCGTGGTGCCGGCCGGCGTCGGCAATACGGAACTGCAGGTCCGCGCCATCGAGCACATCCGCCCCACGGCCTATTGCGGCACGCCGTCGTTCCTCAAGATCATGCTGGAAAAGGCGGCCGAACTGGAGGCGGACCTGTCGTCGCTGGCCCGCGCCTCGGTGGCGGGCGAGCCGTTCCTGCCCGACCAGCGCGCCGCCTTCGAGGCCGCCGGGATCGAAGGCTTCAACATGTACGCCTCGGCCGACATCGGGCTGATCGCCTACGAAAGCCCGGCCCGCGAGGGCCTGATCCTGGACGAAGGCCTGATTTTGGAGATCGTCACCCCCGGCACCGGCGACCCCGTGCCCGACGGCCAGGTCGGCGAGGTCGTGCTGACCATGCCGTTCAACAAGGAATACCCGCTGATCCGCTTCGCCACCGGCGACATGTCGGCGGTGATGACGGGGGCCAGCCCCTGCGGGCGCACCAACACACGCATCAAGGGCTGGATGGGCCGCGCCGACCAGACCACCAAGGTCAAGGGCATGTTCGTCCACCCGCGCCAGATCGCCGACATCGCCGCCCGCCACCCGGAAATCCTGCGTGCGCGCATGGTGGTGGAGCGCCGGGACGGCGCCGACGCCATGACCCTGATGTGCGAATGCGCCGGCCCCGCGGACGGACTGGCCGCCGCCGTCGAGGAGACCATCCAGGCCGTGTGCAAGCTGAAGGGCGGCGTCGACATGGTGGCGCCGGGCACGCTGCCAAATGACGGCAAGGTGATCGACGACCGGCGGAACGGCGATTGAGAGCGTGTCGCCCCGGCGTCAGCCTAGGCGGTTTCGGCGCCCCCCTGGCCTTCCTTGAATTTCCTCTTCAGTCCCGCATTGGCCCGCTCCAGGTGGCGGGTCAGCACGGACACCGCGTCCTCGCTGCGGCCGGCCTTCAGGTGCCGGACGATTGTGGCATGGTCGTCGACCGCCTGTTCGGCCCAGTCCATGTCCTCAAGGGAAAACAACCGGTATCGATTGACCAGATCGTGAATTGAATCGATGAAGCCTTGCAGCCGTTTGTTGTCGAGCGCCGAGATCAAAACCATGTGGAAATCCGTGTTGGGCTCGATCAGGGCGCCGGCATCGCCGCTCTCCAGTGCCGCCGCATCGCGGGCGATGCAATCCTCCAACCTGACGATGATCTCCCCGTCGCCGGGACCGATCTTCCTGAGCGCCGCGACCTCGACGATCAGACGGATGCCGTAGATGTCATCGATGTCCCGGGCCGTCGGCGTCGAGACCACCAGCTTGCGGCCCGGCAGCATGGTGACCAGGGATTCCCTTTCGAGCATGCGGATGGCTTCGCGGATCGGGGTTCGGCTGACCTGAAGTTGCACCGCCAGACGATTTTCGCTCAGCACCTGGCCTGGCTTCAGGGTTCCGTCCAGGATTGCCCCGCGCAATCGCTCGTACACGGCGATGCGAAGCGGCACGTGGGGGGCG
>PFFW01000027.1 GCA_002781745.1 Rhodospirillales bacterium CG15_BIG_FIL_POST_REV_8_21_14_020_66_15
TGTGCATGTTGTAGGTCCCGCAGGCGAACACGTAGTCCGCGGTTTCCGTCACGGTGATCTGCTGCAGGAATCGCGCGCGCGGATCGCGGATGCGTGCGCGGGCGGCCTCGACCATCTTGCGCGACATGTCGTAGCCGACGTAGCGCCCGCCCCGAAGCACGGGCCGGTCCTTCAGGAAATCGAAGAAGGCGCCGTAGCCGCAGCCGAAATCGGCGACGGAAATGCCGCCCGCCGCGTCGTCGGCGGGATCGAACACCTGGTACAGGGATTCGAAGCGGACCAGCTGATGGTCCTCGCTTTTCCAGAACACGGCGCGCGCGTCGGGGCCCAACTCGGCCAGGCGGCGTTCGTAGCTCCGCGCCACCGGTTTCAGCAGGCGCGCGGCCTTGTTGAAGGAGAACAGGCTCATGTCGCGAGATTAGGCCCCCGGCCCCGCCGGGGCCAGCACCTTCGCCGGGCTCAGAACCGGGCCCAGTCGGGCTTGTGGGGTGTGATCCTGGCACCCGCGGCTTCGAACGGGCCGCCATCCTCCAGATGCTCCAGGCGGATCAGGGCGAGCCCCCGGCCGACCGACCCGGTCGGGGCGGTGGAGCGCACCTCGCCCACTTCCTTGCCGTCCAGCGTCACCGGGGTGCCGGCTTCGGGCAGGGCGCCCTCGATCTCGATGGGCAGCAGGCGTTTCTTGATCAGGCCGCGGTACTTGGTGCGGGCGGTCAGCTCCTGGCCCATGTAGCAGCCCTTGCCCCAGTCGACGCCGTTCAATTCGTCGAACCCGCTTTCCAAAAGGATCGACTTATCGATCACCATGTCGCGGCTGCCGTCGGGCACGCCCAGGTCCAGGCGCAGAAGGTCGTAGTCCGTGCGCGCGCCGACAGAAAATCCCAGATCGGAAAGTACACCCGCCGCACCGTCCCGGGGCAGGATCGCGCGCGCCCCCAGCGCCGCCAGGCGCGGGTCGACGAACGCCACGCCACCGGCCTGTGCCGCGGCCCGGCCGGGCTCGCCCGCCAGGCCCAGCGCCGCCGCGGCCTGCACGCCGGGCAGGGCCGCGACCAGCCATTGGTCGCTGTGATCGGAAATCTCGACCTTGGAACGCAGTTTGTAGAGCGTCAGCCGTTTGGCCAGATCGTCCAGGCGCGTCCGTTCGCAGTCCAGCAGGAAGCCGCCGTCCGGAGCCTCGGCGACGAAGAAGTCGTGCAGGTACTTGCCCTGCGGCGTCAGCAGCGCCGCATGGATGGCGCGCTCGCCCGATACCTTGTTGATGTCGTTGGAAATCAATCCCTGCAGGAAGGGACTGGCGTCGTCGCCGGCGACGGCAAGGACGCCCCGCTCCTCCAGGACGACATAGGTGTTTTCTCGCATTCTCCGATCCCGCAAGCAGATGAGTACTGGTGCCCTGAATATGGGAGCGGCCAGCGGCCTAGGCAACAGGGGATGGTGGCCCTATAAGACGGGGAATGTGTAAAATCGGCTGCCAAGGGGGCTCGCGGGATCGGCCCAAGAAGCCGACCGGTTAACGGCCGGGAATCGATAGGTCATGGCAAAAAGCATTCTGTTCGTCACGGCGACGCGCATCGGCGACGCAGTCCTGTCCATGGGAATTCTGGGCCGTCTGGTCCAGGAGAACCCCGGGGCGCGCGTTACCGTCGCCTGCGGGCGGGCGGCAGCCCCCCTGTTCGAGGCCGTGCCCGGCCTGGAACGCGTCATCGTCCTGGATAAGAAACCCTATTCGCTGCACTGGCTGGGGTTGTGGATGGAATGTGCGGGTCGCCTCTGGTCGATCCTGGTCGACTTGCGCAACACGCCCATGACCTACATGATTCCGGCCAGGCGATGCTTTCGCATGGGGCGCAAAGGGGCGGGCCACCGCCTGGAACGCTATGCCCAGGTAATGGGGATCACGGACGCGGTGCCGACGCCCCGGGTGTGGATCACCGACGCCCACCGCGCCGCCGCCGGTCGCCTGATCCCCCGGGGCCGGCCGGTACTGGCGATCGGCCCCACCGCCAACTGGAAGGGCAAGACCTGGCCCCAGGACCGCTTCACGGAGCTGGTCCGCCGCCTGACCGGGGACAAGGGCATCCTGCCGGGCGCCGCCGTCGCCGTGTTCGGGCATGAGACGGAGCGCGCCTCCGTCGAACGGTTCCTGGACGGCATCCCCGAGGATCGGCGCATCGATCTCGTGGGCCGGATTTCCCTGCTCGAAGCCATGGCCTGTCTGGAGCGGACGTCGCTTTACATCGGCAACGATTCCGGGCTCATGCACCTGGCGGCGGCGGCGGGCGTGCCGACGCTCGGACTGTTCGGGCCGACCCAGGACGAACTTTATGCGCCTTGGGGTGCCCATTGCCGCACCGTGCGCGGGGCCGGGTTCCTGGAAAGTTTCCCGGAAAACTACGACTGGGACAATTCGCCGACGCTGATGGAAAAGCTTTCCGTCGACGCGGCCGAGGCCGCCGCCCGCGACCTGTGGACCGAATGCAAGGAGGCGGCGTCTTGAACGGCGCGCCCGAACGCGGTCCCCGGTTGTCCATCGCCGTCTGCGTCCATAACGAGGCGGCGCAGCTCGATGACTGTCTGAGCACCCTGACTTTCGGCGACGAACTGGTGGTGCTGCTGGACAAATGCACAGACGCGTCCGGCGAGATCGCGCGCCGCTTCACCGACCGTCTCGTCGAAGGCGCCTGGATGATCGAGGGCGAGCGCCGCAACGCGGCCATCGACGCCTGCACGGGCGACTGGGTGCTGGAGGTCGACGCCGACGAACGTGTGCCCCCGGTGCTGGCCGAGGAAATCCGCGCGGTCATCAAGACCACGTCCCACGACTGGCACGAAATCCTGGTCGACAACTACATCGGCGGCCGCCTGGTGCGCTGGGGCTGGGGGGCGAGCTTCGGCAAGGCCGCCTATCCCGGGCTGTTCCGCAAGGGGGTCAAGCGCTGGGGCCCGCAGCGCGTCCACCCGTCCCTGACCTGGACGGGTGCCAAGGGGCCCATGCTGAGCAACCGCCTGGCCCACTTCGTCGACCGCAACGTGTCGGACATGTTGAAGCGGCTTGACAGCTACACCACGGCGCGGGCGGCGGACCTGCGGGATTCCGGCGACATCGGGTCGTTCGCCGGGAATCTGCGCCGTCTGTTCACCCGCTTCTTCAAGTGCTACGTGCGGCGCAAGGGCTACCGCGAGGGCGGCTACGGCTTCCTCATCGCGCTCTGCGCCGGGCTCTATCCCCTGATCTCGCACCTCAAGGCGGCGTTGGAAGACGATGCCGGCAGGCCCAAAGGGCGGGGCAGGTAGATGGCGCGCATCGTCCTCGCCGACGACGGCATCGAATTCGACGGCCGCACGCCCGAGGAACGCCCCCTGGGCGGGGCGGAAAGCGCCCTGGTGTCGCTGATGGAGGCGCTCGCGGCGCGCGGGCACGACGTTTCCGTGCACAACAACTGCCCTGGCCCCGTTACCCACAAGGGGGTGCGTTGGGCGCCGCTCGGGGACGGCGTGCCCGAACGGGCGGACCTGTTCATCGCCAACCGGGGCGACAAGGTCCTGCCGCTCATGCCGCGCGCCGGGCGCACCGTGTTCTGGACGCACAACCCGGCGACCTACATGGTCAAGTGGCGCTATCTTTCGAAGCTGTGGCGCCATGCCGACGCCATCGTGTTCATCGGCGACTATCACGCGACGACCTATCCCCGCTGGTGCCCGGTCAGGGAGCGCGTGGTCATCCCTTATGGGCTGCCGGAGGATTTCTGCGCGGCCGAGCCTGCCGCGGCGCCACCGGGCCCGCGTGCCGTGTTCACGTCGAACCCGCTGCGCGGCCTCGACTGGCTGCTCGACCGCTGGGCACAGGACATCCAGCCGCGCGTGCCCGGGGCCGAGCTTTTCCTGTTCACGGGTGCCGCCGTCTACGGCAGCGCCGGCGAGGCCAAGGCCGATCCCATGGCGAAAGTTCTCGACAAGGCCAGGACGCTGGAAGAAAAAGGGGTCCGGTTGCCGGGCCCGGTGCCCAAGCAACGACTTGTCGAGGAATTCCGCCAGGCCCGATGCATGCTCTACCGCGGCGACATCAACGAGACCTTCTGCATGGCCGTGGGCGAGGCGCAGGCCATGGGCCTGCCCGCCGTGGTCACGGACCTGGGCTCCATGCGCGAACGGGTCATGGATCAGGAAACCGGTTTCGTAGCCGGGAACGACCGGGCCTTCGCCGACGCCGCCGTGCGCCTGTTGACGGACGACGCCCTGTGGTCGGCGCAGCAGGCGGCGGCCCTGGCGAACCAGCGGTCTTGGCGTTGGCCGGACGCCGCCCGGGCCTGGGAGGCCCTGCTGCCGTGACCGGGACGTCGACACGATGAAGGTCCTGCAGGCCATGGCGGGGGCGGAATTCGGCGGCGCCGAGGCGTTTTTCGTGCGACTGGTCTGTGCGCTCGCGCGCGCGGGGCTGGAACAGCGCGTGCTGATCCGCGAGAACAAGGCGCGCGCCCAGATGCTGCGCGAAGCGGGGATCGAGCCCCTGGAACTGCCCTTCGGCGGCATGTTCGACCGCCGCACGCCACGCGCCATGAAACACGAAATCAAGACCTTCCAGCCGCAGATCGTCATGACCTGGATGAACCGGGCGACCAGGTTCTGCCCCGACGGCGATTTCGCCCAGGTCGGGAGGCTGGGCGGCTACTACGACCTGAAATACTACCGCACCTGCGACCACCTGATCGGCAATACGCAGGATATCGTCAACCACATCGTCGGTCAGGGCTGGGACAAGAGCCGGGTCCACTACCTGCCCAATTTCGTTTCCGAAGAGCGCGCCGAACCCGTAAGCCGCCGCTCGCTCTACACGCCGGACAACGCGGCGTTGATTCTGGCGCTGGGGCGGCTGCACGAGAACAAGGGCTTCGACGTGCTGCTGCGCGCCATGGCGCGGGTGCCCAACACCTATCTGTGGCTCGCCGGCGAGGGTCCGTTGCGCGAAAGCCTGGAAAAGCAGGCCGAGGATCTGGGCATCAAGCCGCGTGTCCGCTTCCTCGGCTGGCGCGAGGACACGCCCGCCTTGTTCGCCGCTTGCGACCTGTTCGTCTGCCCGTCGCGCCACGAACCCTTGGGCAACGTGGTGCTGGAGGCCTGGGCCCAGGGCGTTCCCGTCATCGCCGCCGACAGCATGGGGCCGGGAACGTTGATCGACCACATGGACTCGGGCGTGCTGGTTCCCGTCGATGATGCCGACGCCCTGGCCCGCGCCGTCCGCGGGGTCATCGGCGATTACGAACTGGCGGAACATATCGCCCGCCGCGGCCGCGAGGTCTACGAGGAAAGGTTCACGGAAGCCCAGGTCGTGCAGCGCTATCTGGATTTCTTTCAATCGGTCGCCAACAAACAGGCAAACTGACGTAAGATCATCCCATGTGCGGCATCGCAGGCATCATGACACGAGACGGCTCCGCCCCGCCGGCGGAGGCTCTCGACGCGCTTGCCGACGCGCTCGGCCACCGCGGACCCGACGGGCGCGGCCGCCACGTCGACGGTGACGTCGGCTTGGTCCAGACGCGGCTGGCCATCATCGACCTGGAAACGGGCGATCAGCCCATCGCGGCGACCGGCCCCGATGGCGGCGACGCCGTCCTGGTCGCCAACGGCGAGATCTACAACTACGTCGAGGTCCGGCTCGACCTGGGCAGGGTGCCGTTCAAGACGCGCTCCGACTGCGAGGTGCCGCTGCAGCTTTATCTGCGCGAGGAGCTGGCCTTCACGGAACAGCTGCGCGGCATGTACGCCATCGCCATCCACGACCGCGCGCGGGGGCGGCTGGTGCTGGCCCGCGACCCCTTCGGGATCAAGCCGCTCTATTTCACCCAGTCTGGGGCGGCCTTCGCCTTCGCCTCGGAGCCCCAGGCGCTGATCCATGCCGGGCTGGCGACGGCGCGCCTCAACCCCCAGGCCCGCGATGAGATGCTGCAGATGCAGTTCTCCTGCGGCCGGGAGACGCCGTTCGCGGGGATCGAGCGGGTGCTGCCCGGCGAGACCCTGATTGTCGAGAAAGGGCGCGTGATCGGCCGCAACCGCCTGCCTGCCTTGCCCGACGGCGGATCCAAGGCGGTCGGCCGGGCCGACGCCCTGATGCGGCTCGACGACCTCCTGGACGACGCCGTCGGCGTGCATCAGCGCTCGGACGTGCCCTACGGCATGTTCTTTTCGGGCGGTATCGATTCCACGGCCTTGCTGGCCATGATGTCGCGCCTGAACGAACGGCCCGTGCAGGCCTTCACTGCCGGGTTCTCGGGCACGGATGTCCATGACGAGCGGACCCACGCCCGCGAGGTCGCGACCCACCTGGGCGCCGATCATCACGAGGTCGAATTCGGCGCCGAAGATTTCTGGGACCTTCTGCCGGAAATCGCCGCCGCCATGGACGATCCGGCGGCGGACTACGCCGTGCTGCCCAGCTATAAGCTGGCCCGCACGGCCCGCGCGGCGGGGATCAAGGTGATCCTGTCGGGCGAGGGCGGGGACGAGGTGTTCGCCGGCTACGGCCGCTACCGCCGGGCCACGCGCTGGCGCATCCTCGGCGGGCGCCCCATGCGCG
>PFFW01000192.1:0-16738 GCA_002781745.1 Rhodospirillales bacterium CG15_BIG_FIL_POST_REV_8_21_14_020_66_15
AGGGGGCAGCCCGCGCAACCCGCCGGTCCGGCCGCGTTCCGGCCGTGATCTACGGGGATCACAAGGATCCGATCCTGGTTTCCGTCGAACCCGTCGAACTGATGCAGCACCTGCATCACGCCGGCTTCTTCTCCATGCTCATGGACCTCAAGGTCGGCAACGACACCCACCGTGTCCTGCCGCGCGACGTGCAGTTCCATCCCGTGACCGACGTTCCGCTGCATGTAGACTTCATGCGCGTCGGCAAAGGGACGCGCGTCACGGTCATGATCCCGGTCCACGTCGAGGACGAAGCCAAGTGCCGCGGCCTCAAGCGCGGCGGCGTGCTGAACGTCGTCCGCCACGAAGTGGAAGTGCGCTGCGATCCGGAGAACATCCCGGACATGATCACCCTGTCCCTGGAAGGGCTGGATATCGGCGATGCGTTGCGCATTTCCGACGCCCACCTGCCGGACACCGTGAAGCCCACAATCACCGACCGCGATTTCGTGCTGGTCACCATCTCCGCGCCGACGGTGGTCAAGGACGAGGCCGCCGAAGCCCAGGCCGAGGCGGAAGCCGAACAGGCCGCCGAAGCAGAGGAAGAGGAAGGCGAAGAGGAGGGCGGCGAGGAGTAATCCTCTCGTCCGGATCGGTTCCGGGGAGGACGTTCCATGCTGCTTCTGGTGGGGCTCGGCAACCCGGGTCCATCCTACCGCGACAACCGGCACAACGTCGGTTTCATGGCCGTGGACGCGATCCACGGCCGCTGGCGGCTGGGCCCCTTCCGGAGCAAGTTTCACGGCGACCTGGCCGAGGGCGTGATCGGCGGCGAAAAGGTCCTGATCCTCAAGCCGCTGACCTACATGAACGAATCGGGCCGCGCCGTGCAGGCGGCCATGGCTTTCTACAAGCTGAAACCGGCCGACCTCGTCGTGTTCCATGACGAGCTGGACCTGGCGGCGGGCAAGCTGCGGGTCAAGCGGGGCGGCGGCCACGCGGGCCACAACGGCCTGCGCGACATCCAGGCGCACATCGGCCCCGATTTTCGCAGAATCAGGATCGGCGTCGGCCATCCCGGCGACAAGGACCAGGTGATCGGCCACGTGCTGAAGGATTTCTCCAAGGAGGAGCTTCAGTGGCGGGACAGGCTTCTGGAGGCCGTCGCCGACAACGCGGACCTGCTGGTCGCCGGCGACGACGCCGGGTTCCAGAACCGGGTGGCGCTCGCCCTTAAGCCGCCCAGGGAAAAATCACCGGGACCCACCGCGCCGCGCCCTGACGAAGCCGGCTGATACTCAAGGAAAAGAAGGACGAAGATGGGCTTCAACTGCGGCATCGTCGGCCTGCCCAACGTGGGCAAGTCGACGCTCTTCAATGCGTTGACGGCGACGGCCAAGGCCGAGGCCGCCAACTTCCCGTTCTGCACCATCGAGCCCAATACCGGCCGCGTCGCCGTGCCCGACCCGCGCCTGGACCGCATCGCGGCCATCGGCAGGTCCGCCGCCATCGTGCCGACGCAGCTTGAATTCGTCGACATCGCCGGCCTTGTCCGCGGCGCCAGCAAGGGCGAGGGCCTGGGCAACCAGTTCCTTGCCAATATCCGCGAGGTCGAGGCGATCTGCCATGTCCTGCGCTGCTTCGAGGACGGCAACGTGATCCACGTGGAAAACACCGTCGATCCCGTGCGCGACGCCGAGACCGTGGAAACGGAACTGATGCTGGCCGACCTGGAAAGTCTGGAAAAGCGGGTGGATGCGCTGACCAAGAAGGCGCGCGGCCAGGACAAGGAGGCGGCCCGGCAGCTCGACATCGTCAACCGCTGCCTGGCGCTTCTGCGCGACGGCCAGCCGGCGCGCAAGGTCCAGTTGAAGGACGGCGAGGGCAGGGCCTTCCGCATGCTGCAGCTTTTGACCGCCAAGCCCGTGCTCTACGTGTGCAACGTCGACGAGGGCTCGGCCGCCACGGGCAACGCGCTGTCGGACCGGGTCGCCGAAATGGCCAAGGCCCAGGGGGCGGGCAGCGTCGTCATCTCCGCCGCCATCGAGGCCGAGGTCGCGCAGCTCGACGATCCGGCGGAGAAGAGGGAATTCCTGGAAAGCCTGGGCCTGGAGGAAACGGGCCTGGCCCGCGTGATCCGCGCCGGCTACGAGCTTCTGGGGCTCATCACCTTCTTCACCGTGGGGCCCAAGGAGGCCCGCGCCTGGACCATCCACAAGGGCACCAGGGCGCCCCAGGCGGCGGGCGTCATCCACGGCGATTTCGAGCGCGGTTTCATCGCCGCCGAAACCATCGCCTATGACGACTTCATCGCGCTCGGCGGCGAGCAGGGCGCCAAGGAAGCCGGCAGGATGCGCCAGGAAGGCCGCGACTACGTGGTCCAGGACGGTGACGTCATGCTGTTCCGGTTCAACGTGTAGGAGCGTTCCCCGTCGTCAGATGAACTTCAGGGAGTTGAGGATTTCCTCGACGGCCGGGAGCGCCTTTTCGTAATAGTAAAGGTCCGTTCCCGCGTATTGGACGAACCACAGCTTGCCGTTGCGGACAGCGCCGACCAGCATGCCGCGGTATTCCAGCCCTTGCTTGCTAGCCGCCCGGTATTGCAGGCGGAACCCGTCCTCGCCGCCGAATTTCGCTGGCTCGAACCGTTCTTCGCGCACATCTTCCAGGCTCGATGCTTCAATGCTGTTCAGCAACAGCTCACGAATTTCGGGCAAGGACATCTTCTTGTCGAATTTCGGAAGCTTATCGATAATGTCCGGCTGACCGCCGGGATACAGGACCTGACCGTCATCGATTCCGTTGACGAACCCAAGCAGTTGCAGGCCTTGTCCATCAATCGTCCAAACGGTCATCTTTTCCTGATCGCGCTGGTTCCATTCAACCGGCGTGTTCACGTGGAACGCCCCCGCGACGGTTTGGGGCTTGGCTTCGATGTGCGTATACACGCAGGCGGATGCGCCAAGGCACATGGCAAGGACGAAAAGGATCCGTTTCATATTCAGCTTCCTATATTGACCATTTGTCTGATGAGTTTGTTGTCCGGGGCATCGGGAGCGGCTTCGAGGTATTTTTGAAACGCCTCCTTGGCCTCCGTCGGCCGGTCCAATCGGGACAGAACAGTTCCCATGGCCCGGTGCAGCTTGGCGGGATATCCGTCGAGTTTCAGGGCCTCCTGGTAGCGCGCCAGCGCTTTTTCCATGTCGCCGTCCTTGCGTCGCCGTCGATACACTTCACCCTCGACGTATTTGAGTTCGCCGAGGGATTCCGGGTCTTCGGCCAGTATCTTGAGAAGCTCGAGCGTCTGCGCCGGCTTGTTGCGGTTGACTTCGTCCTCCAGCAAATCGAGCCGGTAGTTCTTCAGAATCGCCCAGTATTCCTTGCGCCCGTCGGCGTAAGGGCCAGCGCCGGCCTGGATCCTATCGGCCAGCACGCGCATGGTGTCCCGGCGCTCCTTATGCCCGGGGTGGGAGGAAAAGAAGGAGCCACCCTTGCTGACTTCCACGTCCTCATCGCCTTCGTATTTTTCCTTGTCGTCATCTATTTTGGCGTTTTCGATGCGTATGAATTGATCCCAGACGCCCGACGCACTGCGGATCGAATAGCCGTGCCGTTGCAGCAGAAGAGCGCCGAATTTGTCCGCTTCGCGTTCATGGTCGCGGCTGTAGGCGCTGAGCGTGCCGTGGGTGAAGATGGCGGCGGCCATGCTGCCGATGCCACCGGTGAGCATCCCGAAAATGGTCGCCGCATCGCCGATCTGAACGGCTTGCCGAATGCGTTGCAGGCTGTGGCGGCGCAGGTAGTGGCCGATTTCGTGCCCAAGGACGGCAGACAACTGGGATTCGTTGCGGAATTGCAGCAGGATGCCTGTATGGACCAACATCATGCCGTTAGGCGCCATGGATGCGTTGGGGACCGGTTCGTCGATGATATAGATCCGAATGTCACCACAGAACGGTCCAGCGAGCTTGCAGACGACCGTCTTCACGTAGGTATTGATATCGGAACGCAGCACCCGGCCCCCGGATGTCTTGAAGGAACTTTCAAGCTTTTCCATCCGCATCCAGATCCCCGCCTCGTCCGAGGTCAGCGCGGGACGGTATCCGGCTTCCAGACCCTCAAGGCCATAGACGTCGCCGCCGGCCTCATAGGTATCGACAATGGAATCCAAGGTCTGCATGTCGACATCGCCGGATTCGACCTTTTGGTCAATCTGGTCGGCGGTCAGTTTGGGTGCGCCGGACCCGCCCGTGACGCAGCCGCCGAGCAGCAGACTTGAGACGACGAATGCAGCCGCTTTCCACACGCGTCCGGCCTTACGTCGGGAAATTCAGAAGGAGTTCTTTGACGCTTTCCACTGCGGGTTCTTGAGTGCGAAGATCGCCGTGACCGCGGGCTAGGTAGTTGAACCAGACGATATCGCCTGAATTCAGGTCTACCAAGCTGCAGAACCCGAACTGAACACCACCCTGGATGCCAACGCCCAGCAGCGCGCCGATGACTTGAGCTGCGACCCGGCTGGGGGTGGCATAGCTGTCCCGGACATAAACGAACAGGGCGTAGTCCGCATTGTGTCGCTGTTTCAAAACCTTGGCCTGCGGCCCCAGCGACCAGTCGAACTTCTCTTTCTTCGCTGGCAGTTTGCCGTTGGGGTTGAAATGGTTGATGAAGACCGTGGCGCCCACGACACCATGCAGCTTCTGCAACTGGGCCTGTGTGCTCGTCCGCTTTTCATCATCGGCCGTCTTGGTGTAATCAATCAGCCTTGCGTTATGCGTCGTCAATTCATTGCGAAGCGCGTCATCGATATGTTTACGTGCATTCTCGGTCCATTCTGCGTGCGGCGTCGTCAGACCACTCGCGTGCAGTTCCGAAAGTTCGACATCCGTCGGCATGACAAGGATGACTTTCTCCGTGGACTGAGAGGACAACTTGTTGATTGTCCGTGCACTTGTTGTCTGGCAGGCAGCCAGCACAAGTCCGACGAAGACCAGCAGCAATGCTCTTTTCATTTCAGATCTCCCCCTATGAGCACTTTAAATAATTAGTACTAACCCAGGTCAATTTTTCAATCAAAAATGTCGTAACAGGGTGATTGCGGTTTGGTCTTCTTCCGGTCGGACGCATACGCTAGGCTGCCCGCACCCGCACGACCAATCCCCGGGAGGATCACCATGGGCAAGGACATCACGCTGACCGCCGGCGACGGCTTCCAGTTGTCGGGCTACCGCGCCGATCCGGAAGGCAAACCCAAGGGCGGCATTGTCGTCATTATGGAAATCTTCGGCGTCAACGAGCACATCCGCGACCTCTGCGACCGCTTCGCCGAGGTCGGCTATCTGGCCGTGGCGCCGGCCCTGTACGACCGTTTCGAAAAGGGCTTCGACGTCGGCTACACGCCCGACGACATCGCCAAGGGGCGCGTCATGAAGGACAACGGCAACGCCAATTTCGACAACGTCATCCTGGACGTGGAGGCGGCGCGGAAAGTCGCGGCGGAAGCCGGCCGTGTCGGCATCACCGGGTACTGCTGGGGCGGGGTCGTCACCTGGGCGGCCGCCTGCCGCCTGGATTTCCAGGCCGCGGCCTGCTACTACGGCGGCGGCATCCTGCCCTACGTGGCGGAGCAGCCCAATTGCCCGACCATCCTGCACTTCGGCAGGCGCGACCAGGGGATTCCGCTCGCCGACGTGGACAAGATCGCCAAGGCCCATCCGGAATGCCCGGTCCACCTTTATGACGCCGATCACGGCTTCCACTGCGACATGCGGGGGTCGTTCAATCCCCACGCGGCCCAGGTCGCCAGCATCCGCACCTTCCGCCTGTTCGACGAACACCTGGCGGGCTAGGGGATATAGGGAACATGACCGAACCCGGAACGCCGCCCGTCATCGGGGTCATCGGCGGCAGCGGCGTCTACGACATCGACGGCCTGGAGAACACGCGCTGGGAAGCCGTGGCCTCCCCGTTCGGCGCGCCGTCGGACGAGCTTCTGTTCGGCGAACTGGCGGGCCAGAGGATGGTGTTCCTGCCGCGCCACGGCCGCGGCCACCGCATCCATCCGACGGGCGTCAACTACCGCGCCAACATCGACGCCCTGAAACGCGCCGGGGTGACGGAAATCCTCTCCGTCTCCGCCTGCGGCTCGCTGAAGGAGGAACTCGCCCCCGGCACTTTCGTGATCGCCGACCAGTTCATCGACCGCACGATCAGCCGCGAGAAATCGTTCTTCGGACCCGGCCTGGTGGCGCACGTGGGCTTCGGCCATCCGGTGTGCGGGCGCCTGGGCGACGCCGTCGACGAAGCCTGCCGCGAGGTCGGCATCCAGGCCGTGCGCGGCGGCACCTACCTGGCCATGGAAGGGCCGCAGTTCTCGACCGTGGCCGAGAGCAACCTCTATCGCAGTTGGGGTTGTCACGTGATCGGAATGACCAACATGCCCGAGGCCAAATTGGCCCGCGAGGCCGAGATGTGCTACGCCACCGTGGCCATGGTGACGGACTACGACTGCTGGCATCCCGACCACGATCATGTCAGCGTCGAGGCCATCATCAAGGTGCTGCTGGAAAACGCCGAGAAGGGCCGGGCCCTGGTCAAGCAGGTTGCGCCCAAGCTGGCGGGTCGCGCCGAGGTCTGTTCCCACGGCTGTCACACGGCGCTGGAGCATGCCATCATCACGGCGCCCGACGCCCGCGACCCGGACATGAAGGAAAAGCTCGCCGCCATCGCCGGCCGGGTGTTGAAATAGCGACCGCCCAAGGAGAAGAGAGACATGCCCAAGGCCTATTGGATGAGCCTGCGCATCCGGATTCACGACGCCGACAAGATGAAGGCCTATGCCGAGAAGGCGGGCCCCGCCATCCGTGCCGGCGGCGGTGCGTTCCTGGCCCGCGGCGGGCGGGTCAAGTCGCTGGAGGGATACGAGCAGGGCCGCGTGGTGCTGATCGAGTTCCCGGACTTCGACACGGCGCTCAAGACCTACCATTCCCCGGCCTACGAGGACGCCCATTCCCATATCCTGGGCGGCGCGGTGGAACGCGACACCTTCATCGTCGAGGGCGTCGAGGATCCTCAGCCGCGCGGCGAGACTGCGGGGCCCGTGGCCTACTGGATCGGCGCCCATATGACCATCCACGATCCGGACAAGATGGCGGCCTACGTGGCCAAGGCGACGCCGGCGATCCAGGCGGTCGGCGCCCGCCCCCTGGTGCGCGGCGGCCGGGTCGAGACCCTGGAAGGTTTCCCGCAGACGCGCGTCGCCCTGATCGAGCACCTGAACTGGGACGTCGCCGCGGCCTATTACGACTCTCCCCTCTATGCCGAGGCGAGAAAGGCATTGGACGGCGGCTGCACGCGCGACCTCTGCATCACCGAAGCGCTGTCGGAATCGTAACGGGGAAGGCGGTCCTGTGAAGGTTGACGGCACCCCCTACCGCACCATCTGGCCGGCCGAGAACGGTTGGGCCGTCATGATCATCGATCAGACGCGCCTGCCCTTCGCCTTCGTCACCCGGCGTCTGGAAACCGTAGACGACGCGGCCCGCGCCATCGCCGACATGTGGGTGCGCGGCGCGCCGCTGATCGGCGCCACGGCGGCCTGCGGCATGGCGCTGGCCATGCATGCCGACCCGTCCGACGCCGCCCTGGCCTCGGCCTATACTACCCTCCTGGCGACGCGGCCGACGGCGGTGAACCTGCGCTGGGCCTTGGACGAGATGCGGACGCTGCTGGCACCCTTGTCTGCCAATCAGCGGGCGGAAGCGGCGTACAGCCGCGCCGCCGACATCGCCGACGAGGACGTGGCCATTTGTTCCGCCATCGGCGATCACGGCAAGCCCTTGATCGAGTCGGCCTGGGACAAGAAGGGCAAGTCCGGCCCCGTCAACGTGCTGACCCATTGCAACGCCGGCTGGCTCGCCACCGTCGACTGGGGCACGGCGCTGGCCCCCGTCTACAAGGCGCACGACGCGGGGATCGATGTTCACGTCTGGGTCGACGAGACCCGGCCGCGCAACCAGGGCGCCAGCCTGACCGCCTGGGAACTGGGCCGGCACGGGGTGCCGCACACGGTGATCGCCGACAACGTGGGCGGCCACCTGATGCAGCACGGCATGGTCGACCTGTGCATCACCGGCACGGACCGCACCACGGCGTCGGGGGACGTGTGCAACAAGATCGGCACCTACCTGAAGGCGCTCGCGGCCCACGACACGGGCGTGCCGTTCTACGTCGCGCTGCCGGGACCGACCATCGACTGGACGCTGACGGACGGCCTCAACCACATCCCCATCGAGCAGCGCTCGGCCGACGAGGTGACCCGCATGACCGGGCGCACCGACGGCGGCGAGATCGTCACCGTCACCGTCACCCCCGACGGCTCGCCCGCCGCCAACTACGCCTTCGATGTCACGCCCGCCCGCCTCGTCACCGGGCTCATTACCGAGCGCGGCGTTGCGCCCGCCTCGGCGGACGGGCTCGCCCAACTCTATCCGGAGAAACAGTCATGAAGCTCTACTACCGCCCCGGTTCCTGCGCCATGGGACCCTTCGTCGTCCTCGAGGACGTGGGCGCCGACTTCGATGCGATCAAAGTCGACGACGACACGCTTTATTCCGAGGACTACCGCAAGGTGAACCCGCGCAATCAGGTGCCGTCGCTGATCGACGACGCGGGCGAGATCATGACGGAAAGCGTCGCCATCATGCTCTGGGCCGCCAACAGGTACGAAAGCGACCTGATCCCCGCGCCGGACAGCTGGGATTACGGCCGCATGGTCATGTGCCTGAACTTCATGGCGTCCCAGGAACACCCGGCCTTCGCCATGTACCTGCGGCCGTTCCGTTTCCACGACGACGAGTCGGTGCAGGCCGACCTTAAGGAGCGGGGGCGGACCAACTGGCACGCCGCCATGGAACGCACCAACGGCTGGGCCGAACAAGGCGGCGGCTGGCTCGTCGGCGGCAAGATGACGCTCGCCGACATCCTGGCCTGGATCCACGCGCGCTGGGGACTCCGCGTCGAGCCCAAGACGGACGCGGCCTATCCGGCGCTCTGGGCGCTCGCCAGGCGGGTCGAGGAACGGCCGAGCGTGCGGCGCGTGATCGAGAAATCCGGCCTGACGCCGTTGGAATAGGCGGCGGACGGCGGGTTCGGGTCATGAAAGGGGTTAACCCATGAAGGTGCTGATCACCGGCGGCTGCGGCTTCCTCGGCCAGATGATCGCCAAGGCGATCCTCAAGCGCGGCGAACTGCGCGGGCCCGACGGCAAATCGGCCGAGGTCGACGAAATCCAGCTGTTCGACCATCTGGTGCCCGTGACGCCCTTTTCCTGGGTTCCCCAGGAAGGCAAGGGCGCGCGGGTCACCACGGCGGCCGGCGATATTTCCGACAAGGCCACGGTCGCGGCCCTGGTCGACCGCGACGACGTGTCGGTGTTCCACCTCGCCTCCGTGGTCTCGGCGGGCGGCGAGAAGGATTTCGACATGGCCATGCGGGTCAACCTCATGGGCGGGCTGAACATCCTGGACGCGGCCCGCGCCCGGGGCTCGGCACTCCGCCTGGTGTTCTCGTCCTCCCTCGCCGTGTTCGGCGGCCCGGACCTGCCGAAAGAGGTCGACGACTGGACCCGCCACACCCCGCAGACCACCTACGGCATGACCAAGGCGTTCGGCGAACTGGCGATCAACGACTATACCCGCAAGGGCTTCATCGACGGCAGAACAGTCAGGCTTCCGACCATCGTGATCCGCCCGGGCGCGCCCAACGCGGCCGCCTCGGGCTGGGCCTCCGGCATCTTCCGCGAACCGCTGCAGGGGAAGGAGCACGTCCTGCCCGTGCACGACGGCTTCTACATGATGCTGCTGGGCTATCGCAGCGCGTTCGAGGGGTTCCTGGCGGTGCACGAGGCCGACGGGGCCGCCATCGGCCCCGACCGCACCGTGGCCCTGCCCAACAAGGCCTATGCGGTGGCGGAGATGATCGAGGCGCTGGAGCGCGTCGCCGCCGAGGACGGCATCAAGCTGGGTCCCATCACCCGCAAGCGGGACGAGAGCGTGGAAGCCATCTGCGGCTCCTGGCCGCTCCGCATGGACGACGCGAAGGCCAGGTCCCTGGGCTGCCCCGAGGACACGGACCTGGACAGCGTGATCCGGGGGTTCATCGAGGATTTTCTCTAGTCGCAAATCCCGAAGCGGGCCGAACTCAGGCCCGCGCAGGTTGATTTGCGCAGACAAAGATTCTTCTCGAAGAAAGGCCCCGGAAATCTCCGGGGCCTTTCTTCGTTTGGTTCTGTGGGACCGCGGCGTTGCCGACCGCACCATCCCAACGCCGCGGTGAGTTTGCGGCGGTCAGTTCCGGCTTAATGAATGTCCGACCAGATCTTGCGCTTGAGGGCGAACAGCATGCCCGTCAGCACCAGCAGGAACAGCATCACCTTGACGCCGAGCCGCTTGCGCGCCTCGAGTTCCGGTTCGGCCGCCCACGAGAGGAACATGGTCACGTCGTGCGCCATCTGCGCCACCGTGGCCTTGGTGCCGTCGGAAAACTCGACCGCGTCGGCGGCCAGCGGCGAGGCCATGGCGATGACGCCGCCCGGGAAGTACTTGTTGTAGTTCCCGCCGTCCGGCACTTCGACGCCGGCCGGAGGCTCGCCGTAGCCGGTCAGCAGGGCATAGACGTAGTCGGCGCCGAGGGTGAACCCGCCCGGGTGCTTCAAGGAGACCTTGATCACCGAATCGCCGCCCTGGGCGCGCGCCTTGGTGATCAGCGACAGGTCCGGCGGAGCCTTGCCGTTGTTGGCGGCGGCGGCGGCCTTTTCGTTGGCGAACGGCGCCGGCAGCGGATCGGACGGCGTCCGCTTGCGGGTGAACATCTCGCCGTCGTCGTTGGGGCCGTCCTGGATCTCGTACTCGGCCGCCAGCGCCTTGACCTGGGCTTCGGAGAAGCCGAGATCCTGCAGGTTCCGGAACTTGATCAGGTTCAGGGAATGGCAGGCCGAGCAGACTTCCTTGTACACCTTGTAGCCGCGCTGCGCCGACGCCCGGTCGAAGGTCCCGAACAGGCCCTTGAAGGACCAGTCCTGAACCGCCGGCGTGGCGACGTTGCCGGCGGCCTGGGCCGGGGCGGTCCCCAGCACCACGGCGGACACGGCGGCAGCGGTAACGAAAGCCGCGAAGGCGGTCTTGATGGTTGGTTTCATCATGGTCCTTACTCCGCGGGCTGGGTGACCGAGGCCGAGATGCTCTCCGGCAGGGCGAGCGGCCGTTCGATGACGCCCAGGATGGGCAGGATCACCAGAAGGTGGGCGAAGTAGTAGGCCGTCGAGATCTGACCGATCAGGACCCACGCACCTTCCGGCGGATGGGCGCCGACCAGGCCGAGCACGAGCCAGTCGAGCACGAAGATCCAGAAGAACCACTTGTAGACCGGCCGGAACCGGGCCGAGCGCACCTTGGAGGTATCCAGCCAGGGCACCAGGGCCAGCAGGATGACCGAGCCGAACATGGCGATCACGCCCGCCAGCTTCGCCGTCATCAGCCAGGAGATCGGCCAATACAGGACGAAGTCGTTCGTGAACGCGCGCAGGATCGCGTAGAACGGCAGGAAGTACCATTCCGGCACGATGTGCGGCGGGGTCGCCAGCGGGTTGGCCGGGATGTAGTTGTCGGCCTCTCCGAAGTAGTTGGGCGCGAAGAACACGAAGAAGCAGAAGATCAGCAGGAATACGCCCATCCCGTACAGGTCCTTGATGGTGAAGTAGGGATGGAACGGGATGGTGTCCTGCGGGCCCTTCACGTCGACGCCCGTCGGGTTGTTGGACCCGAAGGTGTGCAGCGCCCAGATGTGCACGATGACCAGGCCCAGGATGACGAAGGGCATCAGGTAGTGCAGCGAGAAGAAGCGGTTCAGCGTCGGGTTGTCGACGACGAAGCCGCCCCACAGCAGGGTCACGATGCTGTCGCCCACCCAGGGCACGGCCGAGAACAGGTTGGTGATGACCGTGGCGCCCCAGTAGGACATCTGGCCCCAGGGCAGCACGTAGCCCATGAACGCCGTCGCCATCATGGCCAGCAGGATCAGCACGCCGATGATCCACAGCAGTTCGCGCGGGTACTTGTAGGACCCGAAATAGAGGCCGCGGAAGATGTGGATGAACACGGCGAAGAAGAAGAAGCTGCCGCCGTTCATGTGCAGATAGCGGATCAGCCAGCCGCCGTTGACGTCGCGCATGATGCGCTCGACGGAATTGAAGGCCAGCGTCGTGTGCGGCGTGTAGTGCATGGCCAGCACGATGCCCGACACAATCATGATGATCAGGGCCAGGCCGGCCAGGGAACCGAAGTTCCACCAGTAGCTGAGGTTCTTCGGCGCCGGATAGCCGGAGCCGACCGAATGATCGATGAAGCTGAAGATCGGCATCCGGTGCTCGATCCACTTCACGACGCCGTTCTGCATGAATTTGCTTGTCGAATGTTGTTCGCTCATGGCGTCCCCCGTTACCCGATCACGACCTGGGTGTCCGAGGTAAACTCGTAACTCGGCACATGCAGGTTCTGAGGCGCCGGGCCCTTGCGGATCCGGCCCGAGGTGTCGTAGTGCGATCCGTGGCAGGGGCAGAACCAGCCGCCGAACTCGCCCTTCGGCTCGCCTTCCTTCTGGCCCAGCGGGATGCAGCCCAGGTGGGTGCACACGCCGACCATGATCAGCCAGTCGGCCTTTTTGACGCGGTCCGCGTCCTTGGCCGGATCGGGCAGGGCCGCCGCGTCGTCCTTTTTCGCCTGTTCGATCTCGGCCGCCGTGCGATGCCGGATGAATACCGGCTTGCCCTGCCAGACGACCGTGATGCTCTGGCCTTCCTTGATGGGGGCCAGGTTCACTTCGGTGGTCGCCAGGGCCAGCGTGTCGGCCGCGGGATTGAGGCTGTTGATGAACGGCCACAGGGACAACGCGGTACCGACCGCGCCGACGGTGGCCGTCGAAACCAATAGAAAATCGCGGCGTGTCTGCTCGTCGATTTCGGCTGATGGCGGGGTGCTCGCCGTGTCGCTCATAAGCACTTCCCCTTAATTAAGGTGTCTTGATCTTGCTGTTCGCCGCCCCGGCCCGGATGGTCTCGGACCCGGACGGCCCCCGAACTCGTCGCCGAATCTACGAAACCGGCGAACAAGAGGCAACGGAAGGCTGATCGTCGTCCTTCCGTCACGGAACGTGCGGACGCATGACGCCCGCACGGACCGGCGAGACCTTATGTCGTGAGGGGCTTTCAGGCAAGCGCTAACTGTTGAGAAGAGCTTGCAAACCGGGCCTTTCCGGCCCTTCATGGGGCGGTCATGCCCAGGCCCGTCGATATCGCCCTGTTCGAACCCGACATCCCTCAGAACACGGGGGCGGTCATGCGCACGGCCGCCTGCCTGGGCGTTCCGGTGCATATCATCGAGCCTTGCGGCTTCGTGCTGTCAGACGCGCGCCTGAGGCGCGCCGGCATGGACTATCTGGACCGCCTGGAGATGACGAGACACGCCTCCTGGGCGCGGTTTCGCGACGCCTTGGCGGACCGGCGACTGGTGCTGCTGACCACCCGCGCCGAGACCCGCCTGCCCGAGTTCGATTTCGCCGCGGGCGACGTGCTGCTTTTCGGGCGGGAAAGCGCCGGGGTGCCCGAGGCCGTGCACGCCGCGGCCGATCGGCGGGTGCGGGTTCCCCTGGCGCCCGGCACACGGTCCTTGAACCTTGCGGCCAGTGCGGCCATGGTGCTGGCGACGGCGCTGGACCGCCTCGGCGCCTATCCCTGAAGAGACCGGAAACCCATGACCGACGCATCCCCCGCCGCCGACTTCTCCGACGCCCACAAATCGCGGGCCAAGGCCTGGTTCGAGAGGCTGCGCGACGACTTCTGCAAGGCGCTGGAAGACGTCGAGGACGACGTCACCGGCCCCAACGGCACCAGCGCGCGCCCGGCCGGGCGGTTCGAGCGCAAGTCCTGGGAACGCCCCGGCGATGTCGCGGGCAGCATGGGCGGTGGCGGCGTCATGGCCGTGATGCGGGGCGGGCGCGTGTTCGAGAAGGCGGGCGTCAACGTGTCGACCGTCATGGGCGAATTTTCCGAGGAATTCCGCGCCCGCATTCCGGGCGCGGCCGAGGACCCCCGGTTTTGGGCGTCTGGCATCTCCACGGTGATCCACCCCAATTCGCCGCTGGTGCCGGCCGCGCATATGAATACGCGGATGATCGTCACGACGAAAGGCTGGTTCGGCGGCGGCGGCGACCTGACGCCGGTGTTCCCGATGGCGGAGGATACCGAACGGTTCCACGCGTCCTTCAAGGACGCCTGCGACAAGCACGATTCCGCCTACCATCCCAGGTTCAAGGAATGGTGCGACCGCTATTTCTTCCTGCCGCATCGGAACGAGCCGCGCGGCGTCGGCGGCATCTTCTACGACAATCTCAATACCGGCGACTGGGAGGCCGATTTCGCCTTCACCCAGGACGTCGGCCGCGCCTTCGTCGCGGTCTACCCCGAGATCGTGCGCCGCCGCATGAACGAGACCTGGACCGATGCCGAACGGCAGGCCCAGCGCGTGAAGCGCGGGCGCTACGTGGAGTTCAACCTCTTGTACGACCGGGGCACCATCTTCGGCCTGCAGACCGGCGGCAACACCGAGGCGATCCTGATGTCCCTGCCGCCGGATGTGGCTTGGCCATAGGTTCCGGGAACGCGCGGCTTGGGGGCTGGCGGGGGCCCGGAAGGCTGGATCCCGCCTGTACGGAATTGACGCCTTGCACTTGACCGGCCTCTTGCGCGGCGCGCCGCTTGGGCTCAAATAGGCGCTCCCGATCCCGCTTCTCCGAGAGGCCCCGATGCCCACGATCTCCCTCGCGCCGCTGACGCCGATCCTGCTGCTCTGCGTCTCCAACGTCTTCATGACGGTCGCCTGGTATGGACACCTCAAGTTCAAGTCGGAAGCCTTGTGGCTGGTCGTCCTGGTGAGCTGGGGCATCGCCTTCGTCGAATACTGCTTCGCCGTGCCGGCCAACCGCTACGGCCACGGCGGCCTTTATTCGGCGGCGGAACTGAAGACCATCCAGGAAGTCATCAGCCTGACCGTGTTCGCGGGCTTTTCCGTGCTCTACCTGGGGGAGAGCTTCACCTGGATGCATGCGGCGGGTTTCGCCTGCATCGCCTTCGGCGCGTTTTTGGTGTTCCAGGCGGGATAGGGTAATTGATGCGGGTCCAATGGGATCGCCGCCTCGCCGACCGCGCCGTCCCAAGGCGGCGATGCGTTCGCCGCGACCAAAATCAATGACGGCGGAAACCCGCATTCTGGGGTTCCCGCCGCCGTTTGGATCGGTCGAAACGAAGCGTTTCGTATACGGTTTTTAGGGCCGCCCGTACGGCCTTGTTGTGGCACCGCGGTCTTTTTGCCGCGGCTCAGGGTCCGGAGTATCCCGGAATAAGGTTTACCGTCGGTTAACCTGGCCGCGACGACATCATCTGGTCGGCGGTCTGGATGACCTTGGAGTTCAGTTCGTACGCCCGCATGGCCTTGACCATGTTGGAGATCTCTTCCACCGGGTTGACGTTCGACGTCTCCAGGAAGCCCTGCAGCAGGGATCCGAAACCGGCCGTTCCCGGCACGCCGACCAGCGGCGCGCCCGACGCGGTCGTTTCCTGGAACAGGCTGTCGCCCACGGCGGTCAGGCCGCCCTCGTTGGGGAAGCGGACCAGGGAGATCTGTCCCAGGTTCTGGGGCTGCGGCTGGCCTGCGAACGAGGCGAGGACTTCGCCCGAGTTGTTGATGGAGACCTCGACGGCGCCCGGCGGGATGGCGATGCCGCCGCCGACCTGCAGGCCGTCGTGAGTCACCAGCCGCCCGCCCTGGTCCAACTGGAAGGCCCCGGCCCGGGTATACGCCGTCTGCCCGTTGGCGAGCTGCACCGGCATGTAGCCGGAGCCCTGGATGGCCAGATCGAAGGGGTTGCCCGTCTGCTTCAGGTTGCCCTGTTCGACCACGCGGTAGAAGCTTGCCACGTGCACGCCGGAACCCGCCTTGACGCCGCCGGGCACGATGCCGTTGGCGCGCGAGTGCTTGCTGTCGGGGCGCTTTTGGTCCGCGTACAGCAGGTCGTTGAAGGACGCCCGGCGCCGCTGATAGCCGGTGGTGTTCATGTTCGCCAGATTGTTGGCGATCACGTCCACGCGTTGCTGTTGGGCCACCATACCGGTGGCTGCGATAAACAGAGGATTCATTTTTCCCGTTCCTTGTACGTTCGCCTTCGCCGGGGTTGGCCCCGATCCTGGTGTCGCGCAGTCCGTTTCAAACCCCATGCCACAATCAAAATTACGATATTTCAATACGATAGGTCGTCTGCGGTGCAACGCCGACGGCAGATTCCGCCGCCGAAGGGGCAATTCCTGCCGGGTGGGCGAGAGCGCGGTCCACGCGCGGCGTCATCTCCTCCTTGCCAGATGGCGCCGCGCGCGCCACTTTCGGGAAAGCCCGTTTCCGGCCCCTCAGGGACGGACGATCAGCATTCCAAGGAGGAACCAACCATGCGCGCCTATTGGTATGACCGCGCCGGCCCGGCGGCGGATGTCCTGCAATTCGGAGAACTGCCAGATCCCGAGCCGGGACCCGGCGAAGTCCGCGTCCGCATCGCCTATTCCGCGGTCAACCCGACGGACGTGAAGCGCCGCGCCACGGGCCGCGAACTGGCCCGGTTCTCGCCCATCATCCCCAACAACGACGGCTCCGGCGTGATC
>PFFW01000192.1:16792-28399 GCA_002781745.1 Rhodospirillales bacterium CG15_BIG_FIL_POST_REV_8_21_14_020_66_15
CTCGGGCGCCTGCGCGCCCGCCGACGCGATGTTCTGCACGCCGACGCCCAGCAGGCGGTACAGCCGCCCGTCGGCCTCCTTTTCCAGAAGCGGCAGGGCCGCGCGGTAGACGGCGTCGGCCGACTGCGTCGGGCGGTCGAGACGCCTGGAGCGCGTCAACTGGCGGAAACGATGGGTCTTCAGCTTGAGCACCACCGTGCCGCCCGTGATTCCCTTGCGCTTCAGACGGGCCGACACCTTCTCCGCGAGACGCCACAGCACGGACTTCAGGCCGTCGAAATCGCCAATGTCCTCGTCGAAGGTGGTTTCGGCGGACACGCTCTTGGCCTCGCCGCCCGGCGTCACGCGGCGATCGTCCTCGCCGCGCGAGAAATGATAGAGCCTGCCGCCCATGGCGCCGTAGCGCCCCGTCAGATCCCGCTCGTCGTAACGCAGAAGGTCTCCCACACGGACGATGCCGTCCTGTTCCAGGCGCGCGCGCAGGCTGCTGCCGACGCCCCAGATCAGGCCGACCGGCTTGTCCCTCAGGAAGTCAGCCGCCTCGGCCCGGCCGATCGCGGCGAAACCGCGCGGCTTGTCCAGGTCCGACGCCACCTTGGCCAGGAACTTGTTGTAGCTGAGACCGATGGAGGCGGTCACCCCGACCTCGTCTTCGATGCGCCGGACCAGGCGCACCAGGGTCTTCGCGGGCGGCCCCTTGTGCAGCGTTTCGGTACCGGAAAGATCGAGAAACGCCTCGTCGATGCTGAGCGGCTCGACCAGCGGCGTCAGGTCCTGCATCATGGCGCGGATCTGTGCGCCGACGCGCCGGTACTTCTCCATGTCGGGGCGGATGACCACGGCCTTGGGGCACCGCTTGAGAGCCTGGAACATGGGCATGGCCGAGCGCACGCCCGAGATTCGCGCGATATAGCAGCCGGCGGCGACAACGCCCCGCCGCCCACCTCCGACAATCACCGGGCGGCCGGCAATGGCGGGGTTGTCGCGTTTTTCCACGCTGGCGTAGAACGCGTCGCAGTCGATATGGGCAAGGGCGAGAGCCGCAAGCTCGGCATGGCTGAACAGCCGCCGCCCGCCGCATTCCGGACAGCGCCCGGGCGCACTTCCGGACGGCGGCTGCCATACGGCCGCGCAGTCCCGGCATACGGTTGTCATCAGCGATCGGCCTTCATGACGTAAGCAATTGAACGACAAGCAATCTTGACGCCCGCCCCCGAAGGGCGCGACTATGTTAGTTGCAGTCCAAAAGCGCCGCCATAGGCGGAAAGGTGTTGGAGGATGAGTGACCCGGTCTCACCCACCGTCGAGTCCGATGACTTGCGGGACGCGCAGCTTGAGATTCGGCAACTGAAAGAGACGGTCGCCGCGCTTCGCGACGAACTCGAGAACCGGGTATTCGACATGCAACGCGTCGAGCAGGAGGCGCGCGCGGAAGGCGTCGACGAGATCAAGCAACTTAAGGATACGGCGGCGGCGCTGCGCGAGGAACTGGAGAACCTGAACTTCCAGCGCCAAAAGGAGGTTCAGGAGGAACGCGCTTCCGGCAACGACGAGATCACCCAGTTGAAGAACACCATCCAGGCGCTGCGCGACGAGATGGAGGCCTTGAAGTTCCAGAAGGAGCAGGAATTGAACGAGGCCGTTTCCGCCGGACGCGACGAGATCCAGCAACTCAAGGCGACCATTGCGACCCTGCGCCAGGAAATGGAGGAACTGTCCTTCAGGCATCAGGAAACGTTACAGGAATTGAACCGCGCGCGGCGAGACGAAGTGGGCGAACTGCAGCAGGCAATCGTCACGCTGCGCCGGACGCTTGAGATCAAGTCCCAGGCCAGCGCCGGAGCGCGTCAATGAGCAGCACCCTGTCGCCGACCGGCGCGCTGGAACGCGAGGGCTCGGGCGCAGCCCCCGGCCGGCCGCCTGCGGCCAAGGCGGAAGCGCACCCGCCCGTGGATGCCGCGGCGACGGTCGAGGAAATCCACCGCAAGCTGCACGAGGCCGACCGCCGCCTGAAACAGGCGGAGATGCTGCTGAACGTGTCGCGCCGCGTGGCCGGCATGGAGTCCCTCGACGAGGTGCTGGAAACCCTGGTCGAGGTCATCGTCTACGAACTGAAGGCCGAGCGCGGTACCCTGTTCCTGAACGACCCGGCGACGGGCGAGCTTTACTCCCGCGTCGCCCAGGGCAATTTCCAGCGCGAGATCCGCATTCTCAACAGCACCGGCATCGCGGGCCACGTGTTCACATCGGGCGAAGGCGAGATCATCGACGACGCCTACCATGATTCACGCTTCAACCGATCCGTCGACGAACAGACGGGTTTCCGCACCACGACCATCTGCGCGGCGCCCGTGAAGACCGTGAAGGACGAGATCATCGGCGTCGTGCAGTGCCTGAACAAAAAGGACGGCGAGACCTTCAACGAGGACGACCTGGCGCTCCTGGAGGCCATCACCACCCAGGCCGCCGTCGCCCTGCAAAGCACGCAATTCGTCGAGAGCATGAAGAAGAGCCGGGAACAGGAGATGAAGTTCCTGGACATGGTGTCCGACGTGACGTCGAACCTGGAACTGGGATCGCTGCTGTCGCGCGTCATGTCGGAGGCCACGCGCATGCTGAATGCCGACCGCTCGACCCTGTTCCTCAACGACGAGAAGACCAAGGAGCTGTTCTCGCGCGTCGCCATGGGCGACAGCCTGGGTGAAATCCGCCTGCCCAACCACCTGGGCATCGCCGGCGCCGTATTCACCTCGGGCGAGACCATCAACATCCCCTACGCCTACGCCGACCTGCGCTTCAATCCTGCCTTCGACAAGAAGACCGGGTACTTCACGCGCTCGATTCTGTGCGTTCCCGTCGTCAACAAGGCGGGCAAGATGATCGGCGTCACGCAGGTGCTGAACAAGCGCGGCGGGCCGTTCTCGGAAGAGGACGAGACGCGGCTCAAGGCCTTTACGGCGCAGGTCTCCATCGCCCTGGAGAACGCCAAGCTGTTCGAAGACGTCCAGAACATGAAGAACTACAACGAAAGCATGCTGGAGAGCATGTCCAACGGCGTCGCCACCATCGACGAGGACGGCAAGGTCGTGACCTGCAACGCCGCCGGCCTGCGCATCCTGCATTGCGAGGACGAGGACGATATCATCGGCAAGGAGGCCAAGGAGTTCTTCGCCATCGAGAACGCCTGGATCAACGAGCGGCTTGAGGAACTGGAAGAGACCCACGAGCCGGACGTGATTGTCGACCAGGAACTGAAGCGCGGCGAGGACACTCATTCCGTCAACGTCCACTTCCTGCCGCTTATCTCCGAAGAGGGCAAGAAGCTCGGCTCCATGATGATGATCGAGGACATCTCGTCCGAGAAGCGCATGAAGTCGACCATGTCGCGCTACATGGACCCGGGCCTGGCCGACCAGCTGATGAAGGGCGGCGAGGACATCCTGGGCGGCAAGAGCCTGGAGGCGACGATCCTGTTCTCGGACGTGCGCAGCTTTACCACCCTGACGGAAAGCCTGGGTCCGCAGGGCACGGTACAGATGCTGAACGAGTACTTCACCATCATGGTGGACTGCATCACCCGCGAGGGCGGCATGCTCGACAAATTCATCGGCGACGCCATCATGGCCGGGTTCGGCGTGCCGCTGCCGCTCGAGGATCAGGAGGACCGCGCCGTGCGCGCCGCCATATCCATGCTGCGCGAACTGGCCGACTGGAACGTCGAGCGCGTCAAGAAGGGCGACCTGCCCATCGACATGGGCATCGGCCTGAATACGGACAACGTGGTGTCGGGCAACATCGGCTCGCCCAAGCGCATGGACTTCACCATGATCGGCGACGGCGTGAACCTGGCCGCCCGCCTGGAAAGTGCGTGCAAGCAGTACTCGGCCAAGATCCTAATTTCCGAGTTCACCTACAAGAAACTGAAGGGCACCTACCGCATCCGCGACATTGACCGCGTCATCGTCAAGGGCAAGACGGAACCGGTCGAGGTCTACGAGGTTCTGGACTTCCACACGGACGAGACCTTCCCCAACCTGATGGAGGCTGTGAACTACTTCAAGTCCGGTCGCCAGTACTACAACAAGGGGGAGTGGGACAAGGCGGTCAAGGCTTTCGGCGAAGCGATCTCGCTCAATCCCCACGACAAGCTGGCCCAGACCTACATCGAACGCTGCGAGCACCTGAAGGCCGAGCCGCCCGCCGACTGGAACGGCGTCTGGGTGATGACGTCGAAGTAGCCCCCTCTGCGGGCGCGAGCGCCGCCATGCTGCAATGCAAAAATTCATGATTGCCTTGTGACGGAACAAGGCTAACCTTGGCGTCGGAGCCCATCGCCGCCCCGGCGCGGGCATGGAGACGAAACGCGCAAGCATGACCGTCCGACATCTCGACAAATTGTTCCGTCCCACCTCCGTCGCCGTGGTCGGCGCCTCCGAGCGCAAGGGATCGGTCGGCAACCTGGTCATGCACAACCTTCTGGAAGGCGGCTTCGACGGCCCCATCATGCCGGTCAACCACCACCGCTCCGTGGCCGGGGTGCTGACCTACAAGGGCGTGTCCAGCCTGCCGGAAACGCCGGACCTGGCCGTCATCTGCACACCGCCGGACGCGGTGCCCCGGATCGTCCAGGACCTGTGCGACCGGGGAACCCGTGCCGCCGTCGTGCTGACCGCGGGCCTCGGGTCGACGCCGGCGGCGGACGGCGCGGTCACGGCCCAGGATCAGGTTCTGGCCATCGCGCACAAGTACGGCATGCGCATCCTGGGCCCCAATTGTCTGGGCCTGTTGGTGCCCGGGATCGGGCTCAACGCCAGCTTCGCGCACCTGCCGGCCCTGCCCGGCAACATCGCCTTCGCCAGCCAGTCGGGAGCCATGTGCACGGCGGTGCTGGATTGGGCGCGGGCCCGCGGCATCGGCTTTTCCCACTTCATTTCCATGGGTGACGCGCTCGACACCGATTTCGGCGACGTGCTCGACTACCTGGGCAGCGACCCGGGCACGCGAGCGATCCTGCTGTACGTGGAATCGATCCGCGAGCGGCGCGGTTTCATGTCGGCGGGACGCGCCGCGGCGCGCAACAAGCCGGTTCTGGTCATCAAGGCCGGGCGCTCGGCGACGGGGGCCGCGGCCGCCAGGTCCCATACGGGCGCCCTGGCCGGCGCCGACGCGGTCTACGACGCCGCCTTCCGACGCGCCGGGATGCTGCGCGTCGACAGCATCGAGGAAATCTTCGCCGCCGTCGAAACCCTGGCCCGCGCGCCGAAGTTTCCGGGCGACCGCCTGGCCATCGTCACCAACGGCGGCGGCATCGGCGTGATGGCCGTCGACCGCCTGGCGCAACTGGGCGGACGCCTGGCCGAACTGTCCGAACACACGCTGGCGGCGTTGGACAAGGTCCTGCCGCCCACCTGGTCGCGCGGCAACCCCGCCGACATCATCGGCGACGCGCCGCCGGAACGCTACGCCGCCGCCATGCGGACCCTGATCGATACGAAGGAGTCCGACGCCGTGCTGGTCATGCACGCGCCGACGGCGACGGCGTCCAGCACCGCCGCGGCACAGGCTGTCATCGACATCGCCCGCGAAACCAAGGCGCCGGTCCTTGCCAACTGGGTCGGCCAGGAAGCGGTGGCCCCCGCGCGCAAGATGCTGCGCGACGCCGGCATTCCCACCTACGACACGCCGGGCGAGGCGGTCGGCGCCTTCATGCATCTGATCACCTACAAGCGGAACCAGGAGATGCTGACGGAAACGCCGGTCTCCCTGCCCGCGCAGTTCAATCCGGCGACGGCGGTGGCGCGCCTGGTGATCGAGGGTCACCTGGCGAGCGGCGACACCATGATGAGCGAACCCGAAGCCAAATCGGTGCTCGCCGCGTACGGCGTGCCGACGGTGGAGACCCACATCGTCAAGACGCCCCCCGACGCCGCCGCCAAGGCGCAAGCCATGGGCTTTCCCGTGGCGTTGAAGATCCTGTCGCCGGACATCAGCCACAAATCGGACGTCGGCGGCGTCGATCTGTTCCTGGACACGCCCGAGGCCGTGACCGCCTCCGGCGAGCGCATGCTGAGGGCGATCGGCGAGAAATTCCCGGACGCTCGCATCCAGGGATTCACGGTCCAGAAAATGGCCGGGCGGACGGGCGCGCACGAACTGATCGTCGGCGTCACCTGCGATCCCATCTTCGGGCCGGTCATCCTGTTCGGCCAGGGCGGCACGGCGGTCGAGGTCATCGCCGACCGGGCCGTGTCCCTGCCGCCCCTGAACATGCACCTGGCGCGCGATCTGATCACACGGACCCGCGTGTGGCGCCTGCTGCAGGGCTACCGGGACACGCCGCCCGTGGACATGGATGCCCTGTGCCTGACCCTGGTGCAGATTTCCCAGATGGTCGTCGACATTCCGGAACTGATGGAACTGGACATCAATCCCCTGCTCGCCGACGCCAACGGGGTGCTGGCCTTGGACGCGCGCATCCGCGTGGCCAGCCCCGCCGACGACCGCTCGCGCGACCTGGCGATCCGCCCCTACCCGGCGGAGCTGGAGGAATGGTTTACCCTGACCAACGGCGCCAAGGTCCTGTTGCGCCCGATCCGGCCGGAGGACGAACCCGAGCACCGCCATTTCCTGGACCAGCTTACGCCCGAGGACATCCGCTTCCGCTTTTTCGGCCTGGTTCGCGAGTTCCCCCATTCGGAAATCGCCCGCCTGACGCAGATCGACTATGACCGGGAGATGGCCTTCATCGCCTCGGCGCCCAAGGAGGGTGGCGGCCGCGAGACGCTCGGCGTCGTGCGCACCGTGACGGACCCGGACAACGAAACCTGCGAGTTCGCTGTCATCGTCCGCTCGGACCTCAAGGGCCTGGGCCTCGGCCACAAGCTTCTGGCAAAGATGATCGCCTACTGCCGGGCGCGCGGCACCCGGACCATGACGGGCCAGGTGATGGCGGAGAACCATCCCATGCTGGACATGGTGCGCAATCTGGGCTTCCGCGTCCGCCGGTTGCCGGACGAGCCGGTGATGGAGACGACGCTGGAGTTGTCTTGAGGAGTTGTCCTGAAATTTCGGCGTAAGCCTCGGCCGCGCTTACTTCGAAGTCGCCACGAACACGCCGTCCCAGTCTTCCGGCGGCGGGTTCTCCTTGTATTCCGCGATGCGCTCCTCGTAGATGTCGCACAGCACGTCCAGGTTCGCTTCCAGGTGCCACGGCTTGTTCTCGTCGTTGCCCATGACGCGGATCCGTTTGAACATCTCCGCGGCCTCGTCGAAACGGCGGTGCTGATAGGCGTTCAGGGCATCGCGGATAAGCCCTCGGATTTCCTGGAACTTCGGGTTTCGGGCAACCTCTTCTTCGCCCAGGAGGCCGTAGATGCGGACGCCTTCCAGCTTGCCCTTGACCCGGATGAAGTCCAGGTCGATGCAGGCCAGCGCGTCGTGCACCGCCTCGTAGGTCTGCGGCCCGAGCACCACGTTCATGCCATAGGTCTTGCTTTGCCCTTCAAGGCGGGAGGCCAGGTTGACCGTGTCGCCCAGGACCGAATAGTCGAAGCGCATGTCCGACCCCATGTTGCCGACGACGGCGGGGCCCGAGTTGAGGCCCAGGCCGACCTTGAGCGGGATGTGCTTGCGGCCCTCGTCCTTGGCTTCCTGTTCCAGGCGCGCGTTCAGGGGCTCCATCTCGGCCAGCATGGCGATCGCCGAGCGACAGCCGTCCATGGCGTGGTTGGGGTTGTCGAGCGGCGCGTTCCAGAACGCCATGATGCAGTCGCCCATGTATTTGTCGATGGTGCCCTTGCGCTGCAGGATGGCGTTGGTCAGCGGCGTCAGCAGCTTGTTGATGAGCGACGTCAGGCCGACGGGATCGAACTGCTCCGAGATCGAGGTGAACCCGCGCACGTCGCAGAATAGCAGCGTCATATCGCGCATCTCGCCGCCCAGCTTGAGGCTGTCCGGGTTTTCCGCCAGGCGCTCGACCATGTCCGGCGACAGGTAGTGGGAGAACGCGCCGCGTACCTGTTTCTTGCTGGCCTCCTCGCGCACGTAGTTGAGATAGGTCAGGGTCGAGTACAGAAGGAAGATGGCGATCAGCGTGTAGACCGCGTCGATCAGCATGCGGTATTCGTCGAAGGCGTACCAGCTTCCGAAACCGACGCCCGCGGTGGTCACGCCGAACACCAAGAACGTCCACAGGGCCCCCACCCAGGGCACCAGAACGATCATCGCCAGACCGCCGAACAGGATGACCGACAGTTCCAGCCCCTGGGCGAAGTTGGGCCGGTTCAGATAGGCCTGGTTCAGCACGGTCTCGATGATCTGGGCATGGACCTCGACCCCCGGAATGTTGCTTTCCGTCGGGATGGAGCGAATATCCTTGAGGCCGATGGCGCTGGTCCCGACGATGGTCAACTTGCCTTTGATCATGGCGGGGTCGACGGTGCCGTTCAGGACGTCGACCGCGGAAACGTACTTCGCCTTGTCGGACTTGGAGAAATAGGGCCAGATGAGGCCGTTCCGGTCGGTCGGAATTTCCAGCCCGCGGGCGATGCCGAGCGAGCGCACGCCCGCCGGATCGACCTTGACCAGGATTGTCGGCCGGTTCGTGGCGAGACGCAGCATTTCAACGCTCAGGGCGGGGAACATGGCCTTTTCGTGAACGAACAGCGATGGGATGCGGCGGATGATGCCGTCCTGTTCCGGGATGATCGAGAAAATGCCGTGCCCGCCGAACCGGCCGCCGGCGGCGTTCTCGATGATCGGCACGTTGCGCACCATGGCCGGGAAGCTGGGCAGGATATCGAGCGGGTCGGGTACGTTGGCTCCGTACTTGCGCACCGCGACCGATTTCTTAACGGGCTTGGCCTTGACCCCTTCCCATTCGCTTTCCACCGTCGACTGCCCCAGCACGACGCGCGAGCGCTTGATGGTTTCGGCGAAGATTTCGTCGTTCGACTTGAATTGGCGGATCTTGTTCTTGGTATCCTCGTCCAGCCCCTTCAGTGCGTCGGCGATCGCGGCCGGATTCATTCTGTCCGGTTCGGCGAACACGATGTCGAAGGCCACCACAACGGCACCCATCTTCATCAGATTCTCGACCATCTGCGCGATGATATTACGCGGCCACGGCCATTGGCCGACCTCGCCCAGGCTCTTTTCGTCCAGATCGATGATGGTGACGGGCTTCTTTTCGGGCGGCGGAAGCTCGCGCGGCTTGATCTGCTGATAGAAGTCAAAGCCCTTGAGGCGCATGAACTGCACGGGCTTGGGGTCGGCGATATAAAGCGCAATGAACCCGACCAGCAGCGCGTAGCCGACGATACGCTCAAGCCGCACGGCGCCGCGGAAAAAGCGGTAGACTCCGCGGCCGACGGCGCGCAACACCCGTATCGCCAGATTAGGCGACTGCTGCCCCTTCGGAACCGTCGGTGGAACGACGTCGGCGCGGCCTTCGTCAGGCACTTTAGAACTCCCCATTCACGGCCCGGCGCCGCACATGACCGGCCGCCAGCCCACTCCGATCCCCCCGGGCGGCGGCGCAGTCCCTTCGGAACCCGCAGCGTCGACCGCGCCCGCAACGGCGAAGTTTTGCCGCCATTATCACAGGTTCCGGTCGCCGCCGCCAGTCCCGAAAGCCGGGCGTATGGGATTTCGAGCGCGCCAAGCCGAGGCGGCATCTCTTTCAAGCGCCCAACCCGCCGATCCCCTGTTCATCGGCTGTTTACCATCATACATTAGTCTGACGCTGGGTAATTAGGAGCAGCGGGAATTCCATGGCGGAATCCGGCGACAATCGCGCGTGGCTGAAGCCCTTCATCAGGCCACTGATGCCGACCTTCCGGGAGGTGATCGTCATGTCGGCGTTCATCAACCTGGTGGCGCTGGCGACGCCCGTGTTCACCATGCAGGTCTACGACCGCGTGGTGTTCCACAAGGGCATCAGCACGCTATGGGGGCTGGTCATCGGCATGATCGCGGTGATCATCTTCGACCTCGTTCTGAAGCTGGCGCGCTCGCGCGTGATGCAGACGGTGGCGCTGCGCGTCGACGTTCTGGTCGGCCGTCAGCTGTTCGAGAAACTGATGTCATTGCCGCTCGCGGAGCTTGAATCGAGGCCTTCCGGCTACTGGCAGGGGCTGTTCCGCGACGTCGACACGGTGCGCAACACGCTGTCCGGCGGTGCCGCGGTGCTGGTCACGGACCTGCCCTTCGTCCTGATGTTCCTGGTCCTGATCGTCGTCATCGCCACGCCGGTCGCACCGGTGCTGCTGGTCATCCTGCCGCTGTTCATGTTCGTCGCCTGGAAGTCGGGCAACGTCATGGCCGCCGCGAACCAGGAGGAACGCCAGTCCTCGATCTCGCGCGACCAGCTGATCGCCGAAATGATCCAGGGGCGTACGACCATCAAGGCGCTCGCGCTCGACCAGGCCATGCGCCCGCACTGGGAGGAAAGCCACGCCGACAATATCGAAAAGGCCATGCTGCGCGGCGCGAAGACGGACTTCTATTCCAACCTGGGCGGTTCCTTGACCATGGCGACGACGCTACTGATGACCACCGTCGGCGCGCTCGCAATCGTCAACCAGGAACTGACCATGGGGTCGCTGATCGCCGCCAACATGCTGTCCGGCCGCCTGCTGGGTCCGCTCAACCAGTTGGTCAACCAATGGCGCACCTTCAACTCCTTCAAGCAGTCCGCCGATCGCCTTGGCCAGACCTTCAACACGCTCAGCGAACGCACGGAATCGGAAATCGAACTGGAGGCGCCCAAGGGCGAACTGCGCACTGAAAACGTCGTATTCAGCTATCGGGAATCGGCCAAGCCGATCCTAAACAACGTCACCGTGCTCCTGCCCGCCGGCGGCATCCATGCGCTCGTCGGGCGAAACGGCTCGGGCAAGACGACGCTCCTGAAGGTGCTGCAGGGCCTTTACCGGCCGACCAGCGGACGCGTGCTGCTGGACGGCGCCGACATCGCCCAGTTCACGCGCCATGAACTGGCCGACTGGATGGGCTACGTGCCGCAGGAATGCGTGCTGTTCGCCGGTACCGTGCGCGACAACATCGCCCACCGCCATGCGGACGCGACGGACGAAGAGGTCATCCGGGCGGCGACGGACGCCGGGGTCCACCAATTCATCATCGACCTGCCGGACGGCTATGCCACGGACATCGGCGAAGCCGGCTCCCGCCTGTCCGGCGGCCAGCGTCAGCGTATCGCCATCGCCCGCGCCCTCTTGGGCGATCCGTCCGTACTGATGATGGACGAGCCGTCGGCGAACCTGGACCGCCAGGCGGAACAGGCCCTGCGCGAGACCCTGCGCGCGATTTCCAAGACCCGCTCGGTCATCCTGGTGACGCACAGCCCGATCCTGCTGGCGGCCTGCGACGACCTGGTCGCCCTCGACCAAGGCCGGGTGGCGCTTGCCGGACCGTCGGCGGAGATCCTGCCGCGCCTGTTCGGACAGAACCCGCTTGAGCGCCCCCCTGAGTCCGCGCCGAAACCGGCCGCGACACCCGACGCCGGAAAGCCCGCCGCCGTTGCCAAGCCCGACACAGCCAAGGCCGCCGCCGGAAAAACGACCACCGGAACGCCGCCCACGACGGACG
>PFFW01000008.1 GCA_002781745.1 Rhodospirillales bacterium CG15_BIG_FIL_POST_REV_8_21_14_020_66_15
GGACAAAAGGCCGGAGCCGATCAACTGCTTGCCGTCTTGTTGGGCGGTGGAACCGCCACCATCAACCGCTGCGTCGACGCGGACAAATGCCTCAGCGTCAATGCGTCGGCAAACCTCACCGTACCCGCCGCCGGGGCGTTCACCGAGCGGGTGCGGACCGTGCTGGAAAGCATTCAGGACAAGATCGATACGGACGGCGCCTTGACCGTGGACGAGCAGGCTTTGCTCAACGCCACCACCATCCCCGTCTACAAGATCGTCAACGTCATGAGCGCCTATCAGGGCGGACTTTCGTCGTTGTCGCTTCCTCAGTACGCGGACCTGATCGCGCTCGACATCCTCTATCGCTTCTCGGGCGATCTCCTGGACGAGGCGGAAAAGGGTGGCGCAGGCCTGGCGCTCGCCGACGATCAAATCCTGAAAGATTGGCGCGACGGCCTGCAAACGGCCAAGCGCACCCTGCGCGAAAAGATGGCCGGGGTTTCCGACAACTTCACCAAGGCGGTCAACATCGTGGACTCGGTGCGCGTGCTCGAACAGCACCTGATCGGCAACATGTCGGCGCACATGCGCGGCAACATCGGCTGGATCAACGGAAGCGAGTAAGCGGCGATGTATGAGGTCTTCACCCAAGGCGGCGGCGCCTATCTGGTCGACATCTTCAACGCCGTGGCGGCGCTGTCCGGCGGCAGCGCGTTCGCCAACCTGATCCGGGTGACGGTGGCGTTCTCGCTGTTATGGCTGATGTTTCAGACCGCATTCGGCGGATCGTGGATGGCCAACGTCAAATGGTACGCGGCGTTCCTCGCCATCTACCTGGCCCTGTTCACGCCCCGGGTGGACGTCCACGTGACCGATCGGCTCAATCCGGCCCTGCCCGCCGCGACCATCGCGAACGTACCCTACGGTCTCGCCGCTTTCGCCTCCATGACCAGCGACATCGGCGACGGCTTGACGCGGCTGAGCGAGGCCACCTTCAGCCTGCCCACCGATCTCCGCTATCAGGAAACCGGCATGCTGTTCGGCGCGCGGCTGATGAAGGAAGCCACCAAGTGGCAGATCACCAACAGCCGCTATGCGGGCAACATGACGCGCTTCGTCCAACAATGCGTCTTCTACGGCATCTTGTTGGGTCAGATCGATCTCGACACCTTGAAGACCTCGGACGATCTGTGGGCCGCCATCGAGGCTACGGCGGGCTCGCCGCTCCGGCACTTCGAATACCGAAGCGTGCTGGGTGTGGGCGGCGGAGAACAGCGCGACATCGTCTCTTGCGAAACCGGCATCGGGTTGTTGCGCAGCCAGTGGCCGCAGGAGCTGGACCGGGCCGGGTCTATCTTCGGCGCACGGCTGTTTCCGGGCGTGCCCGCCGCCACCGCGCGGGCGGAGTTGATGTCGCGCCTGCCCATCGCGCACGAATACCTGATCGGTGCGTCCAGGGACGCGGGCGCGATCATGCAACAACAAATGCTGATCAACGCTTTCGACGCGGCGGCCAAGGGCTGGGCGCAGGAACTGGGCAACGCGGCGGCGCTGGAAGGCTACATGCGGGCGCGCGCCGATCTGCAAACCGAAGCGGTCTACACCACCACCGGCCTGCAAGCGGAGAAGTGGGTGCCGATCCTGAAAATCGTGTTCGAGGCGCTGTACTACGGGGCGTTCCCCATCGCGCTCATCATGATGCTCACCCCCATCGGCCTCACGGTCCTGCGGGGCTACTTCTCGAGCTTCGTCTGGCTGCAAAGCTGGGGGCCGCTTTACGCCATCTTGCACCGGATCATGATGGGGGAAGTGGCCGAGAAGGCGACCTCGATCGTCGGGGCGACGCCGGGCGGTGGTGACGGCATCGCCATGGTCACGCAACTGGGCGTGCGCGTCATCGTCCAAGACACCTCGGCCATGGCGGGCTATCTCTCCATGTCGGTGCCGTTTCTGGCGCTCGGCTTGATGTTCGGGGCCAACCGTTTCGCGCACCTCGCCACCTCCATGCTCGCGCCGACCCAGCGCGCGGCGGGCACGGCGGCGGAAGAAGGCACGTCGGGCAACATCAACCTCGCCAACACCAGCCTGGACAACCACAGCTTCCACACCCTGCGCGGCAACAGCCAGCAAACCAACGCGCTGATCGACAGCGGCATGGTCAGCCGCCGCATGGACGACGGGGCCATGAACACCCGAACGCCAGGATTTGGGGGTGGGGGGGTTGGAAGCGTGGGAGGTGCGGGCGGGGGCTCCGAGAGCGTGTTCAAGGACCGGGCGTTCTCCGATCCCGGCTTCAACGTGGCGTGGGGATCGCGTGTCGCACAGGGCTTGCAGGAACGCATGAGTGACGCGCGTTCCCATGCCGTTAGCGAGGCGGAACGGGCGTCCGAGAGTATGGGGGCGTCCCTGGGGCAATCCATGGCGTTTTCCAATGCGCTGCAAAATTCGTCCGGGTTTACCCAAGGCCAAGGCTTGGAACACCGCTCCACGGTCGCGCAAGCCGCCTCCAGGATTCAGCAAGCCGCCGAGCGCCTGAGCGAGACCACCGGATGGAGCCAACAGCAATCCCTCAACGTGCTGGGCCGCGCCGCCGTCGACCTGGGCACGCCGCTCAAGGGCATCATCGGTTCCGGCGTCAACCTCACCGGCAGCGGCGAATGGCGTGCCGAAGGGGTGTCGCGGGAGAACTGGGACAAGGCCCAATCCGTCGCCGAGGAATACGGCGTGCGCGAGAGCTTCGACAAGCTCCACGCCGCGTCGCAAAACCTCAGTTTCAGCGAGGGGCAATCGCGGCTGAACGACCTGCGCGACGCCATGACCGCCAGCCGCAGCGAGGCCCAGTCTTCCGAGCGCAGCGCCAGCGAAAGCCTGAGCAACATGCAGACTTACGAGCAGGCGCTCACCGCGTACCGCGAAGACAGCGGCAGCTTCAACGCCAACCTCAACCAGACCGCGCTGGAAATCGGCGCGGAGCGCCATGGCGGCAACATGGCCGAGGCCTACCGCGCCGCCAAAGCCGATCCGCGTCTGGCCCAGGAGTGGGGGAACGAGGCCATCGATCGCTACCTCGACCGCCTGCCCGTCTCCGACGCCACGCCGGAGCACCTGCAACAAGGCCTCTACGGAAACGGACGGGCGGCGGCGCAAGGCCGTTTCGATAATGATGCAAAAACCCTGCGTGACCAAACGCCGTCGGACGCCATCGACGCCAAACGGACCGAAGTGCAATCGGGCGCGGAACGCCTCGGCGGGCAGATGGGCAACGGCGCGGCGACGCTGGGGGGAGAAGTGGACAAGGCCCGCCGCACCACGGGCGAAAAAGCGGAAGACCGAGCGACTCAATCCCTTCCGGAAGGTGCGCTCAAGGGCGTTATCGAAACGCCTGGGGATGCCTTGGATGAAGCCCACAAATGGTTCGGCGGGGACGCACCGGATAAGCCCGACGGAAACCACCCCACGGGCCGGAGGCGGCGTTAATGACGATCTTCATCGGCACGGATGCGAACCGTAATTTCTTCTTCCAGGACCGGAATGGGACCGACCATCCTGTGACCCCACCAAATAGCAATGCCGACAGTGATCGGCACCGCAATGAACATCAATGGGCCGATCAGATGCGGCAGGATGAATATCTCCGCCACCACCACAAAAAAGGTGAAGATGGCGAGGCGATTCATTTTTTTACGAACGGTTTCCAGGGGCATGGTTCCAATCCTTTCTCTCCAAACCGACTTTCACCCCTCCCCTTTCCCGCCTCTCACTCTTCACCCGACCTGTGCGGGCTGCGCCTGTGAGGAACAGCTCCTTCATCCGCGGCGGTCAGACGACCCTGCACGAATACCGCATGACCATGCAGGTGGGCAAAACGCTCGCCTGGATCGTCTCCGGGGTCGCGGCCTTGGTCATGGGCGTGAAGCTGGCGATCAATCTATCCTTGCACGAAGTTTACCAGTGGTACGTCTGGCATTGGGCACAATTTTTGTATTTGGCGTCGTTCAAGTACACCCAGGAAATCACCATCTACGATTACGCCTGGCAGCCCTACGTCACCTACACCGGAGCCATCGTCGAACACCCCGGCATGACGGCCACCAAGGACAAGGTGGAGAGCCTGATGTTTTCAGGCGCGGGGTTGGGCCTGGTAATCGGCGTCATCGTGGCGTTGGTTCTGGCCGCACTGTTTTTGTGGCGCGGACACCATCTCAAAAAAGCCAAGCACCTGCGCGGCTCCCAATTGCTGGACGCGCCCGAGCTTGTCCGCCTCGTCCAGGATTTCAACAATTCCAAGCGCCGGAACAAAGATAAGGAAAAGCCCTACGCCGTCGCCGGCATCCCCTACCCCGTGGGCGCACCCGCCACCCACACCCTGATCTGCGGCACCACGGGCGCGGGCAAGACCACCGTCATCGCCGAGTTGATCGAACAGATCCGCCGGAACGGCGACCGGGCTATCGTCTATGACAAGACCGGCGGCTTCGTGCGCGCCTTCTTCGATCCCGCCCGTGACGTGCTGTGCAATCCGTTCGACGCCCGCGCGCCCCACTGGAGCGTATTTTCCGAAGGGCGCAAGGCGAGCGACTTCGAGATGATGGCCAAAGCCTTGATCCCCGAACAAAAGGGCATGGTCGATCCGTTCTGGGTGCTGGCCGCGCGCATCCTGTTTTCCAAGATCGCCGAGGGCCTGCGCCGCGAGGGCCGACCAAGCAACGCGCGCCTGGTCTCGCAGCTCTTGAAGATTGATCTCACCGACATGGCGGCGCTGCTCAAAAACACCGCCGCCCAGGCCATTATCGACGAAAAAAGCCCCAAGACGGCGCTCTCGGTGCGTGCGGTGATGACCGCCTACTTGGCCTGCCTGGAACACCTGCCGGATGATCGGGACGCCCAACCCTTCTCCATCCGCGAGTGGATCGAGGACGACGTGCGCGACGGATTCATGTTCCTGACGTCCCGCGGCGACATGCACGAAAGCGTCAAAGGTTTGATCACCTGTTGGCTTGAGATCGCCGTCAACACGCTCTTGTCCCTGGAGCAAAGCCGGGAGCGCAAGGTCTGGATCATCCTCGACGAGGTGCCGTCTCTTTACAATATCCCGAGCCTACACCCCGGCATGGCCGAAAGCCGCCAGTTCGGCGGCTGTTTCGTGCTCGGTCTGCAAGTCTGGTCGGCCATGCGCGACATCTACGGCACCAACGGCGCGGAAACCCTTTCGGGTCTGGCGCGCACCCGGGTGGTGCTGTCCACCCCTGACAAGGCCACCGCCGACTGGTGTTCCCAGGCGCTCGGCAACGCCGAGGCCACCGAGTTGCACGAAACCTTGTCCTACGGCGCGCACGAGATGCGCGACGGCGTGTCCCTGGCCGCGCGCAATGAACTGCGCCCCATCGTGCTGCCCACCGAGATCATGGGGCTTCCCGATCTCACCGGATATCTGCGCCTGCCCCAAGGGTTCCCGGTGACGCGCTTCTCCGTCAAGACCAAGGCGCGCCAGGAGACCGCCCGCGCCTTCGTCGAACGCCCCGAGACGCCTCCGCCCGCCATGGAGCCGGAGCAACGCCTGCAAGCGGAACTGCACCGCGCGGCTACCGACAGCGCAGCAAAGTCCCGCAAGCCGAAGCCCAAACCGGAGCCAAAGCCCGCCCCGGAACCAAAAAGAGAGACACCACCGCCCCCCGCGCCTGAAGACGCCACCACCGATGATGACGGGGAGCTGATCTTCTGATGCTCTCGCTTTACGCCATCACCACGCCGCAGGGCATGTCCACCTACTACGATTCCGACGGCTATTACGCCAAAGGCGATCCGGACGCCCAGTCGGCCAGCCAATGGCACGGCAAGGGTGCGGCGGCGGCGAACCTCGAAGACTTCGTCACGCCGGAGGCCTTCCAACATGTTCTAGACGGCAACACACCCGACGGCCGCCGCCTCGGGCGCATGGTCGAAGGCGAATGGAAACACCGCGCCGGGGTGGACCTGACCTTCTCCGCACCCAAGAGCGTCTCGGTCATGGCCTTCGTCGCCGGGGACGAGCGTCTGATCGAGGCGCACGAGCGGGCCGTGCGCGCCGTGCTCGATCACGTCGAGGGCAGCATCCTCGAAACCCGCATCTGGGATGCCGCCTCGCGCACCCAGGTGCGCACCCGCGACCTCGATATGATCGCCGCCCTGTTTCGCCACGAGGTCAACCGCAACCAGGATCCGCACCTGCACACCCATGCGGTGATCGCCAACATGACGCGGACCTCGCCGGACGGTGGCGGCGACGGCAGCGTGCCGGGCGGCGGCAAATGGCGTTCCATCGAAGGGGCGAGCCTGTTTCATCACAAGATGGAACTCGGCGCCATGTACCGCGCCGAGCTGGCCATGAACGTCCGTGAACTGGGCTACGAGGTCGAACGCACCCACATGGACGGGCGCTTCGATCTCAAGGGTGTGCCCAAATCCGTCCTCGATTCCTTTTCCACCCGGTCGCGCGACATCCGCGCGGCGCTCGAAGGCTATGAACATCAAAACGCCAAGACCGCCGCCGTCGCCACCTTGATGACCCGCGACCACAAGACGACCGTCGACCGCGCCGTGCTGCACCAGGGGTGGCGCGAACGGGGCGAGAAACTCGGCCTCGACAAACGCATTCCCTCCATGGAGCCGGTGAGCGCCGACAAGGGAGAGGAACTGCGCCTTGCCCAGGAAGCCGTCGATTATGGGATCCGCCATCTGTCGGAACGCGCCAGCACCTTCAGCTTGTCGGACCTGCGCACCACCGCCAACGGCTACGGCGTCGGTCAGTTCCGCCCCCGCACCCTGGACGCCGCGATCACCGCCGATGCGCGACTGATTCCGTCGCGCCACCCCGGCCATGCGGGCCTGGAGTTCGTCACCACGATTGAGGCCATCGCAACCGAACGGGAAACCATCGCCGCCATGCAAGCGGCCAAGAACACCGTGCGCCCCTTCATGAGTTTCCCCGAGATCAACCGGGGTCTGGAAGGGACCATCCTGAACGATGGCCAGAAGAACGCCGTGCGCGCGCTCTTGTCCGGCACGGATCGGATTGTCGGCATTCAGGGTTACGCGGGCGTGGGCAAGACCACCTTGCTCAACGCCGCCCGCGAACTGGCCGAAACCAAGGGCTACGAAGTGATGGGTCTCGCCCCTTCGGCCAGCGCCGCCAAGACCTTGGCGCAGGAAGCGGGCATCGCCTCGCAAACCTTGCAGAAGTTTTTGGGCCGCTTCGACGGCTACGCCCACGGGCGCGGCACCGAGGAAGGATTGGAGCGCGTCCGGGAGGAATATCGCAACAAGCTGATTGTGGTGGACGAAAGCTCGCTCGCCGGCACCCGGCAAATGCGCGACCTGTTCCGCATCGTGGGCGCGCTCCGTCCCGCCCGGCTGGTGCTGGTGGGCGACGCCAAGCAGCTCGACGCCGTGGACGCGGGCAAGCCCTTCGCCCAGCTTCAGGCCCATGGGATGAAGACCGTCAAGGTGGACGAGATCGTCCGCCAGAAGAACCCGGAGCTCAAAACCGCCGTTCACGCCGCCATCGCGGGCGAGGTGCGCAAAGCCTTTGCCAAGATCGGCGACAACATCGTCGAGGCCGAAAAGCCCGAAAAATCAGAACCCGGCGCCTGGGACCGAGCCTTGGCCAAAGCCGCCTTCGAGGCCTGGAACGCTCTCCCCGAAGACAAGCGCGACGCCACCGGCATCGCCGCGCCCACCCACGCCATCCGCCAGGAGATCAACGCTCTGGTGCGCGCGCAATTGGCCCAAGAGGGCCGCCTCAGCGGCCCCGAGATCGCCATCGACGCGCTGAAGTCGGCGGGTTACACCGCCGCCGAAAAGGGCCGCGCCAAGAACTACTTCCCGGGTGACCGGGTGATCTTCAACCGTGATATGAGCGCCAACGCAGGTGAGATCAAACAAGGCGCAGTCCTCGACGTCGCCGGGCGCAATGAAGACACCAACACCGTCGCGCTCACCCGCGAGAACGGCGCGCCGGTTTTCCTGTCCCTGAACCAACAGCGCGCGGCCCAAGCCGTCGACGTGCTGCGCTCCGGTCCTTTGTCCTTACAACAAGGCGACCGCATCCGCTTCACCCGCAACGACGAAGGTCTCGGACTGATCAACTCCGCCACAGCCGACGTGGAAAGCATCGACAAACAGGGCCGGGTGACCTTGGTCAAGGAAGACGGCGACCGCCTGACCCTGGAGCGCGACGCCCCGGCGCTGCGCTTCATCGATCATGCCTGGGCCTCCACCGTGCACACCTTCCAGGGCCGCACGGTGGATGGGATCGTCGGCGTAATGCAATCCGCCCATCCCCACCTCACCCACCAGAAGGCCTTCTACGTGGAAATCTCGCGGGCACGCCATGACGCCATTCTGGTCACCGACGACCGCCAACGCCTCGCCGAGACCCTGGCCGAGAAAACCGGCGAGCGCATCGCCGCGCTGGAGGCCGCGCCGGATCATGCACCAAATATTGCACCAAGCCTTGACCGGGACTCCGTCACACCCGAACCGGTTCATGAACAGGGCAAGGGTATGGATGAGGAGTTGAGCCGATGAGCGGCGCGTCGAAGGTCATAAGCCTCCGCGCCACGGCGGAGGACATCACCTTGTTTGGGCAGGCCGCCGAGGGCCAGGGCGTCACCGCCAGCGCCTGGATGCGCGCCACCTTGCGCGAAGCCGCCCTCGCCGAAGTCTACAGCAAGGGCAGCGCCTTCCCCGCGACGCCCGGCGAAACCGCCCTGCTGCGCGCCGTCCTGGTGGTCCTGCAAATGGTCGGGCGCGACGTCGCCGAAGACGACAAGCGGCGTTTCGCCGACAAGGCCGCACGCCAGATCGAGAAAATCAAAGCCGGAGAATAGCCCATGCATATCCCGAACATAGTCGCCGCCTAGGCGACGCCTAGTCCCTAGCGACCCGATAGGTAGCCGCCAAGTCGCGCAAAGTTAGCCCATAGGTAGTCGAGAGGTAGCCCCGCACTTGTCCCTATCCAGTCCCTTCATTGTCCATAGCTTAAATCTAGGAGGTCCATATGCCCGTCATCGCATTCGCCAATTCCAAGGGCGGCGTCGGTAAATCCACCACCGCGCTCGCCCTGGCCCAGGTCTTCGCCAAAGGGAGTTCCGGCGTCACCCTGATCGACGCCGACCCCAATCAACCGCTCGCCCGTTGGGCGGCGCAAGACCCGGACCGCATCCCCGCCAACCTCGCCGTCTTGCCGGACATCACCGAGGAAACCATCGTGGACGCCATCGATACGGCCGCCGCCCGCGATCCGTTCGTTTTGGTGGACTTGGAAGGCTCGGCCAACGTCGCCGTATCCTACGCCATCGGACGCGCCGATCTGGTGATCGTGCCCATGCGTGGCAGTCAATTGGACGCCGACCAGGCCGCCCGCGTCATCAAGCTGGTCGAGCGCGAAGCCAAGGCCTACCGCCGCACTATTCCCTATGTGGTGGTCTATACCTGCACCTCGCCCGCGCTGCGCAGCCGGGATTTTCGGCACATCGACCGGATTTTGGCGGAAAACGGCATCCCCGTGCTGGCCGTCGAAATGGTGGAACGGGCGGCCTTCCGCGCCATCATCCAACTCGGCGGCACCCTTTACGATCTCAAGGACACGGAGGTCCACAATCCCCGCGCCGCCATCGAAAACGCCGAGGCCCTGGCCAAGGCCGTGGTCGCCTTCATCCATGAGCGCACGCCAACCGAGGATGGGGGGCTGTCATGAGTGAAGAACGCAAACGCGGCGGTCTCGATATCGCCGACGACCAAGGTGCCCAAGGCGGCGATACGCCGGACTTCAGCGCCTTCAAACCGCGCGCCCAGGCGCACCCGGACTCGGTCGAGCCCGCCCGGCGCTCGGCTGATATCAGCGGCTTCACCACCCGCCACGCCGCACCGCCGCCGTCGACGCCTCAACCCGTCCCACAGCCCGCAACGCCCCCCGTAGCCCCCCAAGCCCGGATCGACGGACGGCGCTTGCGCGCCACCAACCGCACCACGCAGCTCAACATCGCCGTCCACCCGGACACCAAGGACCGCTTCTGGACCCTGGCCCATGCGGCCGGTGCCCAAACCGGCGAGGATTTCCTGAAGCGGCTCCTGGATGGGTTCATGAGAACAGGAAAGGAATGATCCGTGTTTAATGCCATACTTGATGCTCTACTTGATGCCTTGCCTATTGATACAAAATTTTGTATAGTTCTGTCATGACTGGCCTCAAACCCGTTCTGTTCCGGGGCAGCGCCCTTGACGATCTGCGCGCCTTCCCGGTTGCAGCGCGGCGCGAGGCCGGCCACCAGATCGATTTGGTGCAGCGTGGCCGCGATCCCGCTGACTGGAAACCGATGAAAGGGATCGGACGGGGGGTGCGGGAGATCCGTATCCGCGATGCGAGCGGCGCGTTCCGGGTCATCTACGTGGCGAAGTTCGCGGACGCCGTTTACATTCTGCATTGCTTCCAGAAGAAGACGCAGAAGACCAGTAAAGCGGATATCGACTTGGCGGCGAAGCGATACCGGGAACTCGAACAAGGGAACCTTGGAAAATGAGCGACGAGAAATTCGAAAGCATCTGGGACGCCATCGAGGACACCCCCGCCGCGGCGAAGAACATGAAGCTGCGCTCTGGGTTGATGATGGCGATCAAGGACCAGGTCGAACGCCAGGGCTGGACCCAGGCGGAGGCCGCCCATCACCTCGGCGTAACCCAGCCCCGCGTATCGGATCTGATGCGCGGCAAGATCGACCTGTTCGGCCTCGACACCCTGGTCAACATGGCCGTGGCTGCGGGGTTGAATGTGGAAATGCACATCGCCGATGCTGCTTGATGGCGACATCTCCACCACGCAAAACGTTAAATTAGCTTTCGCCCCTTCTCTCCAAGAGTGATTCAATTCGCTCTGGAAGTTCCTCAAAGCGTCCAACTAACTTGCCATTAAACGGCTCATAGTCGCGGAAGGTATTTGCCATCGCCTTATCACATCTGAACAAATCGCAATCGTAGGCGTAGCACATCTGAGACAAGTCCATCATGTCTGACCGTTTGAATTTATGACCAGATTTCAGGACCTGCATTAGGTAATGCCGGAAATGTCCCGCGCGCCCCTTACCTAATATAGCCTCCAACTTCTCGCCAAATGTGTCCGGTTCCGGAAGGGACAGCCGTTTCGTCAGCTTTCTCGCTTCCGATTTTCCCATACCATTCTCAATCAGAATGGTACGGTCTCTCCGCATCTTTTCATTCTGTTCTTGAAGGCTGTTAACCGCATTTTGAAGCGTTATTACAGCTTGCTCTATCTCGTCGGTAGCTCCCCCAAACCACTTATCAATAAGGTTTGGCTGATCGGCATAGTCATATACGATGCGACTGAACTCTGCCGGGTCTGAGAGCCAGTCATTTATCCGTGCCTCAAATTCTCGGTCACCACACTCCCCTTTCATGAACCGTTCTAATATCCGGCTCTCAACAAGTTCGTCGGAGACCGGAAAATCCCCCCAGTCGGATCGTTTACGTCCCCATGTGGGATTAATCTTGCGGATTAATTCCACCATCCCATTCCTACGGCCAAGCTCACGTCTCTGCTTTCGGTTCACCCCCTCCACCTTCGCCAACTCTTCCTGTAGAATCTTGTGCATTCCCTGCCGAAATTTGGTGGCAGTTACTGCCTTTTCCTTAGCAGAAAACATCCACATCCCCCCATTGGGGAATGACGCTCCCTTTGAAATATCAGAGGGATATGGGAACGCATTCGGCCCACATATATCCTTGATAAGTTGCCCGCGCCTCACGCGCTCGGGCCGGTTGGTAACATCCGGTTTTGTGATGAATTCCATAACCGTTGCGAATGAAAAGCCTATCACGATCTCGCCGCGATCACAGTGGCTCAACAGTTCCGCCAAGACACAATGCTTCGGGCCGTCATCTGGCTCGTTGAACAGGTTAATGTAGTCCTGGGTGTCTAAATATAAGATCGGTATCATGCCACAACATACAATATTTGATCATCTCTGGGGAGGCCGTCAGCAGTGATTGGTGGTATCCGATCTGATGCGCGGCAAGATCGACCTGTTCGGCCTCGACACCCTGGTCAACATGGCCGTGGCTGCGGGGTTGAATGTGGAAATGCACATCGCCGACGCCGCTTGACGGGAGCGCGGATCGCATTTCCCATGTAGGCGTTTGTCATACGCCAACGCCAACCACCTGAACCACAAGACCTTTTCCCGTTGACGTTCGTATGACGGCGCGCGTTCCACTGTAAACACGCTGTATCCCGCGCAAACCTTAGGTTTCCGCCGCCGCTACACCGGTAGCGACAGGTGTGGAAGAATTGCCGTCGTAAGACGTCCATCCATAGCGGGGAGGCGAAGCCTACGGAGCTATCGGCTATTCACAGGGGTCCAATCGTGTTCGGTCCCCTATCGGGGGACTGGCAGGGGGAAAGAATTGCGGGAGCTTTTCGCGCCAGCGATCGTCACCCGCATGGGCGGAGACGCGGTACGCGGCTCCGTTCCGAACGACGCAGGAGCGAGGAATAGAGCGCGGTCCGCTCGCAGAGCGGAGGTGCCCAAACTTTGAAACACGACAACCGGTCCGGGATCGAAAAACGAAGCTCCCACATAAAACGGCCTAACAAACGCAACCGGCACCCAAGGTCTCGATGGACTTTGTCGGCGCGATGCCCAAAAGCGGGGGCCGCCGTCAGGCGGCCCCCGCTCTCACTCGGTGTCCGAGCAAAAAGAAAGCCCCGCCGGATGGCTCCGGCGGGGCGTGCGTCTCAGTATCCCAGGGCGCTGATGAGCTCTTCGAGTTCCGGGTCTAGGTCCGGTTCTTCTTCATCGGCGTCGAAATCGTCGGCCCAGGAGCCGAACAGGCGCTCGATCTCTTCCCAGCGGTCTTCCTCGGCACGGGCGCGGATGATGTGTTGTTCTTCGGTCATAATGTCCTCCATCGGGTTCAAGTCATCGAAAACGCCGATCGGTGGGGGTGCGGCGGGACCGCGGTCAGGGACCTTCGGGCCGCGCCAGCGGGGCGTGGGGGAGCCGAAATACGCAATGGAGCGCTAGCGCAATGGAGTATTTTGGGGGAACCGCGCATCCTTGACGGCGGTTTTGCCGCGCCCCAAGCTGGAACGACCAGAGAGGATGCCCCCTCAACAAATAACGTCAAAGCCGCTCGCGGCTTTGTCCGCTTACGGACCCTCGACAGGCGAACAAGAAAAAGGCCCCGCCGGAAAGCTCCGACGGGGCCGCAAGTTGGCGAGGGACGATCAGCTATACTTCTTGGCCGGGATGCCGAGGTTGCGGGCCTTGTCGACCAGGTTTTCGGTGATGCCGGTGCCGGGAAAGGCCAGAACGCCGATGGGCAGGAGGTCGAGCATCTGGTCGTTGCGCACGAACCCGGCGCGGGACTTGCCGTAACGCTTCCAGTCGGGCTTGAACACCACCTGGGCGACCTTGCGTGCCTCGGCCCATTTGGCGGCGATCAGATCGACGCCCTTTGGTGCGCCGCCGTGAACCAGCACCATGTCGGCATGCTTGGCCCGAGCTTTGTCCAGGGCGTTCCAGATCAGGGTGTGGTCGGTGAAGTCCATGCCGCCGCTGACCACCACCTTCGGGCCTTCGGGAGCCAGGGACTGGGTCTTGCGACGCTCCGTTGCGGCCAGGAACTCGCGGCTGTCGATGACGGCGGCGGTGAGACCGGAACGGCTGACCTTCGAGCCATGGCCGGGCATCCAGGGATGGCCGGTGGCGGCGGCGAACAGCTCGGCGGCGTGATTGCGCAAGGCCTCGAAGGTATCGCGGGCGTCGGAGGTGGACCGGGCGCGGAGTTCCAGCTTCTCCAGTTCCACCGATTTGACCTCGGTACCGTCTTGTTCGCGCATAGAGCGGCGGATCTCGAAGCCCAGTTGGTCGAAGCCCTTGTCCAGGCGCTCCAGCTTGCGCTGGAAGACGTTGACTGTGTTCCACAGCACATCCATGGTCTCCCCTTCCAGGCAGGTATCGGTGAACAGGGCGCTCAAGGTCTCGAACACCGCTTCCAGGGCGGAATATCCGTCGTCCAGTTCGGGCAAGGGGCGGGGATCTTCTTCGTCCGCCGGGGGCATGGCCCCGAACAGCTCCATGCGGTTCATGATGTCGGCAGTGGCGCTCTGGCCGGTGAGATCGTCGAAAACGTCGGGTGTTTCGGAATACATCGTTCAACTCCTTTATCTGGCGAGCGGGCGATCCCGCTCATGGGGCTGACTTGGCGGATCGGTTCGGGACGCAAATCACCTGAAAGGCCGCAACGCAGTGGAGGACGGCGCAGGGCGGCCTTTTTTGCCTCGCGAGGAATGGGCGGTCACGCCCAGGGGAAAAAAGCCGCCGGAGCCGTTGAGTTCGCGTCCCCCGATCCGCGACAGCCCACCTCATGAGCGATATCGGACCGCTTGGCGTGGAAAGGCCGAACGAAGTTCGAATGCGCCCTGAGCGTTCGTTCCGCCGGCAAGCCCCTCCGCCAATGAACCGGGAGGCCTTCGGGAACGGACCGCCGGTTGGCGAGCCCCCACCCCTTAGCCGTGGATCGCGAACTTCGCCGCCGACGGTATCGACCGCTCAAGCGCCACGAGAACCCTGCCGGAATGAGAAGACTATCGGTGCCGGAACCGTCACCTGTCCACGCGTGCGCCGGACAAGGATCGACCATGCCGGGATCGCCACGCCATCGCCGCAAGACCGGACCGAAACTCGGGATGGGGTAGCGACGACCTCGCCGCCCCCTCGTCACCACCTCGTGCGCACCTGCACGATGACTAGGCGGGACCTAGGCCCGCCCTAGCCGTTTCCTCGCCCAGACCTGGGTACTCGGCTTGCAGCCGGTCACGCTCTTCGCACAGGCCCAAGCGATGACGCAGATGGTTTTGCAGCGCGCCGCGCAAGGCTTCACGGATGGGCTTGTGTTCGGCCAAGGCGGGGCATGCCTCGCGGATGGACCGACACAGATTGAGAATGTCCTTGCGGACGGTCGTCAGTTCCCCGGCGATGTCTTCAAGGCGCAAGCGGGCAGATTCACGGGCTTGCCATGCGCGGGCGTCCTCAGCAGCCCGTTCGGCCAGTCGATCCGCTTCACGAGCCGCACCGATGAAGTCGCCGTCCCAGACCTCGGTCAGGTCGAGCACGAACCCTTCGCTTAAAGATTCGCCGTATCCGGCGACAAAGCGTTCACGTCCCTTCCGCCCGGCGGGCAAGCGGAACACCGCACCGCGAAAGGTCTCGTCCTGAAGCTCATCCGCGTACCACCCGGTATAACGCAGACGGAGAACATCGTCTGCCCAGGCTTCGAAGCGCAGACCGGCGTCCGTAGCGCTGCCGAAAAACCGCCGCGCCGCGTAGGCGCGGTCGTTTGCATCCACCGGCCAATGGCGAAACGCCAAGGGGCGAAAGCCCTGGCGGTAGGTTTCAAGAATGCCGCCGTAGTGCGGATACCGTTTGACCTGAGCTTTCAACGTTTCCAGCCGCTTTTGCGGCGATGCGCCCAACAGGGCGATGAGTTCGCTGTCCATGATCTTTCCCTCCAAAACGGAAAACGGCGGAGACCGTCAAGTCTCCGCCGTGGTTTCGTGTTGCTGTTCGTTTGACCACTCAGAACGGGATTTCGTCGTCCAGATCAGCGGGAGGAGCGTCGTGGCCACTGGCCGGAGGCATGTCATCCTCACCCCGGTCGTCCAGCTTTTCCAGGAACTGGATTTGGCAGCCGGGGGTCACGAGGATTTCGGTGGTGTAGCGCTCGACGTTGTTCTGGTCCGTCCACTTGCGGGTACGCAGCATGCCCTGCACCGCCGTCAGGCGGCCCTTGCGGGCGTGCTTTTCGAGAACCGACACCAAGCCCTGCTGGAAGGTCACCACCCGGTGCCATTCCGTGCGCTTGACCCACTCACCGGTGTTACGGTCCTTGTAGCTGTGATCGGTGGCGATGGAGAGCGTGGCGACCTGCTGGTTGTTCTGCATGGTGCGGATGTCGGCGTCCGCGCCCAGGTGGCCCACGATGGTGACGCTGTTGATGCTGTACATGATCTTAACTCCTCTTTAGGGTGAAACTTCACCCTTCTCCTTCCCACCTTTCACTCTGTATGATTGCAGCAAGGAACGGCCTTGCCATTGAGGCGCGGTCGTCCCGTTGGGAAAGATCGAGGCATGCTCCAGTTTCACGTCACCGCAAAACTCGCCAAAGCCCTGAAGGTCAGGCCGGAAGAACCGCCCGTCCCCGATGGGAACGACTGGCTGGAGGGCTGGTATGTCCGGGATATCCCTCTGGACCTGCCGCTGGACGCGCTGTTGTTCACCAACGCGGAGACGTTTTATTCCCTGATCCATCCCTTCGACCGCCGCGAGCCCATCGACGAAATCGTCGGCGTGTTCCAACACCGGCTCGAACACATCACGGGGAGGGATTTCACGTCCAATCCCGGCGCGTTCCGGGTTTGCAAGACGGCATCGCGCCGCGTACTCGGCTGCATGAACGAACTGACGATGATGATCGAATACGAAGTCGAACGCCACCTTCAGGGAGACGGCGTCCGTTTCGAAGTCATCGAGCAAAGGCTGAATGCCGGCGTGATTGGCGGGACGTTTCCCGAAAACGAATTCCGGCAGCGGCTAGAGGCCGCTGGCAAGCGACTGTTCAAACCAACAAAGACTCCGCATTTGCGGTTGGTTCACTAGTCTTCGCTGTTACCCCACGGTTGCTCACCACTGGACAACCTCGACACAAAGCGGACTTTCGTGATGATGCCGCGCTTGTCAGCTTCGAGCCCAAACTCGACCTTGAATAAATAGCCTTTCGGAAAGGTTTTCCCTTGAAGAAACGGTAAGGCCATCGATGGTACTAGACGAACTTTTCCGCAAGCTTCCGTCTTCCAGTTGGGTCCGTATGCTCTAACTTGTCGTCCTTGGGATAGTAAAACCCTGACACACTCAAGTCGCCCTCTCCAACACTGACCCGTAATGAATACTCGAAGCCATCACCCCAAGGATCACGGATGTGCGCTTGGCATGTTTCCCCCCGCAATTCGAAAGCAACTTCATGAGCCTCATCTGTCACGCTATCAAGAGGTGCAGCGACATCCAGCGCCGCCTTCATGAGTGTCCGACCGATTGAACTGCGCTTGCGCTCTGAAAGCATCTCTAAAGACACTTCCTTGATCGGACCGAACATTCCACTTTCGTTTAGCGTTTCGAGAATTTTTCTCATGTGCCGTCCCGTGTAGTCGTTCACCAACAATGACGACCGCGCACCATGTGGCCTACCGAGAATCAGATCCCGAATGTTCCACCACGTTTCGGCCACCGTTGCCTCTCGAGCATGTTCGACAGTTTCCTGAACAAACCAAGCCAGAGCGTCACGGCTTCGAATAGTTCCGTCAGCTTCTAATTCGATCTCCAAAGCTTCGATCAGCACAGGAAATGCGTTGTCAGCATAGAGAGGTCCGTTAAGACGTTCAGCAGACAATCTCGGTACGCCATTCACCGCTTCGACTAGCTTGTCAGCATCTGCTTCACGGTATGGACAGGTCAGCATTCCCCGCACAAACTGCCGCGTGTGATCGCACTCCCTATAAATCGGTAGTTCGGAGTGAGTAGACGCGTGCCAGTGACCATGAGGACGCTCCGGCGGTGCCTTTAGGATCGGGTGCCAGTCGGGCAAGCCTTCGACGGCATTACCCAATCGATTTTGGACCTCACCAAACAGTTTTAGCCCTGCTGCTGAGTCTGACAAATTATTGGTGAAGTAACTCGCCACCTGACTGTTCAAACGGGTGGCGGCTTGATTAGCGCGAAATTCCATGTGCACACCTTACGAAATGCTTTGTCTTTACGTAAGTTATATAACTTACGTAAATCTGTCAAGTTGCGTTTTTTGATGCAAGAATTCTCCTGCGACGCAACAGCAGGCGCAATTGTTGGCATCGTTGCGGGCTAATCGGTTGAAATGAGATCGCTGTTTAGCAACCAAGGTCAGAAAAGTCCGCACAGCACCCGTTTGTTAGAGACGGGTTGAACGGCTGCTTGCAGCGCTTAGAGCCAGAGGCACGTCTATAATAGGACTTTTCCTTCCGCAAGAAATCACCGCCCTCCAATCGTCATTAAAATCCCCCAGCCTGGGAAACACGATCCGCACCACCACGCCCTGCGCGATGGCGCGGGTGCGGAGTTTGGCGGCGGCGTTCCGGCCCGCCGAACCGTTATCAGCGGCGATGATGAGGCGGCGCACGCCGTGCGGGATGATGAAGGCCGCCATGTGGGCGGCGCTCATGGCGGCGGCCAGATCGCATCCGGCGGCGCGTTCGGGATCAAGCAGCGCGAACGACAGGGTGGACTCCAAGCCCTCGCCGACGATCAGGTGGCCGCTGCCGGAGGACTGGCTCCGACCGCCCAGGCGCACAGCATGGCCGTTCAACCGCCCCAACGCACGGCGCTCGATCAGACCCGCCTCGGCGTCGAGGAAGAAGCGCGTAACGCCGGTGAGGTTGCCCGCGTTGTCGCGCGACGCCGCCAACAACGCCGGGCAATAGTTGTATTCATCAAACCAAGCGCTGGGATGAAACCGTAAGGAGGCACCCCAATCACCCAGAACGAGTCCGCGCGATTTCAGATAGGCTTCGCCCAAGGTGCCCACCACCGGCCGCGCTTCGGCGAACAGACGCCGGGCGATTTCCGTGCGATCAGTGGGATAGGCCTTGCCACCCTGTGAAGCTACATGATGCGCGGCGGGCTGCCCCAGGAACCGCTCAGCCTCGGCCATAGCGGAGGCAAGATCGGGCAAGTCTTGTGACAGTTGGATCAGGTCCAAAAGATCGCCATATTCCGCCGATGCGGCATCCTGCCAATGCCCGGCGGCGCCGGGGCCGGATTCTGGCCCGCTGAGCCGGACGAACATCGACCGACCGGGCGTGTTGCGAACATCGCCCACTGTCCAGTAGCGACCCTGGCGACGACCGTTGGACAGGTAGCGTCGACATACCGCCTCGGCGTTCTGGGCGAGGCGGCGCGAGAGTTCGGACGCGCGCATGGCTCACCCTTTCACCATCGGGAAACGATCCAGAACCTTGGCCAGGATGTCCGGCCCTTGGGTGCCCACGGGGATGAACGCGCGGCGGCGGTACTGGATGATCTCGGTCATGCAGCCGAGATGGATCAGCGCGTCGAACATGCCCGGCCCACTTCCCACCTCGATCTCGACCCGGTTTTCGCCCATGATCCGCGAACGGCGCAGACGCAGCCCCTGGACCAGGGGGTAGGACGCGCCGTCTTCCAGAATGGACGTCCACGCGGCCTCAATGGTGAGTTCCGGCGCGTCCAGCCCCAAGGCGGCATAGAACCGGGGCAGATCCTTTTCGCGCAGGACACGGCCCAGCAAACGCTGGCCCTCGTCGGTTTGCAGGCGAAAGATGCGCAACGAGCCCCCGCCCACGCCAGTGTCCATCCGGTCCCAGATCGGCAGCAGCAACCCCGTCACCAGATAGAAGGTCGAGGTGCGGTACTCGGGCAGGTTCGCCAGTTCCGTTTCCCAGGCTTGTTGAAAACCATGGATATTGGCCTCCTCCCAGGCCGAGGCGACCAGTTCGGTTTCGGTGAGGGTGTGGCTGTCCAGGGGGCGGAGCAAGCGAACACAGCGTTCCACCGCGCCCGCTTCGCTCATGCGCGAGGGGGCCGGTTTGCACAGCGCCGCCCGTCCCGACTTGGCGTTGACCAGGAAGCGGGTGCTTTCTCCACACTGTGCCTCTGCATCTTCGAAGGACAAGGGCGTCACCTTGTCGCGCCGCTCGATGGACAAGCACCGCGTTTCCGCCCCGGTCCGCGCATGGGTGCAAACATCCTGGCTCTCGGTGACGGTAAAGCTGTCGGCCTGCAAGGTCTCGACGCCGACGTCCAGGCCGCCCGACGCGCGCAAGCCTTCGAGGATCTGCTCCAGCACCGTCTCGAAGGCCTCGAACAGCGCGTTCTGCCGTCCGATGGTCAAGGCCAGCACCCGGTTCAAAAACCGGCTCATGGGCGGCAACTCCTCGCGCACCGATCCGTCACCGTCCAGCAGGGACAGGCCGGTTTGATCCTCGAAGCCTTCGAGCGAACACTCCGGCACTTCGCCGCGCACGATCTTCATATAGAGCTGGCGCAACGCGGCGCGGGCGTAGGGACTTTCCAGGTTGTCCTCGGCCCTAAACATCCCCTGCCCGCCGGTCTGGCGCTGACCCTTGGTGATGGCACCCAGGCTGTCCAGCCGCCGGGCGATGGTGGACAGAAACCGCTTCTCGCCCTTCACGTCGGTGGCGACGGGACGAAACAGCGGCGCGCTGGCCTGGTTGGTGCGGTTGGAGCGCCCCAGCCCCTGGATGGCGTTGTCCGCCCGCCAGCCCGGCTCCAATAGATAATGCACCCGGCGCCGCGAATTTTTGGCGTCCCGGTCGGCGTGATAGGACCGGCCGGTGCCCCCGGCGTCGGAAAACACCAAGATGCGCTTTTGGTCGTCCATGTAAGCCTGGGCTTCCGACAGGTTGCTCGACGCCGGGCGTTTCTCGACCTTGAGCACGCCGTTTTCGCGCACCAGACGCAGGCTGCGCCCGGTGACCTCGGCCACCGCTTGCGTGCCGAAGTGGTGCAAAAGCTGGTCGAGCGCGGTAGGCACCGCCGGAAGGCTGGCCAGATGCTCGATCATCTTGTCGCGCCGGGCCTCGGCTTCGCGGTTGATCACCGGATTGCCCCCTGCATCGAACATGGGCCGCGAACAGGCGTTGCCGTCTTCGTCGGTGTAAATCTCGAACAACTGGGTCGGGAAGGAATGGGCCAGGTAGTCGAGCACGTATTCGCGGGGCGTGATATCGACGGTGAGATCGTTCCATTCGGCGCTCGGGATGTCGGCCAGGCGGCGTTCCAGCAAGGCCTCCCCGGTGGAGACCAATTGCACGATCACGGAATCGCCGCGCTCCGTATCCGCCGCGATGGATTTGATCAGCGACGGGCACTTCATGGCGGTGAGCATGTGGTTGAAGAACCGCTGCTTGGAACCTTCGAACGCCGACAACGCGGCGGACTTGGCGTTCTTGTTCAGCGTACCGTCTTCCGAGGTGATGTTCAGCGCCTCCAAGGCGGCGTGCAGGTTCTGGTGGATGACGTGATAGGCCTCGGCGAAGCTATCGTAAATCTCGATCTGCTCAGGCGTCAGGGCGTGTTCGAGAATGTCCACCTCGACGCCGTCGTAGCTGAGCGAGCGGGCCATATAGAGGCCCATGGCCTTGAGATCGCGTGAGATCACCTCCATCGCCGCGACGCCGCCCGCCTCCATCGCCTGGACAAAGGCCGCCCGGGTGGCGAACGCGGTCTCTTCACCCCACAGGCCCAGCCGTTCGGCGTAGGCCAGGTTGGACACATGGGTCGCCCCGGTGGCCGAGACGTAGACGACGCGGGCGTTCGGCACGGCGCGCTGCAAGCGCAATCCGGCCTGGCCCTGTCGGGAGGCGGCCTTGACGCCGCGCTCGCCCTTTTCGCTGGTGGCGTTGGCGAGCGCATGGGATTCATCGAACATCAACGGGCCGTCAAAACCATCTCCCAACCACTCCACGATTTGATCGAGACGGGATTTCTTGCCTTGCCGTGCGCCGGAACGGAGCGTGCCGTAGGTCAAGAACAAGATGCCGTCCTTCAGGTCGATGGGCTGGCCCTGCTTGAACTTCGACAGCGGCACCACCTGGGCCGGATCCCCGCCGAGCGCCGCCCAATCGCGCCGGGCGTCCTCCAACAGCTTATCGTTCTTGCTCACCCACACCGCCTTAGTCCGGCCCTTGAGGCGGTTGTCCAAGATGATGCCCGCCACCTGGCGGCCCTTGCCACACCCGGTGCCGTCGCCCAAAAACCAGCCTTGGCGGAAGCGCACCGAACGCACGGTCCCGCCGTCCCCATCGTCGTCGGCCCCATCGGCTTCGATCTCGCTTTCCCCGGCCAGATCGTAATGGCGGTTGACCGCCCATTCGCCCGGCAGCAGGCGCTCATGGACCTCGCCCGCATAGATGATGCTTTCCAACTGGGCGTCGGACAAAACGCCCTCGTTCACCAGCCGCCTGGGCAGCGTCGGCACATAGGACGGCTTGGGCGGCGCGACCGAGGCCATGGCCGCCGACTGCACCAACGGCGTCGGATGATTGCCAGCACCTTCGATGACGACAGACTGCGGCGCGTAAGCTTCGTAAAGGCATTCGCGCAGTTCCCCGTCCGGTGCGGACCAGTCGACGGCGGCATAGGTCAACGGCAAGCCGTCGGTGATCGTAATGGGCTCAGGTTTTTCGACTTGAGGCGTAGGCACGGAGGTGAGGACCAAAGCCTTAACCGGAGCGGTCTCAACGCTATGGCCGTCCACCGGCAATCGGTCAGGAACCTGTCGCAGCACCAGCTTGAGCAAATCCGCCGCAGAACCGACCAGATCGGGCACGTAGGCCGAAAAGTCGCGCGGGTCCCCCGCCGGAAGTTTGTCGATCACCGTCAGACGGGTCTCGAAGCTGGTTCCATGCTTGGCGTAAATCCCCCCGGCCAGAGGCGCCGAGAACACCACCCGGCCGATGCACTGGAGCCGCACGAAGGCTTCGCGCCATTTGGGGCTATCGGGTGCAAAGGTGCGCCCGGTGATCGCCGCCAACCGTCCGCCCTCGGCCAGACGGTTGAGCGCGGAGAACACATGCCGACCGGCCACCGCCGGGGAGGTTCCGGCCATGGTCGGCGAGGTCGAAAACGGCGGATTCATGATCACCACGGAAGGCCGAAAGCCGCGCGGCAGAAGATCGTCGATGTACTCGGCGTTATGATCGGAAACCGGAACGTCAGGGAACAGAACCTTGAGCACGGCGCGGCGTCCGGGTTCCAGTTCGTTAAGGCGAAGGTTGCGCGCGCCCTCGGCGAACCCCGCCAACAGGCCCGTTCCGGCCGAAGGCTCCAACACCACATCTTCCGGCCCGATCTTGAGCGCCTCGGCCAGGGTGAACCCCAACGCCAAAGGCGTCGAGAACTGCTGCCAGCGTTGGGAAACATCCGAGCGCCGGGTGTGCGTCGCCAGCAGGGATTGGAGTTTTTCCAGGGTCGCAAGCCGGGCCAGCGGTTCACGCTGGGCCAGGGCGTCACGGTATTTGCGCACGAACAGCAAGCTTGCCAGCTCCTGGGCCTCATACGCATCCTTCCAGGCCCAAAGCCCTTGGGCGTCGCTGCCGCCGAAAGCCGTCTCCATCGCGGTGCGCAAGATGGCGGTCGTCACCGCCTCCCCCCGGCACAATACCGCCAGCACATGCTGCGCCACGGCTATCAGCCGGGCGGCGCGCTGTTGATGCCCGTTTGGTCTTTGAACCTCGGGAGCACGGGAAAACAAATCGCCGTCCAGAACGGACGGCGGCAGGGGTGAACCGGACGATGTTTGGGTGACGGCGTGTACGGGCATGATCGGGAACCTCCTTAAGATTGGCGCCAAGGGCTCCGCTCGCCCCCGGCTCGTTCCCCCAACCTTTCCCGGCCTCTGACTCTCAAAAGAAAAACCGCCCACGGCGCGAGCCGGGGCGGTTTTGAGATGGACCGTCCGTCTATCCTCAGGAGGCTTCCGGCAGATCCATGTTGAAATATAGCGCTTTGGTTTTGGCGTCGAACCCGGCGGGTTTGCGGCCTTGCGTGATGCGGATGCCCGCATGGCAAGGCTGGCCGTGGTCGGAGGCAAAGGTCAGGGCTTCGGCGACGACTTCGTCCGCGCTTGCGGCCTGAACGCGCTTTCTCGGCAGGTCCTGACCGAATTCGAACCGGGTGACGAAATACCCCCGTTCCATCGTCGCGGGGTAAAGGGTGACGACAAAATCGCGCAGTTTTTTGCTCATGGTATTGCCCCGCTCAAGAAAGGGTTTCGACGATATACCCGGCCCTGGCGGCGGCGGCGACATAAGCGCTCATAGGCGCGCTGGCCTCGAAAAAGAGGTCTCGTTCCAATCCCAGCCCGGTCAGGTTGTTACGAAAGTTCTGCAATTGGGAAAGGGATACCGATCCCAGTTCGGGACTGCCCATCCCCAGGTCTGCCAAGCCGAACGCGATGTCCGGCGCTTCGGGGTCGATCTCCGACAAAAGCCAGGTGGCCGATCCCATCGGATTGAAGATTTTGACCACCGGCGGATGGTCCTGGCCGCGATTGCGTCCGTTGGCCAACAGTTTTTGCTCGATGTCTTTGGTGATAAGTTTCATCGCGTTGCTCCTTGTGAAAATGGAAAGGGCGAAGCGAACTTTTCAGTTCCGCCTCGCCCTGACCTTTCCAGCCTCCACCTCTTCGCGCCGACGTCTCACTCCGCCGCAGGAAGGCGAAACGCCTCCGGCAGATCGTCGGGGACGGGTTCGCTGGGCGCAGGCTCACCGGCGTCCGGCGTCTCGCCGCGCGGATAGGCCATGCCGTCGGGCAGCCAGTTGGCGGCCACGAAGGCTTGTTCCGCCGCAACGCCGGGGGAACGGTTTCCAGAGAAATTTGCTTCGAGCGTCTCGGCCAACACCGCTTTCTTCTCGTCACGATGGTTGCGCGCCCAGGTCTCACCCAAGACCTCTTCGGCAATCGCCAGCGCCCGGTCTTTCTTCAGACGCTTGAAGAAATTCTCTGCCGTCGGTCGCCAGTGTGCGGCGACGTCGACGCCGAGCCTGCGCCCAACCTCCTCATGCAAATCGTTTCCAGCGACGTTACCCAGGCCGCCCCGAAGGGTCAGGGCCACGCAGTGGGCGAACAGGCGGCGCTTGACCTTGGGCGGCAAGGCGCACAGCGCCTGAAACCCCTCCTCCGGCGACAGGTCGAGCCATGCGAGGTCAAAGTCCGGCGGCAATTGGGCGCCTTCTGTCCCGAAGCGTTCGGCAAAGCCATGGGGGAGCGTCGCCGTATAGCTGGCGTCGAGCGGCTTGCCGGACAGATACCCGACACCCAACACGCCATGAGCCATGGTGAACAGCACCAGATCAAACGCGCAGTCGAAGTCCTGCGCAAGATGCGCCTGAGCGATTTGCAAGCGGAATGCGCCGAGATCCTCGGCCAGCTTGGCGCTGTAGCCCGACGCGCAAGCCGTCCCGTCACCCCCAGCGACAGCTTCGGCGGAGCGATCCTCGGGACGGACCAGCCCCCGGCGAATGGACAGCTCACCACCGTGGTCGATGGAGACAAACGCCCCGGCCCGCGCCAGGTCTTCGGCGACGTAGGCGCGCAGGGCGTCTTCGATTTCGCCGTAGCACGCTTCGAGTTCCGCGACCTTTTCCTCATCTTCGGGACTGAGGCCGCCGTCGGCGTCGATGGCCTCATAGATTTCCAGTCCCTTTTGCAACCGTTCGAGCTCGGCGGCCTGTTCCGGCGTCGGCTCTTGGGCTTGCGCGTAGACGGTTTGGCATTTTTGAATCAAATCCCAGGGAAGATCGGATACGCCCTCGACCCATTTCCAGCCTTCGGCCTGTTTCAGGTCAAGGGCGGCGGTGTCCAACTTCGCTTGCGCCAAACGCTCGACCAAGGCGCGATCCTCAAGCCAGACCCCGGCATCGCCCTCGGCGAACAGATCGCGGGTGATGGCGCCGCCCGCGGCCTGATAGGCCTCAAGCCCAATGAAGCGGACCAGCTTGGACGTCGCCGCGATTTTCTCATCGGTCAACAAGCGCTTGACGTGACTGGCATGGATATAGCCGTCTTTGACCGCGTTCCATACCGAGAGCTGCTGGCCGTGATCTTCGCTCACCGCAAAGGCCATCAGGGCTTCAAGGGTGATCGCGTCGTCCCGATAGGCTTCGCGAATTTCCGGGGCGACGCGGCCGAGACGCAGGCGTTGACGCACCAGCTTTTCGGAATGACCGAACCGGCTGGCGATGTCGGCCACGCTCTGGCCCTGATCGGCCAAAGCCGCGAAGGCTTCGAACTGGTCGAGAGCGTGCATGGACAGGCGCACCACGTTTTCGGCCAGCGAGATTTCCTGCGGGTCGCCGTCATGGACCAGGCAGGCGACCGGATGATCGGCAGCAAGTTCGCCTTCGCGCGCCAGACTGCGCAGGGCCAACAACCGACGCCCGCCGGCCAGCACCTCGTAGCGACCGCCTTCAGAGGGGCGGACGATCAGGTTTTCCAGCAAGCCGTGGGCGAAGATCGACGCTTTCAGTTCATCTTGCTCCGCCGCGCTTGGGTGGGTCTTGCGGACATTGAGCGGGGAGATGTCCAGGTCTTGAAGTGGAATGGTAATGTTCATGGCAAAGGCTCCGTGCCGAGCGGCGGCGAAGGCCTCTCCTTCCCCTATCGACCGCTCACCCGAACCTCTGTGGGTCTCTGACTCTTATACAAAACGTTTCTAAGATGTCGATCTGGCAATATAAAACTGTCATGCAATAATATTGATATGCAGGTATGGTCCTCAAAGGAAATTCAAGTCATTCGCTACTGTTCACAACGATCCGTGCTTTGTCGAAAACTGCGTCAAACAGCTGGCCCGGGTCTATGCGAATGATCTACGCCCCAAAACTAAGCGATTACATGGAGACCACGGACTAAATAGAGAGAATCGGAGGGATTCATTGGGCACGGAGATTGAACTAACCATTGGCGGCATCTCGCTTGACTACTCTAAAAATCACATGGGGATCGATCACGGTTTCCTTTTTCAAGAGGCTGATCGCGCGCGCTGTCGCGCCGACGGGATCGACTACGACTATTACGAGGCTCATCCCGAAGAAGATGTGTCGCTCGCGGAGGCTGCCTTTATACGGCCGTTGAGACGGGTGCTGCCTCGGCTAAACCTTATTGGGTACACGATCGACACAGCGAGGGCTGAGTATGAAGCCGTCGTAGGCGAGGCACACGAGGCTGAATCCGAATACGCACCGATTCCGCCAAAGGGCTTCATGTCATTTGACGAGTTTTGTGAGTTCTGTGGCAGGTTCTCTCTTGATGCGTTGGACGAAACCTACATCGAATACGAAGATCCTGACCGCGATCTTAAATCGCAGGGGCGCTTCGCGGTAATGACTGAGGAGATGCAGCGCATCCCGAACGGCCCTCCTCAGATGTATTGGTCAGAGCGTAGCTTCTTCGGGGCAAGCGTTGCGGTCCTCAGCCCCTACTCAATGTTGCAAGTGTTCGGGCAAAGCCAGAGACATGCGGAGACTTCCGTCATTTGGCAGTATGGTCCACTGGTCAGCGCCGGCTGGGCAGAAGAAGCTGATTTCAATGCCGGTGCGAGACGCGAGGAAACTATTCTGGTCGCCACGGAGGGCACGTCTGACGCGCGCATACTCAAACGCGCGCTCGCAGTACTCCAGCCCGATATCGCTGACTTTTTCCGTTTCATCGATGTGAATGAACGCCATCATTTTTGGGGAACTGGCCCTCTAACAAAGTTTGCCGAGGGCTTGGTTCGTATCGACGTCCAGAACAAGGTCCTGTTCGTGTTGGATAATGACGCCGAAGGACAGGAGGCATATCGCCGTCTGATCGAGCTGAAAATGCCAACAAATATGCGGGCCATGGTTCTGCCGGTATTGGAGTGCTTCACGCAGTTTCCAGCTCGTGGGCCGGAAGGCGTCAAACCGTCAGACATTAACGGCTGCGCGGCAGGCATTGAGTGTTATCTCGACCTGAACTTGCCCACCTATCCACCTGCTCAAGTTCTCTGGACAAACTACAAATCCAGCCTCGACACATGGCATGGTTCATTGGAGCACAAGGATACCTACGCTCAACACTTTTACAATCAAGCCGATGCTGAGCTGATTTCTAATAACTACGATACAACGAAGCTTGATGCCATTTTGAATGCCTTGCTGCGAGAGGCCACGATGCTTTCGGAAATCCCCAAATGGCTACGCCAGAATTAGCTATTAGAAGCCTAGTTGCCGCCCATTTTGGCGGGCTCGAAAAGAGGCATCGACGAACTGGCTACCCGTGTTGGGACGTTGTCGATACCCTGCAACCCAACTCGTTCCCGGATAAGATGGAGATATCCGCAGTTGGCTGGGGTGATTTTGGGGCTTGGGCTTCAAAAATCAACACGGCAAAACCTTGTCACGAAAACCGCAACGGTGTTGACTCGGTGTTGACTTTTCCAAAATTGCATCATACAGCAGTAACAACAAACGCCGCTAGATGATTGATCTAGCGACGTTTATTTGGTTGCGGGGGTTGGATTTGAACCAACGACCTTCAGGTTATGAGCCTGACGAGCTACCGGGCTGCTCCACCCCGCGTCATGTCGCAAAACCGGAACGTTGTTTTGCGCGAACTT